>CAZQQR010000049.1:12923-20482 GCA_964595515.1 uncultured Pirellulaceae bacterium
ATCGAGTATGCACCTGAGGTCATCGACCATAAACCAAACACTAGTTCTTCCGGTGAGACGTTTTCGGGTAGTTGCAGATCTTTGCGAGCGATGGCGTCGCGAACGATGCCAGCCACTACTGACATACACTGCAATTCACAGCCTTGGATAACTGATTGGCGTTTTTCAGACGTTTTTTCGCGCACTGAGGGGAGCATGATGATTTCTTCAAACATAAAATAGTCTGAGAAATCGCGAACGAATTTTTCAGCGGCCAGCCCAATGGCGAGCATTCGAAAACGAGGCTTGCCGCGAAACTCTGCGGCTCGTCGAAACAGCTCGACACGTTTGGCAGCGGTTTTCGCCGCCAGGGCGATTATGATTTCTTCTTTGCACGAAAAATGGTTGTAAATCGTGCCTTTTGAATAGCTAACTGCATCCGCGATCCGGTCCATGTTGAGACCGTGATACCCTTCTTTGACAACGATCCCGCGCGCAATCTCGAGGATCTTATCCTCGCGTTGGGAAATTTCTCGTTGTTTAGGTGTCATCGTGTCCATGGTTCTATTCTTGACTAATCGTCAGAAAAATCAAGTCAGCTGCAATTTCGTTTGAGCAATCGCTACGACCGTACCCTTCTGGAATGGATTTCAAAGGAAAGGTATGTGAAATTCGTTTGAAGAATCGAGGTTTTTTGGCGTGATTGCATTGGAAAAAGGGAACCCAACGACCCGTTTCGTCTTCACAATATAAAAGTTGCCTATGGGGAAGTTCAGTATTTGAACCGTTTGCTTATCAGGTGCGATGGGCAGTCTTTGGCTCGGTCAAGATTACTATTGAGTCATTGAATTGGTTAAACTAGTTAAGAGCGGGCAAGGCGACTTGGAATCTTTTCTCTGGAGACGGTGAGATGGCACATCCCGGAAAACGACAACCGCGTGCTTCGCGAAAATCAAGTTTTCACTATCAATCGTTAGAAGCCCGTCAGTTGTTGGCGGCAGTGCCGATGTACGGTACCGCTTCTGACGATGTCTTTGAATTAGAATTCGTTGATGAGACGACAGTAAACGTCGTTATCAACGGCAGTCTAACCGAAGGCGTGGACGTGACGGATGGCCTGTTCATCGATCTTTGGTTGGGCAACGATTCGATTACGATCGACCATAGGATCACCGCGGAGATTACCTTGGCGGCGACTGAGGAACTAGTTGTTGATGGTGGCGACAACTACTGGGAGCTTGGTGGGTTCAATCGGTATTCGACAGGCAGCGGGGATGCGCAAGGTGACTCCGTCACTGGTGATCACCAATTTGAAATTGTGGATGTGTACGCTGCGGGGCACATGAATGGGAACATTCGATTTGCGGATGTTGAAGTCATTCGATCTGGCGGCGGCAATGATACGTTCCTGATTTCTACCGAGAAAGATTTTGCTCTCAAAGTATTCGGTGGCGACGGCAACGACACGTTTCAGTTCTTTGGTCCTGAGTATGACGTGAACTCTTTTGACCAATCTCCCACACCGACATCGCCAGCTCCAATTTCGTTCGTTCCAGTTGCAACAGAACCCAACAAGATTTTTGGATTTGGCGAAGGCGGAGACGATAGGTTTGAATTTGATGGGCAGAATAAAGCTGAGGGTTGGGGCGGATTAGGATTTGATGTTGTCGACAAAAGTCGTGTCTCGGGTCCTCTAGAGGTCACCATCAGTCAGATGGAGAACGGTTTTCAAAATGATCGCTACATAGGCAATCCAGATCAAAGCAACAAACTAGAAATTGGCGTCAGTCAAACACTTGATTGGATCATCGGTGCCGATTGGGCTTACGTGATTGATCGTGCCACGGGTCAGAGTACAGAGGTCTTCAACTTTGACAGCTTTGAAGGCTCACGCTACCAAGGCATCAATTACGTTTGGGTTCAGGAAACAGCGAGGGAGCTTCGATTCGACAATATGACGGAAGTCCAAGTCGGTTCGCACATGAACTTGAACGAAGCGACGCTAGATACGATTCAGCACGATGTTATGGTCAGCGAAATTCCCTATGAGTTGTTTCTGACTGCCGGGCCGAGTGAACTCAGTTATCTCAGGTTTACGTCGAAGCTGATTCTGGCTGATCGCGCTGGCGATGGAACGAATCTATATTTTGACGTGGATCAATCGATTCATTTGGAGACGGGCGCTAAGGTGCGACACACTTCCTTCGGAGGCTATTTGAAGGTCGACGTTCACGGGTCAGAGCGCAACGATAATTTTGTCTTCACTGGCACCAAAGCCGCCTATGAGATTCATGGATATGGAGGAGATGATTCTGTGATGATCGGGGGCGTCAACGGATCGGGAGCCCTCAACGATTTTGGCCGCGACGTCTACTTTAATGGCGGAACAGGAACCGATCGGCTGTATCTCAACGATCAGAATTTTGATTCCAGTGAAGGATTGATTGAGTTCACTGGCGACAGACGTGGTCAAACAACGACCTATCATGTCGACGAATCGTCAATCACGTTCTCGAGGCTGCCTGGCATCGTTAAATACAATGATACGCTTGAAGTCGCCCGCGTTAACGGATCCAAAACCGATCCGAGTGTTTTTAATGTGACACCCAGTCGCAATACCAAGTTCGTTTTTGAGTCCGAAAGTCAGATTTCGGTGCCTGATGTTTTAACGGTTCAAGATCATTCGGAGACAGGAACTGCGATCGAGGACGGCAACCAAGGGGCTTGGGTTTTTGATGACGCGTTTGAAAATATTCATTTCTACGGAGTCGAGTCGGCGGCGAATTCTTCAGCGCCCGTGTCGAGTTCATTGATTCGTTATGTGGATGATTTTTCACTGCCGTTCGACTTGGGGATTAGTTCGTTCGTGGCTGGGAATTCGGTGGAGCTTGATCAGTTGATTGGTCAAATCGAAGAAATCAATGAGTTGGGTCGGTATGATGATTTGATCCAGCAATTGCAAAACTTGGATTTCGACTTTTCGATTTCCAATTTTGTGATTCTCTATCGTTTCGAATCGAGTATTTCAAATCGACTGACTCTCAATGATCCAGTAGTAAGAGATGGGAATTATTTAATCGAAATCGATCGGTTTGTTCCAACAGCCGGTGCTCAGGCGATTGCGGAATACAGTTATGGTTACGAAGTCGACAAATCGATAACTGAATTGGTATTCGATGTTGGAGGCGCGAAAACAGTGGTCCAGATTTAGTAACGATCCGTTTCTTAAAACCAAGTTTTCAGTAAAACTGAAATGCGTTCTCAAGGGTTCCTTGAGGACGTTTTTTTTGTGAGGTCAAAGTGTCGATTGAATCTTTACCTCGTAAATCTACGGGTTTTGTCGCCTGGGAATCCGCCCGGTAGCAAGTCTGGAAAAGATTGGCTAATCTTAAAAGCTGATTAATTAACAAAGCGTCAGACAAACTGACGTTTAAGAACTTTCGAAAAGGTAATTTGGAAATGGCCAAGGCGACAGCAAGACATATTTTGGTTGAGACGCTTGAGAAGTGTGAAGCACTTAAAACAGAAATTGAGGGCGGCAAAGACTTTGCTGAGGCTGCGATGGAAAACTCAAGTTGTCCTTCTGGGCAAAAAGGTGGCGAGCTTGGAGAATTCGGTCCAGGACAGATGGTTCCTGAGTTTGATCAAGTCGTGTTTAGTGCTGACGTGAACACGGTTCAAGGGCCTGTTAAAACGCAGTTTGGCTACCACTTGCTCGAAGTAACCAGCCGCGAAGACTAGAACTGTGTCAACACTTGGGCTGACTAGTTTTGAATGTCAGCCGGTCGCTTGGTTTGCCGTTTTGTAAGAGTCAAATCGAAGCATGACACTCAGTTTCTTTTTGAAGTTTTGAAGATGACGAAATCCCTCACGCGGCTAATTGTGGCCGGAGTTCCGGAGCACTTCAATTTGCCATGGCATTTGGCGATTGAGACCGGAGCTTTTGAGAGGGTCGGTGTCGAAGTCGAGTTTGTTGAACATTCAGGCGGCACCGGCGCGATGACTCGTGCTTTGCGCGGGGGCGAAGCGGACCTTGCGCTACTCCTTACCGAAGGCTGTGTCGCCGATCTTCTCAATGGCAATCCTGCCAAAATCGTCAAGACGTATGTTGCCTCTCCTTTGATTTGGGGTATCCATGTCGCGAACGAAAGCGAAATCGAGACGATTGATCAAATTCGCGGCAAGCGTTACGCGATTAGTCGAATGGGATCAGGATCTCATTTGATCGGAATTGTAGATGCCGTCGAACGCGGGTGGGATGCGGACGAAGTCGAGCTGGTTAAGGTTGGCAATCTTGATGGAGCCATCGAGCGACTTGGAACGGACGCTGACGTTTTCTTTTGGGAAAAGTACACGACCAATCCATTTGTGTTGAGCAAGGTATTCCGGCGTGTCGACGTTCGGAAAACACTCTGGCCTGCGTTTGTCGTTTGTGCCCGGGATGAAGCGATTGCTTCGAAGAAAGACGCGATCAAAAACGCGCTCAATGTTGTCAATCAAACTTGTGCTGAGTTCATGAATTCCGATGAATCAATTGACTTGATCGCCCAGCGATACGGTTTGAAAACTGACATGGTGGCTGAGTGGTTCGGCCTGACCCGATGGGATGTCGGGTATGAGAAACCTCTGGATGCGATGGAAACGGCCCGGAAATATTTGGAGCGAATCGGAATTGTTTCCCAGTCGAAGATCAAAACTAATGATCTTTGGCTAGACTTGAATCCTAACTGCTCAAACTGAGCGTTCGTAATTTCGATAAGAAGTAGGTCAGGCTGTGCCTGACGAAATTAAAGGAACGGCGCGAATAGCATGCTCTACAACAGACCCACCGTCGATCCAACTTTGAGCACGTGTTTTGCATCTTCGAATCGATTTATCCCAATGCTTGCGATAGCTCCACTCGCTGACTCGATCAACTTCAACGCAAAAATTCGCTCAGTTTGAATATCTAGTGCCTTTGCCATACCTTTTGTTCGGTGTCAGCACTTGTCCACAGAATAGAACGGTGGTTTGACAGCCACCCTCCCGTCCATCCAAGTCTGCAATTTCATGAAGTTCAACTCTATCCTCCAGCTACTGTGTATTTCCGTCGTCACTCTTGTTCTCGTCCAGTCGGACTTGGTGGCTCAAAGCCTTCAGCTGAATTGGAATGAAAACGGGACTCAGTGCCTCTACATCGACAAGGGTAATGAAACGCGAACGTACTATCGCGTGGATGTATTGGCGGGAGAAAAGTCCAAGGCATTCGATCATGGACTTATTGCGAAGACGCTGAGTGAAGAATTAAAAGAGAAGATCGACCAAAACAAGTTGCCTTTCACTCGAATCGAGTTCGTTAGCTCGAAGAAGCAAAACGAAGAGCGAAACTTGCAGGAAAAAATACTGTTGTCAGCTCCCCAGGGAGCTTGGCAGTTGGATCCTCGATCCGGTGAATTGTCAAAAATTGATGCAAATCAGTTTGACGCTGAATTATTCATGCCGATTCGACCAAGCGTTAACGGCAATGAGAGAACTGACATCACGATTGTGAATCAGTTGGAAGGTGAGATAGAGCTGTTCTGGGTGAACAGTCGGCGCGGGTTAACTTCTTACGGCAAAGTTGCTCCGAGTAAAAGTCTTCCGATGTCGACCTACATTGGGCATGTTTGGTTGGTGAAAGACGCGGCAGGAAAATCGCTGGCTTGTTTTGCCGCGAAAGAGGGGGCACAAATCGAGATTAGCAAGCGGTCCATCGCTGCAATTAAAACAAAACAAGGCAGAAGAGAGAAACGAAACAAACGAGAGATAGATGCCGCTCAGAATCCTTGGGAGGCGTTTGTCGATGAGCATGATTTGTGGCTCAAACCAAAAAAAGGTGGTGCGTCTGCTGATCCGATTCTACTGGCGGGTGATGGTACCAAGAAGAATTCGTTTTCGCGGCTTCCCGGCAACACGGATTCGGGGCGTGGTGAGATTCGGTGGAATGCCGGTTTCAAGAATCTACTTGCGGTCCAGAGAACTTGGTTTGAAAAACGAAAAGTGTTCTACGTGGAGTCGTCACCGACGGATCAATTGCAACCAAAACTGCGAGAGTACACTTATCCCAAACCCGGAGATCCGGTCGAGGTAAAGACGTATCGATTGTTTTCGATGGAAGACCAAAAAGAGATTCCGATTTCCAATGAGCTATTTCCAACACCGTATGCGACGCATTTTGTGCGATGGTCTGATTCGGGCGACCGGTTCTGGATTCATTACAACGAACGCGGACACAAGGTAATTCGTTTGCTGGAAATTTCGGTGGCGGATGGAAGTGTTACCACGATCGCAGAAAATACGAGCGAAACGTTTTTAGAACATACATCGCGAGCAAAAACGTTTTATGAGTTTTTGGACGACGAGCAGTTGCTGTGGGCAAGCCAGCGAAGCGGTTGGAATCACTTGTACCGAATTGACATGAAATCGGGGACGGTCGTCAATGCCGTAACCGCAGGCGAATGGAATATCAAACGCATTGAGAAAATTGATCACGAGGAGAAGAAAGTTTGGTTTTATGCGGTTGGCGTTATTGCAGACCAAGATCCTTACCACGAGCATTTTTGCCGAGTCGATTTTGATGGTAGGAACTTTAAGGTTTTAACCGAGGGCGATGGGACGCACTCGGTGACTTTTGAGCGAGACCGCGAGTACTTTGTTGATACATGGTCGCGAGTGGATCTAGCCCCAGTTGTAGAATTGCGAAAAAGCGATTCAGGCGAGTTGGTTTCGGAGCTTAGTCGAAGAGATACATCGGCATCGTTTTCGGATCGCCGGCTTCCCGAGCGTTTTTCAGCGCCGGGGCGAGACGGAAAGACGGAAATCTGGGGCATCCTGCATTTTCCTAAAGACTTTGACTCGAATAAAACATATCCAGTGGTAGAAAATATTTATGCTGGACCACATGACCATCACGTACCCAAGCGATTTCGTGATCGCTATCCGACACAGCATAAGATCGCAGATGCTGGAATGATTGTTGTTCAGATTGACGGCATGGGGACGGCTTGGAGGTCAAAAGCGTTTCACGATGTTTGCTACAAGAACTTAAAGGACGCCGGGTTCCCCGATCGAATTGCTTGGATGAAATCTGCTGCGAAAAAATTTCCACAGATGGATCTATCTCGTGTCGGAATCTATGGCGGATCGGCAGGCGGGCAGAACGCGATGGCGGCTTTGCTATGGCACAATGATTTTTACAGCGTTGCCGTCGCTGATTGCGGTTGTCATGACAATCGGATGGATAAAATGTGGTGGAATGAGCAGTGGATGGGATTTCCGATTGATAAAAGCTATCAAGAGAATTCGAACATGGAGAATGCTCATTTATTGCAAGGGCATTTGATGCTTACGGTGGGAGAGAAAGACAGGAATGTGGATCCGGCGAGTACAACGCAAGTCGTTCGTGCTTTGATCAAGGCAGACAAAGATTTTGAGTTTGTCCTTGTCCCTGGCGGCGGTCACGGAATTGGAGAATCGCGCTGGGCAGCAAAAAAGCGATTGGAGTTTTTAAAGCGACATTTGCGTGTGGATCAGCCTGCCGACAAGCGGTGAGGTTGGATTCT
>CAZQQR010000049.1:20582-23460 GCA_964595515.1 uncultured Pirellulaceae bacterium
GGCACCACGCCTTGGTATTCGAACAGTGCAAACACAAAATGGACGCTAAGTGCGAACAGGGTTGCCCACAGGATAGTGGAGGTGACGCTGATGCTCACGTCTGTCGTTGAATATTTCGGTTTGCGTCCTTGGTAATAGGCGATGATTCCGATTCCAAGTCCACAGACCAAGAGCTTGCTTATCAACCACCAGAAACCTACATAGGTGAATTGGCCGTAGATTTCCAATCCTCGATGGAAGTGTTGATGCCAGAAATCAGCACCACGAACAGGATCTGAAATTACAAACGTCACTAGGCTGGTCAATTTTGCGATGTAGTATGCGGCATAGCTGAGCAGCGGCGTGCCCAGTAAGAACGCCCACATGATTGGCGTCAGCAAATAAGAACGTGGGCTGGAGCCAAACGTTTTCATGGCGTCGATTTGATTACCATACTGCCGCCCACCAACGTCGGAAGTGACGGCGGCTCCGCAACGGGCTGCAATCAAGACGCACGAGAGCACAGGCACAAAAATTCGATAGGTGGCAAACCCCAACGCCGTCAAAAGGTCCTCGGCCAAAAGCGGTTCGGTATATTTTGCGTAAGGTAAAAACTCAAAAGTAAAATAAGTGGTGACAAACCCGGAGATCAAACCCGACGCCATCAAATACAACCAAGCCGTCGGGCCAAAAACCAGTCGGCAGTAATGGGCAAAAAATCGCATCCCCCAAGCGGGGCTTTTCCAGATTGGGACCAGGCTAATGATTCCCAAAAACATCGCGATTACAACATTCGCGGTGCTAACAAAAAAATCAGTGGTGGCTTCTTGGAATCGCTCAGCAAATGTTGGAGGCGTGAGCTGTTCGTGTTTTTTTACATTGGCGGTGGCCATCGGAGCGAGTTTTCCGGGAATAGTTTCCCATTGATCTCGTGGTACCTCAACCAATTGGCCGGCTTGGGGGTCAAGCAAAAATACCCGATCAGCGATCGGCATGAGCGAGTTATAATCATGCGTCACGATGACGGATGTCTTGCCAAATTGCTCGTGTGTTTCCTTGATCAGATCAGCGACTTGACGGCCTGTGGTTGGATCGAGCCCCGAAGTTGGTTCGTCGTAAAGAATCGCGGCAGGGTTGTAGGCCAGCGTTCTGGCGATGGCGAGTCGTTGTCGTTGTCCCCCGCTCAATCGTGACGTTGGAACATTGGCTGGGACTCGGAGTTGTTGCAGAAGTTCTTTGGACGGAATGGGATTGGCGTGTTCCCTACCGGAGGATTTCGCAAACTCCATGTTCGCAATCGGTGAAAGTTCGTCAAACAAAGCAAATGACTGGAAGACGACGCCGGCCTTTCCGGATACCGCATTGCCGCCGTCAACCTGGATTTGCCCCTTCCACTTGATGCCTTCGGAGACTGGCCCAAGCAATCCGGCCATCATTCGTAGTAAAATAGATTTTCCAACACCGCTGGGGCCGACAATCAGCGAGATTTCGCCGACAGGGAATTCTGCGCTCGTCCCTTTGAGCAAGTGTTGTGTGCCTGCCCAAACGTTGATGTTGGAAAGTGAAATTCCTGTTCCCTTGGTTGGGGCAGATTGTGAAACATTGCTGGATTTTCGGTGTGTTGGTTTGATGTTCAATTGCGATCCCTCGCCGGAGCGTAAGGAGCTGTCGTGTAACTTGTGACAACGCGGACCGGTAGCGACGACGGTGCGTCCCCGGTGGGCAACGTGTCTGAATTTTTTTCGTTTTTCACGAGCATGAACCAGCGGCTGTCCTTGTGTAATATTCGATGCCTGAGAACGCGAGCGAATTCAGGAGTAATTTTTGTATCGGGAGAACCGAAAAGCGATGCTCCAATTTCGTTGATCGTTGGTTCAAGCCGTTGATTGGCAAGGTTAAGCGCGTGTTGGGCTTCGGGGCCTGTCCAGCGTTCTCGAAGAACCCCTTGGAGGCGATCGTTCTCGATGAAAACCTCCTGAAGTACTTCGCTTACCAGTTGTTTCACGGCAGGATCGCTGGCGACTGTTCTCGCCGTTTCAGCAAGTTTGGCTTTCACTTTTTCGTTGGCGGAAACTCGCTGCAGGATGTTCTTTTGTAAACTTACAAAATCGCCGATGTGAGACTCAAGAATCGGAACGACTTTGCCATCCACGAATCGTTTGAATTCTTTTTGCGTTAGCTTCTGGTCCGGAAGCGGTGTTTTGTCGTAAAGGTATCGCCAGCCGAATCGAAAAACGGAAACTTCTTTCCAGATTTTTTGCCCAACCATTTCCGCAAGCGGTCGACTTTCTTCTTCGACGATAGGCCAGATTTGGTCCTTGATCAAAGGGACTAATTCCTTCTCGACGATTTCCGACTGGTAATGTTCGCCAATCTTTTTAAGTTGGTCTTCGCGGGCTTTAAATGCTTTTTCAATATCTTGTTTGATAAGACCGGAAGCTTCTTTAAGGGAAGCCTTTACTACCGGTTTGAACGCATCAACGATGTCAGCTTGATTTTGTCGAAAAGCATCCATGATCAGTTTGCTGATTTCTTTTCGTTTTTCGTCATGCAGCATCGTTTGTAAAACCCACGCCGTTGAATCAGGAGCGTTGTGGTACTCAAGCCGGTCATTGGAATCGAGCTGTGGCGCCGTTCCGAAAAAGGTAATCTCAGCTTTGTTGGCGTACCGAACGATTTTTCGTTGCTTGGCCGCTTCTTGGTTGCCGATCCCAATCCACTTCCATGTTCGGCTGTAGACACTCTCTTGCTCAGTTTCTTTGTCGGAAACGATCCGTGTCACCGTGCCGATTGGCGAGACTTGTTCAGACTCTGAAAGGTAAACGAGGTCGCCGATTCGCATCATTTGCAAACTGTCCAATTCGATGGTGATCTTTTGTCGTTCTTGCGTAATGTATTG
>CAZQQR010000050.1:0-2823 GCA_964595515.1 uncultured Pirellulaceae bacterium
GTTTTGACGACCAGCGTCAATGGAGTCGTCGGCAAAAAGGGATCGGTTGCTTATGACACATCAAAAGCGGCAGCGAATCATCTGGTTCGTGAACTGGCAATTGAGATGGCTCCAACCGTCCGCGTCAATGCGGTCGCGCCAGCGACTGTGGTTGCCGGAAGTACCATGTTTCCCCGAGATCGCGTAATCGCGAGTCTTACGAAATACGACATTCCTTTTGAGGAGTCAGATTCAGATGATGAGCTTCGCAATAAGCTCGCGAACTTCTACGCTCAAAGAACGCTGACTAAGCAAGCGATTACTCCCGCTGACCAAGCGGAGGCAATCTACTTTTTGTCGTCTAACCGTTCGAGCAAAACGACGGGGCAGATCATCAATGTCGATGGTGGGTTGCACGAAGCGTTCTTGCGGTAACTCCTCAGCAATAGATCTTCGCAGACTCGATACTTTACGAAAAAAGGCCAACCGAAATCGGTTGGCCTTTGTTTTTGATTGACGCGAACGTTTGATTCTCACATTTGATTTGAACGTTTCACTCGATGCAAAACGAACGAAGAACGTTTGAATGGCAAACGAGCAATGCGTTACTTCTTCGCCGCTGGCGCTGGTTCTTTTTTAGCGTCTTCTTTTTTCTTTGGTGCAGGATCTGGAATCGTTTCTGTTGCACCTCGTTTTAGAAGATCAGACTTAAGATAAACCTGACCGCTACTGTCCTGAAGAATCAAAGCAAATTCTGTTTCCTTGTCATCCGTGCCAGTGACTTTCAACTTTGTCCGTTCTAATTTGGCGTCCAGAATATCGGTGACCGGTGGCTTGACCGCCAACTGAAGTGCAACGGGACAGCTCAAGTACTCAACTTTTTCTGATTTAGGGAGCTGATACTTGACTGAGACATTGAAGATCGCGTAGTAAGTTTTGCTTTTGTTGACTTCGGTGGCCGCAAACTCAAGCCCATTCGTTTTTGAGATGCCTTTGGTCGAATCGAGGAACACGCCGCTGTTAACGTTGTTCTGACGATTGATGTTGAAGTTGTGAGCGTAGCGGTAATAGCTCGGACGTCCAGCAAGGTTGCCGTTGGCAGTTTGAGGCGTTCGGCACTTGCCACAGTCTTTCAGAAAGCCGCAGCCAAGGTTGTTCACGCGGTTAACGTAAAAAAAGAATACGTCAGAGTTGGCATTTCCACACTTTTCGCCTTCCTTTTTGCAAACCATGGTTGAGTAGCCGAACAGGTTGCCAAATTGCAGGACTTCATCTTTCGGGCAGACAGAAGTTTGTCCAAACGCGGAAGGTGCAATTAAAAGGGCGATGGCGACAACGATCACCGAGGCACAAAAACGCTTCATTTTTTCTCCAAAGTTAAATTTCTCGTGCGGTCATTTCGAATCAATCGTGTTTCAAACGATGGTCGGATCCGCTTGTCAATTTTGAATATTTCACTTCTCGTCGCTAAAATTTACGAGCGACCCAGCAAAAATTTGCTTGTCGTAGCATAGTCGAGTTACGGATAGTTTCAAGAATCAAACAGTTGTCAGAACTGGAATTCGATGTTCAGTTTTCGGTAGTGTCAATCTACGAAGACTGTAAAATCAGGGCATGAATCAATCACTTTTTACCGACGCCCAATTGCCATCTTTTGACGAGATGTATGCCGCTTTGACGGAGCGAAATTCCGAGTATGAGGGCGTGTTCTTTGTGGGTGTACGAACGACGGGGATATTTTGTCGACCGACTTGTAGCGCTCGAAAACCAAAACGTGAAAATGTCCAGTTTTATCTAACCGCTACAGATTGTCTCTCCGCCGGGTTTCGGCCTTGCAAGAAATGTCGACCACTTGAGGTGTTTGGTGCGGCCCCAAAATGGCTGACAGATTTTTTGGTAGAAGTCGAATCCGACCGTTCGCGACGCTGGTCAGACATTGAGCTAAAAGAACACGGAATTCAACCGGAGAAGATTCGGCGTTGGTTCAAATCACATCATGGGATGACCTTTCAATCATATTTGCGTTCTCGCCGGTTAGCCGATGCGATGGGACAGATTCAAGTCGGAAAATCTGTGACGGGAGCGGCCCTTGATAATGGGTATCAGTCACTGAGCGGTTTTCGTGACGCTTTTCAAAAATGGTGCGGAGAAGCTCCCACGCGAATCGACAAAGATGCGTTGCCTTTGACAATCAATCGAATACCGACGCCATTGGGCCCAATGGTCGCTGCCGCGGATGATGAATCGGTTTGGTTGTTGGAGTTTGCCGATCGAAGGATGTTGGAAACTCAGTTTAAGCGTTTGATTAAATATACGTCGCGGCCGTTGGCAACGGGATCCAATGATCTGTTGGTCGAGTTGACGGTTCAGCTAAAAGAATATTTTGAGGGTAAGCGAGAAGAGTTTAATTTGCCGCTGAGTTACCCGGGAACGGAATTTCAAACGAAAGTCTGGGGGCAACTGAGAAAAATTCCTTATGGTACGACGTTAAGTTACGAAGGGCTCGCGCGAAAGATTGGCAAAAAAGGTGCTCAACGGGCCGTTGGCCGGGCGAACGGAGATAATCGTTTGGCGTTGTTGATCCCATGCCATCGTGTGATTCGTAGCGATGGAACGTTGAGTGGATACGCGGGAGGTTTGTGGAGGAAGCAGCGATTGTTGGATATCGAGCGGGGATGAAAAAAAGCGAACCGGTTAGGTTCGCTTTTGTTTACATGGCGATTAAGGATCTGAGATTTCAGATTTTGGTTTCAAATCTGAGATTTCAGATTTCGATTTCAAATATCAAAACTCTGAATCATCTCAAATTTCAAATTTAAAGTTTCGAGTTCAAATTTCAAATTT
>CAZQQR010000050.1:2923-10033 GCA_964595515.1 uncultured Pirellulaceae bacterium
TCAAATTTCAAATTTAAAGTTTCGAGTTCAAATTTCAAATTTCAAATTTTCGAGTTCATGTCTTCGATCTGAAATTTCCAATCTCAAATTTTGAATCTTTGATTTCAAATTCGATCTCTTACTTCAAATCTTGGATTTCAAATTTCAAATCTTCGGTCTCTTATTTCAAAATCTTCGATTTCAAATTTCAAATCTTAAATTACCAACCGCGTTGAAGTACTGAGTGTCCGCCGAAACCGTGGCTGGAATATCCTTGATTACCTTGGCCGTAGCTCTGGTAGTTCCCCTGATTGTTATAGCCGCCTTGGCCATATCCGTAGTTCGCACCGTTGTTGAATCCACGATCACCATAGCCATTTGAATACTGAATTTGCGGCTGTGGCTGAACGATCGTTTGAGCGCGACCGAAATTTTGCTGTTGGCCATAGTGACCGTAATGGTTGTATGCAGGCTGGGCATAACTACGTCCGTAGTTCTGATGTCCATAGCTCTGCTGATACCCATAGGAGTTGGCATCCATTCGATTTCCAATCGCACGGCCGGTCACGCCGCCGATTAATCCGCCCGCGATGATGCCTGCCGCGACTTCATCATTCTTGCCGCCGATCAGTCCGCCGATCACTGCTCCGGTAATTGCACCACGTCGTGTTCCCAACGTGCGAAAGTCTTGTGCTTCCAGGGACGATGTTGTTAGTGCGATGCACAGCATGCCAAGGATACTTGTTCTTAAAAACATAATACTCTCCAAATTTGTTCGATTGAAAAAGTTGTTCGGTTCAAAGTCGAGCCCGCCGGCCTCGACAGAACGAGGGATAAGAAAATGATCAATGATGCCGTACTTGTGGGTCGTCAAATCCGACGTAATTTTGGTTGGGTCATGTACCTGATTAAATTCGTTCAACCATGCCTGACAAACGGATGTTGTTTTTTACCGGCCAAGTAATTTTTCGGGCTCCGAGTTTGGGTTCCTCGAATTCCGAAATTACCTGTGCCATGGATCCAGGCTGATCTGTCGGACTTTCTTTGCCTTGTCATTAGTTAACGTCGCGGCACCAGAGTGTTCATCACAAGATTGGGAAAGCATCCTATTCTTCAGGATTTGCGGTGGAATCCTGGATGTTGGTAACAGGCGTTGGTTTCATGCCGAATTCAACCCTGAGGCAAACTTTGCCGTTTCGGTTGGCTCTGCGGATGTTGGATGAACGCCCCAATTCCGAGCTAAATTTGTATCAACGTCGTGAAATCGGCTACCGATGACAGTTTTTTCAGTCACAATTTAGTAACCAATTCGGATGCTTAAGAACGACAGAGGTGAGAGAAATGCCAACGGCACATTTGGCAATTGATTTAGGAGCAAGCTCCGGGCGGGCGATCGTCGGGACGCTTGATGTGAAGTCGAAAAAGTTGACTTTGGAAGAAGTTCATCGTTTTGAGCATCATCCGTGTTTGCTACCCTTTGGGCCGACTTGGGATTTTACCGGCATCTGGCAGAACATTATTGAAGGGATGCGTAACGCCAACTCATGGTGCCAAGAGAATGAGATCGAATTGAAAACGATCGGCGTTGATGCTTGGGGAGTTGATTGGTCGTTGGTTAGTGAAAGCGGTGAACTTCTTACGCTCCCGCATTGTTATCGAGACCCGCAAAATGTGGAATCGATGGAGAAGGTGCTTGAACAGGTAGGTGGCAAGCACGAACTTTATGCTCGTAACGGCATTCAGTTAATGCCGATCAATTCGCTTTTCCAAGTCGCCGCACGTCACACCCGCGAGCCCAATTTATTCGCGGCTGCTCACCGACTGTTGTTTGTTCCGGACATTTTTCATTTTTGGTTGTCGGGCGAGATGGCAACTGAGAAAACGATCGCTTCCACAAGCAGCATGCTCAAGCTAAGTGACGGAGATTGGGACGTTGAGTTGTTGAAACAACTGAAAATCCCGACGCATGTTTTTGGAAAAATTATTGAGCCAGGCACTACTCTTGGAACATTGCGGCCTGAACTGGCGTCGGCGGTGGGGCTTTCTGAGTCGGTTGCTGTTGTTGCACCTGGGTCGCATGACACTGCGTCTGCGATTGCAGCGGTGCCTGTCGATTCGGACCGACAAGCCGGAGCTTGGGCGTATCTTTCAAGTGGAACCTGGTCGCTATTGGGTGCAGAATTAACAGAATCCGTCGCCTCACCGGAATCATGCGAAGCTCCATTTACGAATGAGTTGGGGCTGTCGGGAACGACGCGGTTTTTGAAAAATATCGCCGGGCTATGGCTGGTTCAGGAGCTTCGTCGTGAGCGGGTCGAGGCGGGTGAAGAAGTTTCGTTTGCCGATTTGGCGGATCAAGCCAGAACGGCAACACCGAACCGGACTTTGATTGATCCCAACGCGCCACAATTTGCGGCTCCGGGACAGATGGCGGAAAAGATTCGAAAATTTGCACTCGACTCTGATCAACCAGAGCCGGAAACGATGGGCGATCTGGTTCGTTGCTGTTTGGACAGTCTTGGTTGGTGCTATCGGCATACGGTCGACAAGCTTGAATCGGTTTTAGACACCGAGATCGAAGTGCTACATATCGTCGGTGGTGGAATTCAAAACGAACTGTTGAATGAAATTACGACCGCTGCCATGAATCGCCCTGTAATCTGTGGCCCTGTTGAAGCGACCGCGATTGGAAACTTGCTGACGCAAGCAATGGGGTGTGGCGAACTGTCAGGTTTGGGCGAAATTCGCGAGGTTGTGACGTCGACATTTGAGCCAAAGGAATATTTGCCCGGGGACTTGGACGACGCGATTGTGTTCAAACAAGAGACGTATGATTTCTACTTGTCATTGATTGGGTAGTGCGTTGCGGTAGATGGGCTCTATGCCAAAATCTTGTCCGTGTTCGCCGATTGTCGATCCGCTGGCCCCAGTTTTTTCTGGCTGCCCATCGCAGTCAGCATCGTGTTGTAGACGTCGAGTCCTTCGTGGCCAACATCCATGATTTGGCCCGTCTTAAATCGTCCGTTAGCGCCGGTGATCGCATGGAAAATTCCCGAAAGCTCACGTTTGGAGTCGTTATGGCGACCATCTCCGGATTCGGTGGAAATCGTTAGCATGGAGTTTTCTAGAACGCTTTTACCATTGGGCTCTTTTAACGCATCGAGCTTTTGCAAAAAGTAAGCGACCTCTCGCATTTTCATGTGAGCGTGAGCGCGAAGCTGTTCATTCTCCTTTTTAGGATTGAACCGATGCCACCACTCGTGACTACAGCCGGCATCTCCACTGGCTCTTAGCTGTTTCGCATCGTCAAAAGTAAAAATCTTACGCCCGTCGTATTCGTAGTCTCCAGTAATTCGTAGCCGTTCGCCTGCCGCCAGAAAAGTAAGCGAACCAAAGCGGACGCGATCAAGCTCGATTGCCATGGCGTACAGATCTGCCATCAATCGCCATTCCGTTACCAAGTCCTCCAGCGGCATGTCGATCCCCTGCCCTCCTGGGTCTGCTGCCCCTCCATGTTTTAGTTTGGAACGCACCGGTCGTTGTGGTCCGTTTCGAAGTCCCGAGTTGCCTTGCTTGGGGCTGTCCTTGAGCGCATAAGCACGCTGCTCATATTCGCGGATTCGCTCAAGGTGATCGTTCACGCGAGACTTGGAGGCTGAACCCAATGGTGAGTTGGGGCCAGTAAAGTGTTTGTACTCTTGAACGACAGAGTCAAGAACGCTTCGTTTGAGACGAAGTTTCCGAGGATCTTTGACGTCGCCGCTTGCGATCGCACCAAACACACGATCAAAGACGTCACGAGGACGTTCCTGCATCGCGGCGGCAACCGTTCCATTTTCGTTGTAAGAATGAACAAATCGACCGACCCGGCTGCGGCGAAAAAATGTTCCGGCAACCAGTGTCGGAACCATTCCTGCGGGAAGACCATTGGGATGATAAGTTTGTCGAACGACTTGATCGATCGAAGCGCCACCTGCCTTGGCTTCTCCGTTGGGAGGTTCCGCAGTGAAGGCTGCAGTGGCTCCATCGAAGTGCGCATTAATTCCATTCGCGTCGGCGCGAACTTGATCAATGTTTCGCATGATCAAGAGCTTTTTTGCAAGTGGTTTGAGCGGCTCTAACACACCATCAAAGCCCTCAGACTGAAGCGGTGAAGGAATCCCAAGCCCAAAAAATACATTGAAGGCCCGAGTAGGAATCTCCGAATTGATGTTGGCTGCCGATGCTTTGCTGAGCATCATTTCTTCCAACAGAGGTAACCCGATGACGATGCTGCCGAGCCCTTTCAAAATGGTTCTTCGGTTCAAGGTTCGTGTCATGAAAATGCCAAAATGAATATCAGAGGAGGAAGGTGAATTACTTGTCGGTCCGGATCATGGTTACGAGTTCACTGGTTGCAATTGCCTTGATGGTAGCCTGGTAGGTGCCGCCATTTTTTGCCGCATCCGCGTGAATTTTTTCAATAGCACGCGCGTCAGCACCGGTGAGCGGACGGCCGAGAGCGAACTGAGTCAATTTCCACGTGAGTGATTCTTTGACACGGCCACTTGCGGCCATCAAGTCCATTAATTCACGGACCGAATCGTAATCGACGATTTTTGCACTTCCTGGAAAAGCAATCTGTCCGTCGTCGCGCAGTTCGTTGCCATGTTCGTCTCGTTCATGATAACCGCCAAGTCCATCGAACCGTTCTAGGCCAAACGCCAGTGGTTCAAAACGACGGTGACAACCTCCGCAGGTTTCGTTTCGAATTCGGTCTTCGGCAATGGCACGCTGTGACAGTCCGGGCTTACTCGGAACGGGCGTGGTGTCTACGCAGGCAGGTGGGTCTTTGACCACACCTCGTAACAATTCGTGCATGATCAAAAGCCCACGCGCGACCATGGAGGCTTCGTCACCTCCAATTGTCAGGACGCTTCCCTGAGTCAAGATTCCCCCGCGAGATTTCGATTGTTTCAAGTCGTATCGGATCAAATCGCCGAGGCTGTTGGAGACATCGGCGGCTTTGGCTGGCAAACCGTAATGCTTCGCCAATCGTGGCGTCACAAAAGTGACTTTCGCATTCAAAAGATCCGACATAGGACGTTTCTGTTTCCAAATCACATTGTTGAAGAATGCGATGGTTTCTTTTTGCATGTCCTTTGCTAAATCTGGATCCCATCTTGGGAACTTGTCGGGATCGGGCTGGATGTTTTGGAGGCGATTTAGGTTGATCCAATCGGAAAAAAATCGCTCAGATTGCCGGATCGCACGTGGGTCTTTGAGCAAACGATCGACTTGATCGGCGATGGATTTTTTGTCAAAGAGGTTACCCTGTTCAGCCGCGCTGAAAAGTTTTTCGTCAGGAGGACTGCCCGTGATCATGTAACTCAAACGTGACGCGAGTTCGAAGCCATTGACCGGTTGGGTGGATCCATCTCCCAGTTGTCGTTCGATACGATAGATAAAACGTGGTGATTGAAGCATGGCTTCGATGAGCAGCGAAGTGGCCTCGTCAATCGTTCCTGAATTGGTCGCTGCCGTGGTTGTGGAGATTCCGCGATAGGCAATGATCTCTCGCTGCTTTAGCGGCCCTCGCAGAATTTGACGGCCCATTTTTCGGATCAGTTGCTCCATTCCTTTGTCCGTAAATGAAGCGTATTTGATCAACCGTTTTCGGTAGGCTGGAATGTCGATTTGTTGGACAACGATCTCGGCCAGTTGCTGATAGGCTTCGATGTGTTTCAAATCAACATTCAAGTTGTACGCAGTGTTGCTGAAGCCATCGGCACGTATGTCAGGCGGAAGAAGTCGGTTGGCTTGTTCGCTGATGTCAATCTCAAACAGTGCATTGATCGTGGCAATGTATTCAGGGATCGTCAGTCGCCGAAGCCAGTTGGAATCGGGTTGCCCTCCGTGGACATAGACAGCCGGATCGATTGCATCGAGAGACCAGACAGCGCCGTCAACGATCCACTTTTTGAGGACCTCTTTTTCACGATCGGACAATGGACTTCTTTCGTGTGGCATCGCGTCAGATTCCACCGACAGCCACAAATTGCTTTGGTTTGATTTCCCAGCCACAAACGACTCGCCGCTGTCGCCATTGGATGCCATTTGTTTCTTGGATAGATCGAGCCCGCCTTGGTTTGAGAGCGAGTCATGGCATTCCAGACATTGATTGGCAAGTATGGGAGCGACGTTAAGTTCAAAATAGACTTCGCGTGGATCACGAGGTGGTTTGATCGCAATGGGTGGAGCCTTTTTGATAGGTCCATTCTCATATCTCGATTTGATTTCGTTTTTGTTGAGCGCTCGACGATAAATAGCCGCGAAATAAATTAGTCCTTTCCATGGTCGAGAGCCGGTGATCTCATCTCCGATTGCAAGCTGCATGTCGGTATCCCAATTCGCGAAACTTCCGCCAAGCTGTTTGCTGGAATTCAACTCGCCATTGATCCACAAGTTTGCGGTTCCGTCCCTGTCGCGGGTGAACACTACATGGGTCGTCTTGTTCGTGGCGGTTCCAGGTTTACTGGAAATCGAGGGCAGTCCGTTTGAGCTTGATTGCTGTGTTCGAATCCGAACGTCGTATTTGTTTTTTTCTTGTCCGAGTGTAAAGTTTCGCAACACTGAGTTTTTCGAAAACGTCAGGATGCGAGCTGGTCCCGATTGATTCGTGTTTTGCGGTTTGAGCCAGACTTCAAGCGTAAGCGAGTTCGACTGTTTGATCGATTCGACAAGTCTCTGATGAGGTTTGAGAGCTCGAATCAACGTTGTGTTCTGGATAGACAACTGACCCGATTCGCGTTTTACCGAATCAGGTTTTTCAATTCTAAGATTGATCGGCTGGTCGTTGCCAGACCGATCGTGAATGATTGGCCCGTCTGCGTTTGCAAAATCAAGCAACCAGATGATGTCTTTTGTCTGGGCGTTGGGTTCCTGAGTGAATCCAGGCTGAACTAGCAGGAAGCTAAGGCTGACCGAAAAGACAGCGAGCCAATAATTGAATGCCATTTTGGCCAACAAGGATTTGAATGACATTGGGTGGGGCGTGCATGACGAACGGTTGAAGTGTTTATGATACAAGCAATTCAGTGTTCAATCAAAATTGGCAAACGAAAAAACGAATGGCTTCCCGATAAGGGCCTC
>CAZQQR010000050.1:10133-23363 GCA_964595515.1 uncultured Pirellulaceae bacterium
TCACATTGTTCTGCAGACATTGCTTCTCCCTTAAAAAAAATGCTTCAAAAAAACCGCTTCTCTGTTTCCATATTTGGCTACGAGCCTAGTCTTGATTCTTCTGTACAACACGAAAGCCTCTAAACTCGCTTGAGCCGGAAATGTCTTGTTTCGACGCTCGGTAGCAATTCAAATCAAATGCTGGCAGGAAAACTGATCCACCTTTTTGCGTTGTAAACGTTCTGTCTTTTTCGTCTGTTTCTAGTTCCAAAACTAGCTCGTCCGCGTTTCCGTGCATATCAAAAAGCCCGATTCGGTTTGGCTTGAGCTGACCAGATGGACGAAGCATAAACGCATCGTCAATGTTGGACCGGTACCAAGCGTAGTCTCTAAGCAGACTTAACGATTTTCCGCAGTTCCAGGTCAGCCGCGATTCAGCCATGCAGGCGAATTCCCATTCAGACTCAGTAGGCAATCTGAATCCGGATTTGGTTTGCCAGTTTTTCGCAAGTGTCAATCCAGTTCGCTGATAGTATTCCGGATGCACCTTCTCCTGTCGTTCGCTAAGTTTGATTTTTTTGGATTGAACGTAGCACCACTGGTCTTTTGGAATTCCGTTCTGCTTGCTGAGCCAATTGCAGTAGGCCGCCGCGTCGTACCAACTTTCTAGATTCACGGGGCCATGAATTGCACCCGGGTTTTTTTCCAAGAACCTGTCCATCGCCAAGTTTGCGTCCGGCTTGATGGGAGAGAATCGCAAATACTGTTGGTAAGAAATCTCTTTGGATGAAATTGCGAAATCGTAATCGATCGTCTCAAGTTGATTACGCGGTTTTACTGTTACCATGGCCAAATCTGTGTCAATGATGTACCAGTCTTTTTCTGGTGATTTGGTGATTTGGTTTGCACGAAGTGTAGGAGTGGGCGATTCGGGGTTCAGTTGGCGAAGCAACCATTCTGCGGCACTATGAGTAAACGAATCTGGATCGTTCGAGTAGATCTGGCGAACGGCTTCTACAAATTCGGGGTCTGTCGAGATTGACTCTGCATAGTCTCCCAAGGCAAGCAGGATGGCTGCCCGAACCTGAGGTTCTTTTTCTTTTTCGAGCCGCTGCTTCAGAATTTCTTCATCGACATTCAGTTTGTAAAGCCTTTGAATGATGAAGCTTCTTCTAGTCAAATTTTCATCGGAACGCAGGTAGGCCCAAGGCAATTCATTGGATGGATCCAACCGTATCATCGCGACCGCGATATTTGCTTGCCGTGAAGCGGCAGTGACTTCGTCGACTAAAGCATCTTTCACCACACTTGGTTCGTTTTCAAATTCAGAAGTGAGTTTTTCAAGATCCTGAGGTTGGAATTTGATGCTTCTCGCAAGCTCCGACAATCCGTCGAATGCTCGCTTGGATTCCCCAGAGAATTTTTCATACAAGCCAATCAAATTCGTTGTCGACGTTGACTCCGGTTTCGCATTGCTAATTTTTGTAGCGATGATTGGAAGCAATCTTTCACCAATCAGTCTGAAATTCTCAGCCCATGGGCCAAGCTGGATCGGATTCAAACCCGAGAGAATCCGAGTCGCAGTTTCGTCATGGCGACTCCATTTAGGTGAGTTCGTATCCCAGTGGGCCAGTGCTGCGAGGGCACGGAGTTTTTCACCCGTCGGTCGGTTGGATTCCACGACCTCCCACAGTGTTTGCTCCTGACCATCTGCATGATCCGAGAGCGAGTCAATAATAATTTTGGCCTCAACTGGATCCGAGAGTAAAAGTTCTCTTGTGAGGTTGGTGATTTCTTCTGGATGACTTTCGATTCTCGCCAACCCAACATGGATTCGTTGTTGCCGATTCGTGGCAAAAGAAATTTCACGTGACAAAGAGTCAAGTTTAGAAGCCACGAATGGAGTGTCTTTCATCTCGCTCAAGATACTCGGCACATCCGCAGTTTCAGCTTCCAGTAGTCTGGAGACGAAATTATCCGCGGTTCGGTTTTGGTTGAAACTCAAAAACGCCCACGACGCAGCTCCGACCAAGCTGAGAATTAAAGCCGTTCGGATCCCCTGAATCCAGCCAGCCTTCCGCATCATTTTGGATTCGTCTGGCGTCCAGCTGGATTTTCGGGTCAACGATCTTAGATAGCTATATTCAACAACGCCCGGCAGATATTCGTTTTCTGGTTGAGTCGTCCAAGTTGCTGCGCGCTGTTTCAAGCGAAGCTCCGCCCTGCCCCGCATCGTCGCTTGTTGTTTCTGGGTAAGCCACCTTCTGAGTGAGCCCACCAAAAAATCGTGCGTCAACTGGTAGTGCGATGCGACATCGCTCGATTCCTCAACATTCGAGTCAGTGCCTCCAGCTGGATCCGTCAATGAAATCAATCGCAAATCCGAATCGAGAATTCGAGTCAGAGTTTCGAATGACTTTTTATCACTACCAAATCCACTGATTTCTCGCAGCGATTGAACCGGGAGCATCTGACCTCGAATGTCCGTTCCAACCTGAGGCAATAGAGCGCCAAGGAATTTCCTCGCGCCCGATTCAAAACGTCGAAACTCAGGATTTGAGCCTGGCCCCACAAATGTGTCTTCGAGAAACTTGAGCCCTACACCGCGCGCGCCACCGACTCGATTCAGCTCCGCAATCGTCCACGGCTTGTCTTTGAACATTTCCGCGAACAGCGCCAGGTGTACGCAGATGATTTTTCCCTGTTCTGAAATTTGGTCGACGACTTCCGTGACAAAACGTTTTTGTGGTTTCGAAAGTTGCGAGCTCTCTGGAATCGCTCCGTAAGCACGTCCGAATTCACAGAGGACTTTTTTGGAGTGCGGAAGGTCGAATAAATCGATCAAAGTGGAATTGCGATTTTCTCGCAAATCAACTTCCAACGCCCGCATGAAACGACTGGTCGCCAACCAGAAATCGTCGCGCACCATGAGAACACACTCTACCCGTCGGCCGTCGCATTGACGAAGTGCTCGAGTGAGCAGCGTCAGCTTTTCCGGATCTCTTTCATGAAGCCATTGTTCAAATTGGTCGATGACGATGAATAGTTTTTGACCGGGCGGCAGCCAGAATCCATCGCGTATTCCACTGATGGTTTCGTCGAGGGAAATATCACTTGGGATTTCACTGATGGCATTTCGGATCGAATTGAGCAATCGTGTTTCTGTGGCTGATTGGGTCGCCTCGATATAAACAGAAGTAATGCTGGATTGCAAAACGGGGAGCAAGCCAGCTTTAACAAACGATGATTTACCACACCCACTCGGCCCATAAATCAAACCGATACCTTCAGGGCTGTCAGGAGATCGATCTTCAATCTTTTGCTTCCAGAATCGAATCGAATTTGGATGCCCCAGTCTGTCTTTTGGGCCCGGCAGCAAATGTAAAAAGAAATCTGCGTCATGAGCGTCAAACGAACGTAAGCCCTTGGGGACGATATTCAGTTCTGTAAGCGCAGCAAAGTTTCCGCTCTTGATCGAGTTGGAAGTTTCAATTTTGGGTTGCACACGAGGGGCGATGATTCCTCGTGACGATTGGACCAAGTTTTCGTTTGCTGTCGATTCGAGGAAGTGACTTAAATCTTCGACGAGTCGAAGTGCGTTGACGTAACGATCGGACGCCCGTTTGGAAAGGCACTTCAAGCAGATCCGCTCAAGTTCTGCTGGAATTTCTGAATCGATTGAACGCGGGTCGGTTGGGTTTTTGGTTTGGATTTCTTTGAACAACTCATCGAGCTCATCACTTTGAAACGGCAGCGAACCTGTGAGCATGACATACATCATCACTCCAAGACTCCAAAGATCGCTTCGTCCGTCGACACGATGCATCTCACCCAGAACAATTTCGGGCGGCATGTATCGCGGGGTACCAGGTCGATTTCCTTCTTGACCTTTCAAGCGGCTCTCATGGATTGCCAATCCGAAATCGCCGATGTGCGGTTCGCCGTTTTTGTCCAAGAGAATATTGGCAGGTTTGATGTCGCGATGGATAAACCCCCGACCGTGCGCGAACGAAAGCCCGACTGCAATGTCACGACAGATCGAAGCCGTCCGTTTGAAATCAGGAATTCCGCGAGACAACTCTGTCTTTAAGTCAACGCCGTCGATGTATTGCTGCACAATGCAGAGTGTTTGGTCAAAACGTTTTACGTCGTAGACGGTGATGATCGATGGATGCTCGAGCTGTGCTGCCGTTCTTGCTTCTCTAATAAAGAACGACATCTGTTCTTGGGAGCCAAACCGGTCTTGGCGAGCAAGCTTGAGAGCAACTAGGCGATCCAGTGCAGTATCGGTCGCCAGACAAACCAAACCAAATCCACCGACACCAAGTTTTTGTTCAATGCGGTAGCGCCCCAGTTTTTCAGGTAGCTCTCTATATTGCCTATCACCGGGCGTGGATCTCGTGTCAGAGCCCCGGAAACTTCCAGCCAATTTTTTTGCTTCATCAAAAGCAAACTCGATCGCATTACTATGCTGAGGAAATCGGAGTTTGTATTGGTCAAGCGAAATGGTTGCTCGAGCAACCGATTGAAGTCGAACTTCCAATGCGATCAGGACACCCACCATCTTTGATCGCATGGTTTTGTCGTGAATTTGACCGGCAAAAGAATCGATGTCCGGGCTCTCGTTGTTCTCCCACTCCAACGCGAATCGACGACATACCTTGGCGAACTTCGGCTGCCAGTCGGCAGGAATCGGTTCGGGGGACATCGTGGTTTTGCTAATCATCTTAGGTACTTAAGACTTTGCGATTGGATCACCAGTGTTACTATGGAAGTAATTCAGGTGATGGCAACCGATGTTGTGAACCATGGGTTCGGGGGAACGACTGCGGCTAATGTTGCGGGCACTTCCAACAGAAACCACGAGGTCGTGTGGTTCATCTTGGAAAATCGTTGACATCAAATCGGTGGCTCCCAGTTTCTTGATCAGTTTGTCGAGCCACGCATCTGGCTGCGCAATTGAATCTACACTTCCAGTTAGAATCGTGTATTGAACCGAGGGATCGGGAGCTTGGTTTAACTTCGTGAGGAACTCGCTGTTTTTATCGAGTTGTTCCAACACGCCAGTAAATTTGTTGACACCGACGATACCCGAAAGCACAGCGCTGCAGATCCCCGCCAAAGCCGGAATCGAGTTTAAGGCAACGGTCGTCAACAGTTTAAGAATTCGCGATGCCGGCCCAATTTTGCCAAGCGGAGAACCGTCGTTAGGCACGCCAATTAGGAAAACGTTTTTGACAAACTCTTTCCCGCCCTCCTGCTCGGTCAACCAGCGGGCGACCAAGCCTCCGATCGAGTACCCAACTAGCGCAACGGGTTTATCGTAGCTTTTGTCGATGCCGATTTTCTGTAAAGCAGCCTTTAATTCGGAGGCGGTTTTTTCCAATGGCGTCGAGATGTTCTCGTAGTCGTAAACAAGTACAAGATGATCTTGACTGATTTTGCCATCTGGCCAGACGGGCAAACTGAAATCGGATCCAACCGTTTGGGGGTGAATCGAAGAGGCGATGGACTCGCCATCGCCCAAAATTCCGTGCAGAAGAACGGTCACTTGTTTTGCGTCTGCGACCTTTTGAGCGAGATCGCTACCATCGAGTTTGGCATTACCCTGTTCATCGAAAACGGCCTGCCGAAGCTGGTTGACTTTTTCAAGTTTCATATAGGTCTTGAAAAAATAAAGCTTCAAAGATGAAAACACACTCCTGCGATTGTCCGGCATCTCGGGGATATGATCGATCGAAAGATGAGCAGCCCCTTGCTCGTCCCGATGCGTTTCGCCGACTGGAATGATGTGCTCGCCATCAAAGGCGACTGGAAGCAAGCATTCTCCTTCGGCAAGGTTCGCGTCGATTGTAATCTTGAGCGGGTTATCTTTGAGTGATTCAGAATTTTGGATTTCCGTCAACTCGACCGCATTCAGTGCGTCCCCTCGGGCATTGGAAAAATTGACCAGTGACAGCCCGTTGGCTTCGAGGCCCTGGCAGAATCCTGCTCCACTTTCGGCGTTTCGCCCTCCAATAGAAACAGAGCCCATGACCACGTTGGCTTGGAATTCTGGATGCGAGTGAATTTTGATCTGGGGTGTGGGCGACGAGTCACCATTGGAGGACAGCGTGCAGGCTTTTTTGGAAAGCTCAAACTCGATGGTTTTCGTAAACCAGTCCACTTCTTGAATTTGTCCGCAGTCCTCCATCGCCAATCGTTGCTTGGTTGGGTCGACGACCTGCCCAATATCGATTGGGCTGAGAACGGTGTTTTCACTTCCAGCACTATCTCGTTGGTCGGGAGGCCCAAGCAGAAAATCATCGATTGGTTCTTTGCTGACGATCAACATAAAACGCTCAGTGGACATGTTTGGGCAATTTTTACTGAGACCCAATCTGAAATTAGGTTTGCCATTAAACGTTCTCAGTGTCTTCCAAGCATCAACCGGCGGCAATTCATCGATATCTAAGACCGTCATCTGGTAGTTTTCGGAGAAATAGACCAGCATCACATAGAGTTCTTGCTGAGTCTGATTTTTGACGACGAACTTGCCTCGAACGAACTCCTTTTTCTCTACGTCAACATCGAAGCTAAATTTAGATTCAGTGTGAGACGTTTCATCACCAGCAACCGGCGTTTCGACGAATCGAAATGGAACCATTGCAGGATCGGCTTCGCAGGAGTGGTTCTGTAGCGCCAGCATTCGTTCCCAGTAGGCAACGTGCCCAATTGTTTTGAACATTCGTTCGGCGGAAAGTTCGGAGAACCCTTTTACGCCTTGGACTAATCGATTCGTGGCGGTGTGTTTGAGCATTAAGCAATCGCCATGCTCGCTGTGCTTTTCCGCCGACAATCGGTATTCAAGGTTTAAATCTTCATCGTCGACCAATTGAACGTCGGTAAGTCCAACGTTTGAATTTTGAAACTCTTTGACCGACTCGATGCCTTCCGCATTGCCATCGACAGATACGTTTAAGGGAGGTGCTGGCAGGCTGGTGACTTCGGCAAAGTAGTGATCTGATTTCTTGGCTTCGAATTCAAAATCGACTTTTGTTTTAACCAGCCCGACGTCAGCTCCTTTGGAAGATCCAATCGGCTCTTTGTCTTCCTTGTCGCTGTAAATTGAAAACTCGACCTGCTTGTTTTGCTCAGTGACGATTCCATTAATCGCCCCACAATCGGCAACCCACGATTTAGCTTTTTTGTCAAAGCCCACAATGAAACGGGTTTTCGTGGAACGAAGAACTTCGCCACCCAAAAATCCGCCGTGGCCGTTGAACCCAAGAAACGTTTCGAATTGCGGAGTCTGGTTGTAGGCTTTTCTTCGAACGATGGCACGAATCCGGACGAATAATTCTGCATAGGTCGCGTTGCCTTTACATTTTTCAAGCATCTCCATCAGCGTGCTTGTGAAAATGCCACAACGATCGTAACCCTCAAAGGCTTGTTTTTTTCGCTCGCATGCTGCCAACAAAATGTGTTTGCTGGCGGGCGTTTCCAGCCGCAGTCCCTGGTCAAGCATTTTCGAATAGTGACCTCCGAGGTAGGAGTCCAAAGGTCTTGATTGGTCGATCTGATGCGAGAGTCGAACTGCCAACTGAGCGACATGATCGGCGGACCGTGTTCCCGATCCACTGTGGCAACAATCTAAAATAACGGTCAAGTGAGGATTCTTGCGGGCAACTTCGCCAACTAAAACCGCGAGTTCTTTATCCGAAAGATCGTAGCTGCCGGGTTTGTCCGGTTCGCGTCGACTATCCCAGCAGACTAATCCTTCATCGTATCCATCAGGATAGAACGCGTTGAATTCTTTGGCTGATTTCCAACGGGCACCGTGACCTGAAAATTGAAAAAGCGCCACGTCATTGGGGCCGGCTTGGGAAAGATGGCTTCGAAAACCATCGATGATTCCCTCGCGAGTCGCGTCCGAATCTTTGCGAACTTCAATCGCCAATCGACTCTCGTCAAAGTGGCTTTTTAAAAAGTCCCGATACCTGTCGACATCGTTCAGACATCCATGAAGCTTGCCAACGTTTGGCGTATAGTCATTGACACCAGCCAGCAGCGCAAAAATGCGAGGGGCCACATGCGTCTCCAGTATTATGAAATCTTTTCCACAGATATCTCCCAATATCTCCCGGTCCAATTGTAACGAGTCCCCCTTAGACTTCGCAATCAATTAGATCGCTTTCCCCAAATTGCGTTGTAAACACGGTGTTATTCACGATGTTCATCATGGTACTTTCAAGTTTGTTTCGTTGGTAAACTGGTAGTAGTGACAACGTCTTGAGGATCATTTGAATGCGTTCTACCTTTCCGTTTCATTCCCCAACCCTGTGGATGATTTTTGCGCTTGCGGCCTGTGTCGGGGGCGGCAGCGAATTGACGGCACAGAACGAAATAGATTTCAACTCTCAAGTCAAACCGATTCTGTCGGACAACTGTTTTGCATGCCATGGTCCTGATGCATCAGAGCGACCATCAGATCTTCGGCTTGATGACCAAGCGTCGGTGCTTTCAGATTTGGGTGGGTACGCCGCGATCGTGCCAAATGATTCGGATGCAAGCGAGTTGATCCAGCGAATTCTCTCTGACGATCAAGACTCCGTCATGCCGCCGCATGACTATCGGAAAAAGCTCAGCGCTGAGCAAAAACAGATTCTCGTTGACTGGGTCAATCAAGGTGCTCCATGGGAAGAGCACTGGGCTTTTGTTCCGCCAAAGCGAGTCTCCGTTCCTGAGGCCAGCGGTAGCCAGTGGCCAGTCAACGATATTGATCGGTTTGTTTTAAGTCGCCTCAATGAAGAGAAACTCACGGCGTCCAAACCTGCCGGCCCTGCGACTTTGCTTCGCCGACTAAGTTTCGACCTAACGGGGCTTCCACCCGAGTACGAACGTGTCAAAGCGTTCGTGGACGGAGATGAATCCTACGAAGCGGCAGTCGACCGATTACTGGCCAGTCCACACTTTGGCGAAAGGCTGGCCGTTTACTGGTTGGATCTAGTCCGGTACGCCGATTCGGTCGGATACCACGGCGATCAAGAGGTCAGCATTACGCCGTACCGAGACTACGTGGTCGATGCTTTTAATCAGAATATGCCGTTCGATCAGTTTACGGTTGAGCAATTAGCAGGCGATCTGCTCAAAGACCCAACTCCGGAACAATTGATAGCTTCCGGATACAACCGATTGGGAATGATGTCTGCAGAAGGCGGTGTTCAACCCGAAGAGTATCTTGCCAAGTACGCGGCAGATCGAGTTCGAACAACGGCCTCGGTTTGGTTGGGTGTAACTCTTGGATGTGCTGAGTGTCACGACCATAAATTTGATCCCTTCACCACTAAAGAATTTTACGAATTCGGTGCGTTCTTTGCAGACATCAAAGAACGTGGGTTGTACGCGGGAGCCAACCGTGATGGTCGTTGGGGCCCGATGATCGATGTGCCCAACGACGGCTTGGCAGAATTGCTCGCGCCTTTTGATATGAAAATCAAAAAACTCGAAAACGAGATTGCTGAACTCGCCACCGTGAAATCAAAGCGCGAAGAATGGGAGAGGACGCTTAATCAGAAACGTTTTGACTGGACGACGCTTCATCCGGATTTCGTAGCAGCAGGTGATCAAGTTAAAACAACGACCGCAAAAGATGGTTCTGTTTTAGTCGGAGGCCACAGTCCCAACGAAACAACCTACGTCATTACGGCTGATCTTCCGGTCAATCAAAAAGGCATTGCCGATGTCAAAGCGATTCGTTTAGAGGTGCTGCCGCACAAGTCATTACCAAACAAAGGACCCGGTCGGGCCGGAAATGGAAATTTCGTCGTCACCCAAATTCATGTTCTCAGCGGCGACCAGCGAAGCCAAATCAAATCGCTTGCGCTTCCTGTGAAGCAATGGCCGCAAGGTCTTTTGGAGCAGGAAATTGAATTAAGCAATCCAACGGCTACCGTCGAGCAAACACAGGGTGGTGAGTCACATCCCGATAAAAAATGGTCAGCCAAAAGCGTATTGGATCGGAATGTGAATAGTTCAAAATGGGGTTGGGCGATTCTGCCAGACGCGGGAAAGCAGAATGAATTAGTCGTCCAAATTGCCGCCGACCAAGAACTGCAAAACCGAATCACGATTGTGATTCAGCAAAAACATGGCAACGGAAAACACACGTTGGGGCATTTTCGAATCTCGTGGACCGCGGACGAATTGGCGACGTCCGATCCGCAGCGGGGCTATCCTGATATTGTCAAACAGGCGATTGCCGTAACCAAAAAAGAGCGAACAGCGAAGCAGGTTCAAGGCCTGCATGATTTCTATACCGCTAGCGCCCCACAATTTGCTGAGCTCAATTCTAAACTTGCTGCTGCCAAAGCCGCTCGCGAAAAGATTCGGCTGGAGAACACCCGAACAACTTTGGTCACTGTTGCCACTGCACCTCGAGAAATGCGTGTACTTGGTCGGGGAGACTGGATGGATAAAACCGGTGAAGTCGTATCGCCCGGCGTGCCGGCTTCGCTTGGAGAAAAAACTTGGACGAAACGAGCAACTCGCAAAGAGCTGGCGGAGTGGATCGTCGACAAAAAGAACCCGCTGACCGCAAGAGTATTTGTGAACCGGTTGTGGCGCATGTTTTTTGGAACAGGCCTCTCAAGCGTGCTGGACGATCTTGGGTCGCAGGGAGAGCCGCCGTCTCATGCAGCTTTGTTGGATCATTTGGCTGTTGAGTTCGTCAACAGTGGATGGGACGTCAAACACGTCGTGCGATTGATGGTGACTTCTCAAACCTATCGGCAGGCGTCGAGTTATCGTGCTGATTTGAAAGAAGTCGATCCCGAAAATCGATTGCTCGCTCGACAGTCACGGTTTCGCTTGGACGCTGAGTTTGTTCGAGACAACGTGCTTTCGGTGAGTGGATTATTAATCGACGAGATTGGGGGCAAGAGCGGAAAGCCTTATCAACCGGAGGGGCTTTATCGTCATTTGAATTTCCCCAAACGCAAATACCAACCGGCGACCGGTAAACAACAGTATCGACGCGGGCTTTACACGCATTGGCAGCGACAGTTTTTACATCCTGCCATGAAAACATTTGACGCTCCTGCCCGAGAAGAATGCACGGCCGCTCGCCCTCGCTCCAGCACACCATTGGCCGCGTTGGTGATGCTCAATGATCCGTCTTATGTCGAAGCCGCCCGAGTGCTTGCGGATCGTATTCTGTCTGACCGCAGTTTAGAAATAGAAAACACTCAGGATGAAAGCCTGGTTTTGAGATCGCGTTTCAACTTGATATTCGAAACGGCTTTGGCGCGTAATATCGACGACGAAGAGTTCAAAGTGCTTGCTCGGTTGCTTGACGAACACACCCGGTTTTATGCCGTCAATCCTGAGGCGGCAAAGTCGCTAATTTCGGTCGGCCAATCAACGTTTTCATCCGACCATCCAGTCGAAGAACGTGCCGCCTGGACTTCTGTTTGTCGGGCAGTCATGAATTTGCACGAGTTTGTTTTGCGAAAGTGATTCTGGCGAGCAATCGCGCCGGTCGTACCGTCGTTCGGAAAATGATCCCAACATTGAACGTTAAAAACACTGAACGTTAAAAACTGAAAACTAGAAATGTCCCACTACTTAAATCGACGTACCTTCCTCAACCGTTCTTGCGCAGGCATTGGCGGGCTGGCTCTTGGGTCGCTCTTGAACGAACAACTGCTGGGTTCGGCCAATGACAACCAAGACGCTTGGGCGGGAGTCGCCAACGTTTCGATCCCTCCTAAGTGTAAACGTGTGATCCATTTGTGTATGGCGGGAGGGCCTTCGCATTTGGAAACGTTTGATTACAAACCGAAATTGGCGGAGCTTGACGGCAAGCCAATGCCAAAATCGTTTACCGAAGGCCAGCAGATTGCTCAGCTTCAAGGGCAGCGAGACAAACTCAAAATCATGGGGCCGCAGCATCCGTTTCGAAAGTGTGGTGAATCGGGCCAAATGATTGGTGACCTATTGCCGAACATTCAGACGATCGCGGATGACATTTGCATTGTTCGATCGATGCACACGGAGCAGATTAATCATGATCCGGCGCATACGTTGATGAACACCGGGAGTATTATTACCGGTCGTCCATCAATGGGCGCGTGGTTGCTTTATGGCCTAGGGTCGGAGACGCAAAATCTCCCAGGCTATGTTGTGTTGACTTCGGTCGGTGGTGGTCAGTCTCAGCCGATCGCTTCACGGCAATGGCACAGTGGGTTTTTGCCAAGCCGTTTTCAGGGGGTCGAGTTTCGTTCCCAAGGCGATCCTGTTCTTTACATAAATAATCCCACTGGCGTCGACAAAGTCCGTCAGCGCGACGTGATTGCGGCCGTAGAGAAACTGAACCGGATTGGGATGAAGTCGGATTTTGATCCAGAGGTCGAATCGAAAATATCGCAATACGAACTTGCGTTTCGCATGCAGGCCTCGGTTCCTGAACTTGCAGACGTGTCCGATGAGCCTCAGCATATTCTGGATATGTATGGAACCAAGGGCGCTGATGGTTCGTTCGCCGCAAATTGTTTGCTTGCCCGAAGACTTGCTGAACGTGGTGTGAGGTTCATTCAGTTGTATCATCGAGGCTGGGATCATCATGGCGGAATTAAGAAAGGAATCGAGGTCACTTCCAAGCTAGTCGATCAAGGGTCGGCGGCGCTGGTCAAGGATTTAAAACAACGTGGGATGCTTGATGACACACTGGTCATTTGGGGCGGTGAATTCGGCCGAACTCCGATGGCCCAAGGCAGCGGACGCGATCACCACATCAAGGGTTTTTCCAGTTGGATGGCAGGCGGCGGAATCAAGCCGGGGATTTCATATGGAAATACTGACGAGCTTGGCTATGCCGCGGTTGAAAAACCGTTTCATGTTCACGACCTGCATGCGACGATGCTGCATCAGTTCGGAATCGATCACACTCGTCTGACCTACCGATACCGAGGACGAGATTTTCGTTTGACAGATGTCTCGGGCAAAGTGGTTAAAGAGATTCTTGGTTAGTTAATTACTGGCCAAAATTGATTTCTCTCAGTTGAAACACGAGACTGGTGTTGGCGATGATTGGGCGGACCGCCTTACGAGTTTTCGTCGGTTGTTGTATTATGCTCGGGATGTTTTCTTAGTCAGATTGCTCGTTGAATTCCAACGACGAGATTTCGACGTCTCATCGAGACTTACAAGCAATTTGCCGGGCTTTTGAAGATTGAAAAACCAACGTTCTCCCATGGATTCCAACGCAATTTC
>CAZQQR010000051.1:0-3204 GCA_964595515.1 uncultured Pirellulaceae bacterium
AGAATCGGAATCACTAACGACGTTAAGCCCAACATGAAACGAAACGGGCCGATTGGAACTCGATCATCGCGAGTGGGTGGATGGTTCACGCCCACCACAAGCAGCAGCACTACCATCAAGACCATGATGAAGTTCGTGTAGTAAACCATGTACGCCACGGCAAAGACGACCGTCGCTTTAGCAATGAAGTGTGCTGCCCGACCAAACAAAGTGTACGTCACGTGGCCGCCATCCAATTGACCGATCGGCATCATGTTAAGCCCGGTGATCAACAGTCCAACCCAGCCGGCAACAAACAGAGGGTTCAGTTGACTTAGCCAAACAACGTCTCCAGTTTGATAGCCGGGAACTTGACTCATCGTCGCGAACCAATCCATCAACATTGGAAGTCTAAAACCAAATCCACCGTAGGGTTGACTCGTCAAATCCAATTGGCTGACACCAAAATAAGCAATCGGAATCGCAGGAACCAATCCCGCGAGAGGCCCGGCGATTCCAATATCAAAAATCTGTTTGCGATCAGCGGCTTGTCCTTGCATTCCAATCACCGCTCCCAACGTTCCAATTGGGTTGCCAGGAAACGGAAGGAAAAATGGATACGAAGCAGGCACGCGGTAATAAAGCGTTGCAATAAAATGCCCCATCTCGTGGGAAAGCAAAATCAACATCACGCACAGCATGTAGATCAGCCCGCTGTCCCAGTGAGCCAAAAACATTTGTCTCAATTCAAGCAAGTTCTGACTTAAGATTGCCCGAACGGTCGCACCGGGTATTGATGGATCCCAAAGCAACATCCCAACCCAAAACGTTGACATGCATGTCAGGAAAAAAAGCACGATTGGCAGAACTGTCTTGCGCGGGCGGGCTTTGAGCGTGGCCGCGTACTCATCCAATTGATAGTCGTACTCGGGAACCTCTTCAGCATGCTCTTCGTTTACCGGACGACTGAAAAAAAAGGACGCAAGCCCACGAATGGGCTGCGCCTCGTTGGTCAGTTCGAGGGCTGGATGATCTTGGTTAACACGCATGTTCCCAAGATACACCAACACCACCAAACCGACTATGGCGGGTCGTCGACGGACGTCCCACCCGTTGATCTCGATCTTCTCAGACTGTGGCCAGATCAGGTCCGCCCAACCGACTTTTGGCGCAGCAACGCTGACAACAAAAAGCATGTTGGGTGCAGGATTTGACAATCACTGGCGAACTGCTGAAGAACTCAATTCTTGATGAACGAGAACTGCCCGACCATTAACCAAACGGTTAAGAACCCGAGGGCAATAACTGAATTTAGACTTTCGATAGGCATGGACCTTCCTCTCATGCGGTTGTAGAAGAAACCATCCGTGAGACTGCGCACCATCCATGCACTTCAGGTTATCGGGTGGTCGACATTTGGAAAATGAAAAAAAATTCATAGCCCGGCAAGGTTTTGCTGACAATTGAAACCATGAAAAACCAAAAACATTGCCCGATTGATACGACCTGTTCGAAGGCGCTGATCCCCTGTGCTTAAGCGTTATTCCTTCCTGGATTTCACCCTGAAAGTTGTTAGAAACCCGATTCGCGTATTGGCCCGAATCGCTTCACCAATCAGAATAGCGAACGGGACATTTACTTAGATAGAAACAAGTTGATGAGCGACGAAAAACAACCAGCCATTGGAATCGACCTCGGAACAACGTACAGCGTCATCTCACAGGTCAACGATGTCGGTCGACCAGAGACCATCCCCAACTCTGAAGGCGACCTGTTAACTCCCAGCGTCATTTTGTTTGACGGGGAAGAGGTCATCGTTGGACGCGAAGCGATCAAAGCTCGCGCCACAGAAATCGAAAACGTTGCCGATTGCCCAAAAAGACAAATTGGCTCACAGGTTTACGACAAAGTTTTCGGGGATCGCCGATACCCACCCGAAGCACTTCAAGGCTGGATCCTGAACAAACTAAAAAAAGATGCCACGCGGGTAGTGGGAGATTTTGACAGCGCCGTCATCACAGTCCCGGCCTATTTCGACGAGGTTCGCCGCAAAGCAACCCAAGACTCCGGCTACATCGGCGGTCTCAATGTTCTCGACATTATCAACGAGCCAACCGCGGCAGCAGTTGCCTACGGTTACCAACAAGGCTGGATTAACCTTGATGGAAAAATTGATCAGCCTGTCAACGTGCTGGTGTATGACCTTGGTGGAGGGACGTTTGATGTCACCATTATGGAAGTCACCAAGGATCGTTTCCGCGCAATCGCAACCGATGGCGACATGCGACTTGGTGGTCAAGACTGGGATCAACGTTTGATTGAACACGTAGCCGAAAATTTCAAATCAAACTACGGTGTCGACCCGACAGAAGATCCGACCGCGCTCGGGAAACTTCTTCGAGATTGCAAAGAAGCCAAAGAGACGCTTTCCAGTCGTTCCAAAGCACAAATTGAATGCGTGTTTGGGAGTTCGACACTCAAAACCGAGGTGACGCGGGAGCAATTCGAAGAAATGACTCTCGATTTGTTAGACCGAACCGATTTTACGATTCGACAAACTCTCAAAGCCGCCAATATGGCTTGGAAAGATATCGACAAGGTCCTTTTGGTCGGCGGCTCGACACGAATGCCTGCGGTTCAGGACATGTTAAAGACTTTGTCTGGAAAAGCACCTGACACATCGCTGTCACCCGATGAAGCCGTTTCTCATGGAGCAGCACTTCGAGCGGCAATGCTGCTCAACAAGTCGTCATCCGTTTTCCGGCCGGCGGAAATCCGCAACGTGAATTCACATAGTTTGGGTGTGATCGCCAACGAAGTCGAAACCGGGATTTCGAAAGTCGTTGTTCTGATTCCACGAAACACGCCGCTTCCGGTTGTATCGCGACGGGTTTTTAAGACTCATAAACCGAATCAAGAATCTATTCTTGTTCAGATCGTTGAAGGGGAAAGCGCGAATCCTGAAGACTGTTCGCAGCTAGGGCGATGTGCTATTTGGGATCTGCCGGACAAACTAAGGATTGGGACGCCGATTGAAGTGAAATTTGGTTACGCAGAGAACGGGCGACTAAAAATCAAAGTCCAAATCGGTGGTAAAATGAATAAGACGTTTCGCTATGAAATCCAACGTCCTAATAGTCTGACGCAAGAACAGTTGGATAGCTGGCAGGAATATATTTGCGGACCTACCGAATTTGATTTGGATTAGATTGAAATTTGAAATTT
>CAZQQR010000051.1:3304-14693 GCA_964595515.1 uncultured Pirellulaceae bacterium
AATATATTTGCGGACCTACCGAATTTGATTTGGATTAGATTGAAATTTGAAATTTGAAATTCCAGATTTCACTCCCAGTCTTTCTCCTTTTACTTGTCTGTTACTCGGGGTTTTCTTTCCGGTTTTCCGGATTTTGATATTTCAGATTTTGAATTTCAGATTCATCATTTCAAATTTAGCTGCCAACTGACTCCAAATTTGTCACTTGCCCATCCAAACTGTTTGCTAAACCCGTAGTTGTTGACAGGCATCATTACCTTCCCACCCTCGGAAAGCTTTTCAAATCGCTCTTTCAATTGTTCTTCGCTTTCACACTCAACGAAGAAAGAAAATGAGGGAGTGAAATCAAAATTGTGCACGGCTGGACTATCGATGCACATCACACGCTGGCCCTCCAAAACAAAGTAGGCCAGTTGAACCGTGCCCTTTTTACCAGGTCCTTCAGCACCATACTTCACCATGCTTTCGACTTTCGCATCTTTGAAAATCGTTTTGTAAAAACTGATTGCCTCTTCAGCCTTACCTGTGAACATCAGGAACGGAGTGATCGGTGAAACCTTGCCTGCTGGCTGGTTGGCTTTCGCCTGCTCTACTTCAGCCTGATTCGTTTCGTCATCAACGGTGGCCTTGTCGCGAGAAATGGTACTCAACATAAACGTGTTCCATTTTCCATCATCATCCTGCATTTGCCCCGTCATGCTAATTTCATCGGCTGTCGTGAACTCATAGATGTCACGGTAATTTCGAGTCTTAGTCATATCCGACCAGTCAGGACCTTTCGTTGTCAGTGTCAGCTTTCCTGACTCATCAAGCGTCCCCACACAATCCCATTGATGGCTGAGCATGGAATCAATCCAGGTGGCTTTGAATTCGTTTTTGCTTTCGTCAAAACTGAGAGTTTGAACGCAACGAAATCTTGAGCCGATGCCCACTTGCTGATTGATGACCCACGAACCCATGACGTGGGAAGTCAATTTTGAGCTTCCAGCATCTTGGCCATCGACTGTTTTTGACTTTGCCGTCCAGTTACCTTCAAACTGTTTCAACCACTGAAACCCATCCGGTTTTTTCTCGGACGATGAAGACGCGGAATCCTGCGAAGCCGTAGAATCCTGCGGATAGCAATCGTGCACACCAACAAATAAAAATGCAAACATCAGGAAAGGTATTGATCTCATCGAATTGCCAAGGCTAGGACTTGCGATTTAAGTTCGGCAAAACTTACCGATCACCAAAAATCGCAAGTGAGAATCTTATCATTTTTACGGGCCGAAGGTCCAACTGTTTGCCTGGGCTGGAGTCGCGGAAGGCTCAGGAAAACGAATTGATATAAAGCATGAAAGCCATCGGCTTGGTAATTTAATGGCCGGGCCGTTGGCCCTACGAATTAAAGACGGAAACTCAAACCCAGCCCTGCGGACTGGGCTAGATAAATTGCTGGGCCCTTGGCCCGAAGAAGAATATTTGGCTCGCCGTAAAACGGGGATAACCCAACGACCACAGAGGCGGTGACGTGGTATAGCGCAAACGTCGGACCCCAGCTTAGTTTGCGAACGTGGATTCAATTGACACACAATCCAACGATTTTTGTGTAATTAACTGGACTTGGCCTTCGAGGGTTTTATCCCGGAACTTTCGGGCCGAAGGCCCAGCCGTTTGTCTAGCCTAGGCTGAAGGCGCTGAAGGCCTAGGAAAACGAATTGATTGCAGGCATGAGGGCCATCGGCCTGGCAATTTAGCTTATTGGCCGGGCCGTTGGCCCTACGAATTAAAGACGGAAACTCAAACCCAGCCCTGCGGACTGGGCTAGATAAATTGCTGGGCCCTTGGCCCGAAGAAGAATATTTGGCTCGCCGTAAAACGGGGATAACCCAACGACCACAGAGGCGGTGACGTGGTATAGCGCAAACGTCGGACCCCAGCTTAGTTTGCGAACGTGGATTCAATTGACACACAATCCAACGATTTTTGTGTAATTAACTGGACTTGGCCTTCGAGGGTTTTATCCCGGAACTTTCGGGCCGAAGGCCCAGCCGTTTGTCTAGCCTAGGCTGAAGGCGCTGAAGGCCTAGGAAAACGAATTGATTGCAGGCATGAGGGCCATCGGCCTGGCAATTTAGCTTATTGGCCGGGCCGTTGGCCCTACGAATTAAAGACGGTGATTTGACCCCAGCCCTTCGGACTGGGCTAGACAAATTGCTGGGCCTTTGGCCCGAAGAACGCCGCAATATTGACGAAAATGCTAAGGCCAGCTTCAGTTAACTAGTCCCGTGGTGCGAGCTTGATAGAAAGATGGCTTGGCGCGATCACATTGTCGGCAGCATGAGAACCGGGAGCCACGACGCCATAATCGTTTTCGAACAAAGCGTCGCTGCCATAAGTGTGACCTTTGACGAATTCGACGTGTCCGTCTTCGAACAAACAGTTCTGTCCATTGCCGCAGTGATTCGCACTTCGGCGACCTTCCAAATCAATTGATGGCTGGTCGGCCAACAACACTACATTCGTTCGGCCCATGTTTCGAGGAGGACAATACTGTTCGTTTTCGACATATCCCATCGTGTAACCGTAGTGGCCACCCATGGAGCGGCGCCAATGGTTCAATTGGCTTTCAGGGACTTTGTTGGTCGTCATCAATTCGCAGCTTGGGATATGAACGGGAGCAGTTTGAGATGCAACGCCCGCACAAGCAAATGTTGAATCGTCCTCGATCAACCCGGCTTGTTTCAAAATAGGAGCGTAAGATCCGGCAGCCGACAAATTACCGCTGGACGGAATGGTTACGAACATTCCATCGTTGATATCGCTGTACTTAAGCATCGCGTTTCCGATTTCACGCATGTTGTTCTGACATGCGAACAAGCGGCTGTTGTAGCGCGAATACGAAAGGGCAGGGAAGAGCACACTTGCCATCACCGCCATGATGGCGACGGACGCCAAAACATCAGAGATCGACCATGATGAGGGCGAAAAAATCCGTTCACGAACAGGCAGCATGACTTTGCGTTGCGTGCTTGATTGGGAATCAACGGCGGCTGGATCTGCGGCAGCCAAAGCAGATTCGAGAATTGCTTTGGGATCAGAAGCAGCCGGATGGAATTCGACTTCTTCAGCATCTTGATTGGCAACCAAACCGTCTTGTTTGACGTGAGTTGCTACGGCTTCGCAAGTTCGACGAGCGAGACCGGGTCGAGGTTTGCCGCTGTCCAATTCATCCAGTGGAAGCAGCGACGATTTGATTCGAAGAAGCTCTTCTTCGATTTCAGGGTTTTGATCTATCAGCTGCTGGATCTCACGTTGTTCAGAAGCGTCCAGTGCTCCTAACACGTAGCCCAGCAAGTCTTCTTGCGAGGGATGTTTCACTTGTAGGTCTCAACGGTTGGGCCAAGAAGACCAAGGGTCTCAGTCGACGTGGCTTTTGTTCCAAACATCGGTCAGTTTATTGATCGCTGAATTCAACCGGCTTTTGACAGTTCCAACTGGAATGTCCAAAACCTCGGCAGCTTCGCGGTACTTCATTCCTTGGTAATAAACCAAGTGAATGACGTTGGTCATGGATTCAGGAAGACGTTCCAACGTTTCTCGAACCATTTTACTGCGTTCCGCATCGACTGCGGAGTTTGCCGGATCAGGATCAGTACTTTCCAAAAGATTTACCAAACGACCCACGTCCTCGTTGTCTTGCTCTCGGGGCGTATCCAAACTGACCGTCCTGTGTCGTTTGTTACGTCGTCGAGCATCGATGGCTGCGTTGGTCGCGATCGTGTAAAGCCACGGTCGAAATCGTTTGCCTTCCAGGAACGTTTCACACTTGAGGTGAACGGCCAGGAATGCTGCCTGAAAAACGTCTTCGGCCATTTCGGCATTACCCAAGTATCGTCTCAGGTAACTGAACAACTCTCGTTCGTACCGGTAGACCAACTGTGCATACAGTTCGCGATCGCCAGTTTGGCGGTATTCGAGAAGTAGCTGTTCGTCAGTCACTGGATCCGATTTAGCTTTCAGTTGTCGTTCAACAGAATTAACGTTGTCTAGCGTGGCTTGCATAACGATTTACGCATCTTAATGGAGTAGGGTTCGGAATTTTGCCAAAGGATTCGATTTTTACCGAAAAGCGGCGTTCCTTGCCTGTTTCCCCTCGATGCGGCTCCTATAAGTGTTACCAAGTGAACTTTTAAGGGCCCGTCTGCCCTTCCTAAATTTGTATCGGGGAGGTCCCTGACACGTTTGGTCGGTTTGACAGGCTTTTTTTAGGGATTTAAACTCGCGGCTCCTTCGTCACGGTTTTGACCCCACCTTTGTCGAGGGCGATGCACGGCTGGTCATTTTTTGTAACCAGCGAACATCACTTCCTGACATGTGTATCCCTTTGCAAACCCTATGCCGAAAGTCTCTCCATGACTAAAAATCGTTACCAGTGGGCTCAACCAGGCGACATAAACGCGTTTTTTGGCCTGATGCTAGATAACATTGCTGGCATGGTTTTGATGGTATCGCTGCTGTTTTTCAACTTTGGGTTCCCTGTAGATTTTGCACTTAGTTACATGATCCCCGGCACCGCGATTGGTGTTCTTGTCGGGGACCTGATGTTTTTCTGGCTGGCATTTCGCTTGGCCAAACGTGAAAACCGCTCCGATGTCACAGCCATGCCATTGGGCCTGGATACGCCCAGTACTCTCGGTATGGTTTTCTTTGTGATCGGACCTGCTTTTATTAGTAAAGCCTCCGAGCTAGCGGCGGCGGCTGGTTTCGAAGACATCGCTGCACTGCGAACGGCTTTTGAAAACAATGCAACTCTTGCAACTCAATTGTCAGAAGTTCATTTCAACGCCGCGATGCATGCATGGCATGTTGGGCTGATCGGGATCTTGCTAACAGGCGTGTTCAAGATTATTTGCGCGTTTGGATCAAACTGGATCCGAAGCGTCTTTCCGCGTGCGGGATTATTGGGATCCTTGGCTGCCATCGCGCTCGTGCTGATCGCGTTTATTCCGCTGTCCAACATGACACCCAATCCGATCGTAGGATTCGCTTCGTTGGTCGTCGTCTTTATCACGTTGATTGGCAGGAACAAATTGCCATTTAAGATTCCCGGTGCGCTCGGCGCGGTCGTCATTGGATGCCTGGTTTGGTATTTGATGCTGGGCATCGACAAAGCCGGCTACGACATCGTTGGTGATCAGCATGCCGCGTTCAATCCTGTTTGGTGGCCACAAGAATGGTTGACGGCATTTTCGTTTGGATGGGTATCCGCATTTGGAGACGCGCTGACTTATTTGCCATACTTAATTCCATTTGCGATCGCGACCGTCATTGGCGGAATCGATTGTGCCGAGAGCGCAGCGTCCGCTGGAGATGATTTTAACACGGGTACCGTCATCGGTATTGAAGGCATCGCAACGCTAGTCGCCGGATTGTGCGGCGGGGTAATTCAAACCACGCCTTACATTGGACATCCGGCTTATAAGGCGATGGGAGGACGGGCAGCGTACATTTTGGCGACGGCTTTGTTTGTTGGCTCCGCTGGATTGATCGGCTATTTCAGCTTGATCCTGCAATGGCTTCCCGAAGCAGCTGTTTTTCCAATTCTGATTTTTATCGGGATTGAAATCACAGCCCAGTCATTCCAGGTCACTCCCAAACGACATTACTGCGCATTGGCCGTCGCTTGCCTGCCGGCGTTAGCCAAACTGGTGATGATTTTTCTTGGCCAGTTTGTCGCAACCATTGACTACTCCCAAGTCGGAGCCGGGGACGCGGCGAGACTTCAGGGAATCTGGCTGAACCTTAGTGTTCTGGCCGGTGGGTTCATTATCACTAGTTTGTTATGGGCTTCCGCGATGGCGATGATTGTTGATCGCAAATTCAATGTGGCGTCCGTTTGTTTTGCGATTGGTGGAATCTTGGTTCTGTTTGGGATCATCCATTCGCCACTACCGGGAGACCAAATGTTCTGGCCTTGGGATCTTGGAAATGAAGAGATGATTTCAGCCGATCAAAAATCGCTCGTGATTCAGTTCGCGATCGCTTATTTTGTGATGGGATTAGTCACGTTTGGGATGTCCGTTTGGACCAACGGCAAAGTCAATGTCATTACTACCGATGAAGAGTTCGAAGCACTCGGCGAGTAAGCTTGACCAAATTTTGGTGCACCTCATAAACAGCTGCAAACGTTTCAGCAAACACTCAATCGCAAAGAGAAAACATGGCACTTGATCGCGTTCTTGAACCCGAAGTAATGGATTCCGAGCAGGAAGCCCAAGAATACAACGACATGGATCATTCTTTAGTGAACCAGCGATTCGTTGAAGAGATTATTGCGTTTGCGAAATCCACCATCGACTCGGACCAAGAGCTTGAGCTAGGAGATGTTTTGGATCTAGGAACAGGCACGGCACTGATTCCGATTGAGCTTTGCAAACAACACGAGCATTGCCGAGTGATGGCGATTGATATGGCCGTCAGCATGTTGGAGCTTGCGGTTTACAATATCGAAGCGGCGGGAATGACGGACCGAATCACATTGGCCAAAATCGATGCCAAGGAATTGTCTTACGAAGACGAGATGTTCGATTCCGTCATTTCCAATAGCATCATTCATCACATTCCTGAGCCCATCGAGTCTCTTTCAGAAATGAATCGCGTTTGTTCCGAAGGCGGTTTGATTTTCGTCCGCGACCTGATGCGGCCTGACGATGAGGCAACGCTCGAAAAAATCGTTCAAACTTACGCGGGTGAGGAAACCGAGTATTCTCAAAAGCTGTTTCGTGATTCTTTACACGCGGCGTTGTCATTGGACGAAATTCGGGAACTCGCTGCATCACTGGGCTTTGACCCTGAAACGGTGACGGCAACTTCGGATCGCCATTGGACTTGGGCTGCGAGAAAGTAAACCAATGAAACAGATCGTGGCAATCGTCAAACCTTTCTTGGCTGAGAAAGTGATCGAGTCGCTTGCGGATTTGACGGTTGAGGAACTAAGTATCCGCGAAGTCAAAGGCTATGGCCGGCAAAAGAACTACCTTGATCAATATGGTGAGAACGAATACTCACTCGCATTTGTTCCAAAAGTTGAGATTTCAATTTGGGCTGAAGAAACCGAAGTGGATTCGATCATTGAACGGATTACAACGGTTTCCCGAACTGGTCGACTTGGTGACGGCAAAATCCTTGTATTACCGGTACTCGACGCAGTTAATTAAGTCCCATCCTTGGGGACGTGTCGTGTAATTTTCTTATTCGATTGGGTATAGTGAAACTTAATTGAATGCCGACGATTCCGATAACGAGAAACTTTGAAATTCTGGAAGTGAAATGATCTCTATCTCCAAACTATTTTCACAAATCATTTGTGCCGTCATCTGTCTCGGCTTGGCACAAAACGCCGTCGCATTCGATGTCGATTTTGTCAAAGACATTAAACCGATCTTTGAGAACCATTGCATGCACTGCCATGGTCCGGTGGAACAAGAGAGCCCTCGGATCGATGACCGGGATGACGCGATGGACTATATCGAAGCCGGATCAGCAGAAGACAGCGTGTTCTACGAGGTTCTGATCTCAGACAACGAAGACGAATTGATGCCTCCAGAGGATCACAACAAACCGCTTTCTCCAGCTCAGATCGCGCTAGTCAAAACTTGGATTAACGAAGGCGCTGACTGGCCCGAAGACGTGAAACTCGTTGACGTCACGCGCGGTGGATCAGAGGTCGTGATCGAAAACGAAGCGGGTGAGGAATCACAAGAAGCAAAGCTTGCCGATGACGCCGACCAGGACGAAGCTCCAGCCAAACCTCCCGTCGATCCAGAAACACAACAAGTCTTCAATGCAATTGGTTCGCTGCACCCGGCAGCCGTTCACCTACCAATCGGCCTACTATTGGCTGCGGGACTGTTTGCACTACTGAGCTTGCGTGGCAATTTCGTGATGAGCGACTGTGCTTATTATTGTCTGTGGGTCGGAACATTGGGAGCGATTGTTGCCTGTGCCACCGGTTGGTGGTTCAGCCCCATGGAAGGCAGGGGAACAGTTGAAACTTGGGCAGATTTACTGAATGACAAACATCCAGTCTTCTGGCATCGCACAGGCGGGTTGATCGTGACTGCGGTTGCCTTCCTATTGGCATTGTTCGCGGCTGGTGCGCGAAACCGCGACCCAGACGACGGCATGCTTTGGAAACTGGGTTCAATTTTGCTCGCGTGCGCGATCGGATGGGTCGGTCACACCGGTGGTGATCTTCACTACCCGCCAAACCACTACAAAGATTTGAACGCGGTTTATGAGCGCATTGTCAATCCAAAGGCTGATGAAAAACCGCCGGCGAAACAAGAGCCGGCTGCCAAGGCTGACGATGATGAAGCCAGTGAGATCGGCAGTGTCTCAAACGAGTAGCGGCAGTTGCGTTTTGTGAGCAAGCGCTTGCAGATGCAGTTAATTCCTTCGACGATCGCCGGCTCGGCGATCTTGGCTTCGAGGCACTCAATAAACTTCCTGAGAAGCTTCCCGAGATCTCCTGCCTTGCTCAATGTGGTTGGCGAGAACGACATGGTCGCCGGATGAAATTCGATGCCCTTATGCCTCGTCGACCTACGTGCGAGCATAGTTCCGGAGGAACGGCATTTCCTAGCCCGGCACTTCAGTGCCGGGAACCTAGCCCCGGAAAACCCTAGTCCCGGATGGGACGACACTCACCCTGCAACCACCAAGCAATAACAGGTTGCGGAACCTTAGCGCACTGGCTACTTCATCTACCATTTCCCGCGCCTCACAAATGCTATCACAACTCAAACTCACAACCAGGAACGCCGCTGGACAACGACGTTGATCACTCACCGGAAATTTGATACCTAGCTGTGTCTCAAATTGACTTAAAGGGTGATCATGAAAAAGTCTTTCACTTTGTCGTTTCTCAATCGAAGCTCATTAGTTGTTAGCTCGATCATCGTAGTCTCATTGTCAGGCTGCCTGCTGTCTCACTCCAACCATAAAGTCGTTCGCCAAAACGAACCGCTTCAACAACTCGCCTTCGAATCAGAACAAGCCAGAGCAGCTTTTGAATCACGAGTTGAAAGACAAATGGAATCAGATGAATCCAGCGCTTCGTTGGGAATTCCATTCCTTGTCGGTTTGGAAAAAACGGTCAAGACAGCCGAGAACGCTATCCGAAACGACGTCGCGACGATGCTGGATATCAACGGCGATGGAATCGTCAGCAACCATGAGGCGAGTTTGAAAAGATTCTAATTCCGGCGGGCGCTGCCCCTGAAGGCTGAATGGACGGACGGCGAATAGACCAACCAAATGAAACCTTAATAATCCGGAAAGTCCGTATTCGGTTTGAGCCGTTTTAGCTCGTTGATTGCTTCTTCACTCAAAGAATCGCAACCCGACAAACAAATTGTTGCTACTTTCGGTACCGCGATAAGTCCATCGACATTTTCAAGCGACTTACAGTTTCTCAAATCAGCTTTTCTGATTTCAAGTGCGGCCTTCAGCCCGTCGACGTTCTTAAGCGAACTACAACCAACGAAATTAAGCGATGTTAAAAACTGTGAACCGGCAAGTCCGTCGACTTGAGTAATTCCGCTACAGTCACCAAGATCAACCGACGTTAGTGAATTCACGCCAAATAGCTCATCCAGATTCTCGATTGATTTGCAGTTGATCAGCGTAAGATCCTGCAGCGATGAACAAGCCGAAATCCCTTTTAGGTTGTTCAACTTTGGGGCGAGATAAATACTGAGCTTCACCAACGACGGACATCGCGAAAGCGCCTGAACGTCCGCAAGCGATTTGCTTCCATGGACCGTAAGCCGTTCCAACGAAACGGTTTCTTTTAGAAAATCAAGGTCTTCGATGATTGCGTTGTCATGGAACTCCAATCGTTTCAACTTTGAAAGCGAACCAATCGCTTGAAGCGTTCTCCGATCCGCATTTCTGATGACTAGCGATTTTAGATTGCGCAAAGACGCAACAGCTGCCGTGTCGTGTAGGTCATAACAATCCTCCATCTCCAATAGCTCAAGCGTCTTCACGCTCGCGAGCGGAGCGATACTTTTCAGATCAGAGCAATAATTGAGAATCAGATCTTCCAGCGCTGGATGTCCCGCCAGCCCTTCAATGTTTTCCAGTGACAAACATCCTGAAAGCTCAAGCAGCAAAAGTTCATCGAGCTCTTTTGCCCAATCCAAATTCCTGAGTTCGTGACATTCGCCCAAACGCAAGGCCGTCAGGTTTGTCAAACCAGCAAGCTCATCGAACCTCTTGAGTTTGTTTGATCCAGACAAAAAGAGCGATGTCAGTGCATTCAAGTTCTTGATGCCTTGAATATCACCGAGTGAAGAGCAATCATCAACGCTCAAGTGGCTAAGCTTTGACATGCTGGCCAGACCATTCAAATTTTGAAGCTTGGTACAGCAAGAGATTCTGGCGGACTCAACGGAATCGAGAGACGCCAGCGCATCAATGCTTTCAAGTGCTTCACACTCATACAACATGAATGAGGTCAGGTTTTTGAGATGCTCGGCTCCATCCAATGTCTTGAGTGCTTGATTCGTTTCGATACTCAAGTCTTCCAAGCCAACACAGCCCTTCAATCCTGCAAGCGAACTTAAATTCTTGCATTGATCAATATCCAAGTATTTTAGATTCGGCAAATTTTTGAATGGACTTAGATCTTGCAAATGCTCAAGACGATCAAGATTGACAACTTTTAGAATTGAATGATCGGATAGCCCAGTAAAGTCTTTCAAATACGGACAATCAATCAAATCTATGCGAGTAAGGTTGGGCAGCCCGGCGACGCCGTTGATGTTGGTGATCGGACAGTGATACAGCAATAGTTCATCAAGCTTTTCACATCCCGACAGGTCGCCAATCTCCGTTAGCTGTTCGCATTGATCTGCGAAAACGGTTGTCAGATTCGGCAGTTGCCCAATCGGGCTAAGATCCTTCAACTGATTGCACAACATAAACTGAATGTCGTTTAAATCTGTCAGTTCTTCGATTCCATCAAGCGAATCGACTTCTGAACAATCAAATGACAACGAAACAACACGAGCAAAAACGCGCTCGCCCAAGATCGCTTTGATCCAACCCGGTCCCGGCGGTTCAGCATCGGGAAACGAAGGGTAAAAATTTTGCGATTTGTCGACTTGATAGTCGTAAAGAACTTGGCACTCTCCATCAAACGCTTGAAACCGAGCAATGATCTCAGCCTCTCGGTTCGCTTGATTGGCCAGACTAAGAAACCAAGTCAAAAACAGCCCCACACCAAGCATGGCTGCAGCTAAAAATCTCAACCCAAATTGAAACCTTGTTGTGGGCTTAGGGTCTGTCGAATTGGATTCTGAATCGGTCGTCATACCGAGATTTTACATTGATTTCC
>CAZQQR010000051.1:14793-16787 GCA_964595515.1 uncultured Pirellulaceae bacterium
AATTCCGTTTGACCATCCGTGTCACATCATCAACGAATACTAATGTGACGGCCAAGAGAGGCTTGCAACCAACGAGGATCAGGACGGCCAAAGTTAAAAGAAGAGGAGACAGAAAATGACCAAGCCCCGATCAAAACCCAAAGCACGATACCAAGCATTCATCGTCGAACCGGCACCTGGATTTAAGCCAACCAACTGGCGTCAGACTCCAACCCACTACCGGATCGTCGAGGCTGCCGGGGCACGCCCATTCAAGGGAAACGCGGACGCTTGGAAGTTCCTGCACAATCACGACGCCCTCGCCGATCAAACCACCAACCGCTGGGCAATCTATCTCGATCTCGAATTGCCAGTCCTCGAAAGCCTCGCCGTTGCTTTGGCAAGCCGATAACTTCAACTTCATTTTTTAAAATTGAGTTCTTACTCTGGCTTTAGAATTTCGGTCTTTCGTATTCCGGCTGTTCCCGATATTCCTTTTTTCCCAATACTCTTTTTTCCCAATACTCCATTGTCGAATTTCATCATCGCACTGAAACTTGGGCGAGAACAATTCACTGGACTTCGCTGCCACCATAACCGTCATGCGATCGGTTTTCTCCCTTCACATTTTTCTTGAAATTGCTGTCTCGGTCAGGAATTCGTGTCCAAAAACATACGGATTCAGTATCTAACTCTTGTTGATAGATTCTTGGGTTGGCAAGATAGCGATAAACCGCTTTTTTTGCGGCCTCGACCAAAATGGGAGTTCGCGTCTCGGCGTGAAGAAAAACGATGTTGGACAGCGTTACAAAAACAAGCAGCACCGGTTGGTTCTCGCGCATGAAAAGCTCAATCATGGGCGTGTTTGCAGGAATCTTGATGGTGCCAATCTCATTGGGCGTTCTTGGCTGGAATGAGTACCGAACCATTCACCGAACTCAGGGAATCAAACAAGGCGCTAAAGTCGTTAAAAGTTTGGCGGACACCAGTTCGATAAAATCTGAGTTAGACAAACAGCTCGTTCACATGACTGGACTCGCCGACACAGAAGAAATTTTGCGTGACGCTGAATTTCCTGTCGAAGAAAAAGCTATCAAGCTTCGCCGCTCAGTCGAAATGTTTCAGTGGGTGGAAGAAACCAGCACCAAATCTCGCAAGAAACTTGGCGGTGGCAAAGAGACAGTCACGACATTCAGCTATGACAAAGAATGGGCCGAAGGCAGAAACAACAGCGAAAATTTCGAAGAGTCATCTCGGCATGTCAATCCTCCACTAAAATTCAATTCCCAAACATCAACAGCCAAACAAGTCACATTGGGTGCTTTCGAGCTGAACGACACGCTGGTTAACTCCATCAGCAACTACCAATCCGTTTCGCTGCCTGATGAGTTCATCGAAAGCCTGGACGAAGAACTTAAACCACGCGTCAAAGTGAGCGGCGAGTACCTCTATTGGTCGGCCACCGAAGAAGCTCCCAACCTCGAATTGCCCAACGTTGGCGATTTGAGAATTCGATTCGCAGTCGTCAAACCGGCTGAAGTGTCTTTGGTTGCTCAGCAAACTGGGAATACGTTTGCACCCTTTGAGGTACCCAACGGTGAAACCCTACAACGGCTTTACGTTGGAAAGATGTCAGCAGAAGAAATGTTCACCAAGTTTCAGGAAGAGAACATGGTTCTGGCCTGGGTATTGCGCGTGGTCGGAATCGGCGCCTGTTGTCTTGGGTTCTTTTTAATCGTATCCCCGCTCGCCGTCTTTGCCGACATTGTTCCTTTCCTGGGCTCGATCACTCGTGGATTAGCGGGAATGTTGGCGGTATTGATGGGCGTCTGTCTTTCGTTTGGTACCATCGCGATTTCCTGGATTGCCGTTCGACCTTTGATCGGAATTCCTTTGCTGCTGATTTCGATCGGATCACTGGTCATGCTGTATCGTTTGATTTCATCTCGAAAGAAAACTGTAGCCCCTGAAGAAGACATTCCCGTGGTTTCACTTGCCGAATAACGAGACGCGTT
>CAZQQR010000051.1:16887-19146 GCA_964595515.1 uncultured Pirellulaceae bacterium
TGCCATGGTTCTCAAGTTCCGAAACAGAACACAATAGTTCCGGAGGAACGGCATTTTCTAGCCCCGGAATTTATTCCGGGGTATTCAGCACCCAAAACAACAAAAGTCCCGGAGGGACGACATTCATACGCTGCCAGAATAACTCTCATACATCATCTTTTTCACGAACACGCGTTCTCCCGCCACCCTGAATTCCACCAATTCGAACTTTTTTACCCAACAAGTGTAAGAAACACTGCTTCTCACAAGAGTTATCATGGAACCCATCAAACAAAGACGGTTTTATGAACGAAATTCCGCAAACTCGAGAAAGCCTTTTGCTGCAGCTTGGCATGCACAGTGAAGACGCTTGGTCCGAATTTCTATCGGTCTACGAACAGGCGCTTTACCGGTTTTGCCGCGCAAAAGGTCTACAAGATGCGGATGCAAACGATGTTCTTCAAGACGTTCTTACAGCAATGTTGAAGCGAATTCCCAGTTGGGATCCAGATTCTTCGAAAGGAAGCTTTCGAGGATGGCTGTTTCGCGTCGCCAGAAACATTGCTGTCGACGTCATTGATCGACGCGCGAAAAAAGCAACCGCTTCGGGTGACTCACAGGTCGCCAAAATGTTGCTGGAAGTTCCCGACCGTGAATCGTTGCAAGAACTTTCGTTTGAAGATGAATATCAAAAGTCGTTGTTTGACTGGGCTTCGAAACAGGTGAAATCCGAAGTTCGCGAGGTCACCTGGATGTCTTTCTGCTTAACCGCCATCGATGGCCACAAGGCAGAGCAAGTTGCTGAGTCGCTGGGCATTCCTGTTGGAAGCGTCTACACCGCAAAATGTCGTGTGGTTGCAAGGATACGTGCAAAGATCGCCGACATGGACGACGGTATCGACGCGAACATTCCTAACCAGCTCCAGTAAGTCCATTTCAACCATCGGAGCGTATGATGAAAAAATCTAATCAAACAACCTGTTTTGACAACAGGCTTTTACAACGATACCTCGAAGAACGACTCAGCGAGTCGGAGGCAGCAGACGTTGAAAGCCACCTGAGCAGTTGTCACGAATGTCAGCGATCACTAGAGTCGGTTGCTGCCGACCAAACAATGTGGAACAGCCTGAAACAACATCTTACTTATACGCGAATCCCTGAAGGCGATGGGACGGGAGACGATCGGCTTGAGCGATTAATCGAATTTCTTGCTCCGACAGATGATCCAGACATGCTGGGGCGGCTTGGCAGTTACGAAGTCTGTGGCTTGATTGGGCAGGGCAGCACTGGCATCGTCCTCAAAGCCTTGGACAAGCGGCTAAACCGATTCGTGGCGATCAAAGTTCTCTCGCCTGTCTTTTCTTCCAGCGGTGCCGCCCGCCGCAGATTTGAAAGAGAAGGCCGCGCGATTGCAGCTGTGCTTCACCAGAACGTAGTTCCGATTTACGCCGTCGACGAGTTTCGCGGATTGCCCTACATCGTGATGCAATACATCGCTGGTGTTTCGCTGCTTCAACGGATTGAAAAAAATGGACCTCTGGATACCTGTGAAGTCACTCGAATCGGCTTGCAAGTCGCCAATGGACTTTCTGAAGCCCACAATATTGGGATCGTACACCGCGATGTCAAACCCGCCAACGTGATTCTTGAGAACACCGTTGAACGGGCGATGGTTACGGATTTTGGTTTGGCCCGCGTCGCGGACGAAGCCGCCATGACGCGCAGCGGAACCATTGCCGGAACGCCACAATACATGTCGCCGGAACAGGCCAAAGGAGAACCAGTCGATCCGCGTTCTGATCTGTTCAGTTTGGGCAGCCTGATGTACGCCGCTTGCACCGCCCGTCCTCCGTTTCGCGCAGAAACAGTTTTTGGTGTGATCAATCGCGTGTGCCAAGAAGATCCCCGACCGATTCGAGAAATCAATCCTCAAATCGATGAGTGGCTTTGTGATTTCATCGGCCAATTGATGACCAAGAAAATCGACGACCGATTTCAAACGGCCGAAGAGGTTGCCGGAGAATTGTCGGTCGAGCTTGCGTTCCTGCAAAATCCGACCATCAACCCAAAACCCAAACGAGATTGGCGCCCCAAGAAAACCAAACTACGGCCACAACGCCGAAAGGGAACTTGGTTGGCGGTCGCCGCTGCCGGTCTCGCGGTAGCATCGATGCTTGCGATGAGCGGAACGATGGGGAACAACCCAATGGGCTTGTTTTCCCTGGCAGATGCCAACCCAGCATTGGATAAAGAGCCAAGCTTGGCTGAGCAGGAAAAGAA
>CAZQQR010000051.1:19246-23083 GCA_964595515.1 uncultured Pirellulaceae bacterium
TGAGCCAGCCATCAGTTGGACGAAAAACGAAGACTCTTGGAACACTAATTCGACAACGACATTTGACCAACGCATGTCACAGTCGTTCGACGTCAACGAAGGCGGAACACTTGCGGTCAACGTTGACCACGGAAGCGTAGTGGTCGTTCCCAGCGAGCTTACCGACCAAGTCGTCGTCACCGTAATGCGACGTGTTGCCGCATCGAGTCAGGCCGAAGCAGCCAAGGTCATCGAGAACCACAATTGCGTTTTACAAATGAAGGACAACTCGCTGCAGGTCTCTGGTGAATTGGATGAAAATTTCTCCAAAGAGAAAAGCGACTTGTTCAAACGGACACTCTATCGAATTTCCGTGCCCCGAAAATTTAGTACGAACGTGAAAACACTTCGTGGAGACATCACGATCGGCGATTTGACGGGTGAAGTCGACGCCAATACTGGTGATGGTCGCGTTGAACTGGGGCGTATCCAAGGCAAAGTCAACATCGAAGCAAACAACGGCTGCGTTGATGTTCGCAAAGGCTGCTCTGGAAAACTGGACATTCTCGGTGTCAATAGCGACGTTTATGTTTCCGGTGCTGATGGCAAATCCAAGGTCCGCATGTCAGGTGGAACCGTTTGGCTGGGAGAAAACTCCGGTGAACTCTACACCCAAACGTCCGGCGGCAATGTCAAAATTCGCAATATCAAAGGTAAGGTCCAGGCGTATGCGAACGATGGAAACATCGATGTCGTTTTGGATAAATCTCCTGAGTCCAATTGTGATTTTTGCGCGACCAATGGGAATCTGGCAGTCAAAGCATACTCTGATATCAATGCGGATCTAAGTTTGCTAGGCAACCTGATTTCTGATGAGGATACGGAAGTAGAGACAGGAGAGAGCTCGACTGAATTGCCTTTGGCGACGCGAAAGCTAAACCAAGGAGGATCCAAAATCGCATTCGCCTGTGAGAGCGGCAAGATGACTTTCGACGTGGTCGACGCAAATAAAAAGAAGCGATCTACAAAGAGCCTTGGCGGCAGTGGAGGACTCGGCGGAAGCGGAGGCGTCTCCTCTCAAACGCAATTTGTTTCTGAAAAAGCCAAAGCCAAAACAAAAGGAGAACCGCGGCCCGGTGCAATTACGACAGTCAAGCTTGATGATACTGGCGGCATGGATGGCTACACAATGTATCTTCCTGTTTCTCACGGCCAGTCGTCTGACAAGACTCCGATCCTTGTTTTTCTACAAGGATCATGGGGCGTCGGCGGTCCAGTGGAAACGGTAAACCAATGGGGACTAACCAGACTAATTCGCGATGAGCATGATGTTTCCACTGAGCGAAACAAACTGATTCTTGATTCGTTTATCGTGGTCACGCCGCACATCAAAGAAGGCAATTTCTACGACCATCCTGACGTCGTCAAGTCGATCGTTGAAACGGTTGCTGAAAAGTACGACGGCGACTTGAACCGTGTTTATTTGACCGGCTTAAGTCGCGGCGGACACGGCACGTGGGGACTGGCTGATCGACTCCCAGGTTTCTTCGCCGCGATCGTTCCGATTGCTGGAAGCACCGACCCTGTTAGTGATTTTGAAAACATCGCAGGGACTCCGACTTGGATCGCTTGCAATCAATTCGACGGTTACTTTTCTGAATCTGAAGTCGCCATTAAGAAGATTGAAAAGATCGCTGACACTGAGTTCTTGATCATTCCCAAGCACGATGTATCAGACACCGACTACCTTGATCGCAAGTTTGTCATGACGGCTCCAAATCGTAAACACCACGATGCTTGGACAGAGACGTACTGTAGTTCATCCGTTTACAAATGGATGTTAAAGCAGTCAAAACAACAGGACCAGTAGAATCTGTTGTTTGTCGCAGTCGCCGTGAGTTTGCTAATCAAAGTGAATTCACGGCTTTTTTCATAATCGAATTCGAGGACTCAAAGGCACCAACCAACTTCTTTTTCTCCACTGTTCTCAACTGTTAAGCCAAAATTTCATTCGAATTCAAGAATTGCCGTCCTCATGTGAACTGATTCAATTCAGAGTCGTATTTGAACAAGACGATAGACGTGTGTAGAATCGGAGTAACTTCAGGAAACGAAAACGCCAAAGCGAATTCAATGGAAAAGCAATTTGTACATCTAATGATGATTGGCATCATCATCACTTGCCCCGTGCGTTGCATGGTGCAGGGGTGTGGCAGCTATAGTAGCTGCACCAATTGTGCTCCATCCGTTGAGATGAGCATGCAAATGCTTTCACCTAGCTGCTGTTGTCAAAACGAATCTGACAATTCAGTCCCCGGTGAACCTTGCGAAAAGTGTCAATGCAAATGCTTTTGCTCTGGCGCGACGATCCCTGACACTTTCCAGATTGAGACGTCTCAAAACTGGCAGCCCACGTATTCGATCGATCAAACGATCAGTCAAGACATTGGCGAGCTGACATGGGCCAATCGCCCTCCCGATGATCCAGGCGGTTTCGGATCCGAAAATATTGGCCGAGCAATGAGAATCGAACTCGGTTCTCTTCAAAATTAAGCGCTGATTCTCCGCAATTCTTGCGACCCGTTCATTTGATTCATGATCAAGCTGCGTATGCGCGAGCTTTATCTGAACCACTCAAATGAAGCGCCACCTCCTTTCGTTGGTTTCCCACCGTTAGTTGAGTTGAGCAAAATTATTGAGTCAACGTTTCTTCATTGAGAAGCACACCCCCATGCTATTTCGATTGCTCCCGTGGGAGTATGGAATTCGAAACCTATTTCGCAGGCCACTCAGAACGTTCCTGACGTTTATTGGTCTGACGACCGTGATTGTATTGGTGTTGGTCGTTGTTGGTTTCATTCGAGGGCTAGAGTCAACACTGGATGTTAGCGGCGACCCAAAAACGGCTTTGGTGTTTTCACTTGGGATGGGTGAAAACATTGAGTACTCATCCATTCCGATGCGAACATCGGACTTGGTTCCCGCCAGCATCCAAGGTATCCAAGAGCGCTACGGTGAAAAATACGTTTCACCGGAGCTTTACCTGGGCACCCAAGTTGGTTTGTATGCGACTGGCCAAACAGATCCACGCGAAACGCTCGGGCTGGTCCGAGGAGTTACGCCCAAATGCCTGTTGGTTAGAAATCAAGTTGAGATCGAAGAAGGGCGTTGGCCGGAAACAGGCGAAGTGATCATCGGGCGACTTGCTGCTGCAAAACTGGGAGCAGTGGAAGGTGAGATTGGCGTTGGAAAACAGATTCGTCTGGAAAATCGCGACTGGAAAGTTGTCGGCATTTTCTCTTGCGGCGGCGCTGCCTTTGAATCAGAAATCTGGTGCAGACTGGACGAACTTCAACAAGCCATGAAACGTCAAGACTTGAGTATTGTGGCGATCCGAATGAAACCAACCGGCGATTTCGCTGACCTTGATATTTTTTGCAAACAACGATTGGATCTCGAACTCCAAACGATGACAGAATCAGATTATTACGCGACGTTACAGAGGGATTACGGGCCAATCCGCTGGTTGGCTTGGCTCGTTGTTCTGTTGGTGGCAGGGGCGGGTGTCTTTGCCGGACTCAACACAATGTACGGATCGGTCGTTGGGAGAATTTCTGAACTTTCGATGCTCCAAACGATCGGTTTTGTTCGTCGGGCTGTGGTGATCAGTTTGATGCAAGAGGCGATCGTGCTTTCATTGGCCGCCAGCCTCTTGGCGGCCTTGATCGGAATCGTGCTCGTTAACGGTGCGGCTGTTCGATTTACGATGGGAGCCTTTCAACTACAGATCGACAGCGTCTCTATCCTGATTGGATGTGGCGTCGGATTGATGTTGGGTTTTCTGGGTGCAATACCGGC
>CAZQQR010000052.1:0-4234 GCA_964595515.1 uncultured Pirellulaceae bacterium
AAGGTGTCAGGGACCGATATTCAGACTCTTGGACAACGCCAAACTACGAACTACAGAATTGACTTCCGATTTTGTTGATAAACTCCGAATAGGTTTCCCAGTGGAGCAAGTTTTTTTGTCCAGTCAAATTTTTGAAAGGAGTTCTTATCATCCGATAAAATGAAAACGGTTTCGCGAGCACAACATGTCATCATTTTTTTGCAGCCCAAAGATCCAATTGCAAATAAAAAAAGCCCCGACGTAAATCGAGGCTTTGTAGTTTTCTGAATGAATCAGATTGTACCTGAACGAATCAGGTTATTCTTCGCTGTCGTTTCCGTTGTCGTCTCCACCAACACCAGCTCCAACGGCTTCTTCCTCTGGTGGTTCTTCGGGTGGAGGAACGAACGAGCTATCGAACTTGAGCCGTTTCAGCTTTCCATCATCATCACGGAAGGCGTCCACAACGATCTTGTTCTTGCCCTGGAAAGTACCACGAAGCAATTCTTCCGAAAGCGGATCCTCAACGTGGTTTTCAAGAGCACGTCGAAGTGGTCGAGCACCGTAGTCGAGATCCGTTCCCTTTTTGATGAGGAACTCTTTCGCTTCGTTGGTCAGCGTCAATTCGAAACCACGCTCTGACAGTCGATGGCGAATCTTGGACAATTCGAAGTCGACAACAATCTTGAGATCCTTCTTTTCCAAGTGACGGAAGATGATCGGCATCTCCGACAAACGATTAAGAAACTCAGGACGGAACGCTTTGTTGATCTCGTCGTAAACACGCTCTTTCATGCCTTCGAACGATTGATCATCACCGGCACCTGGAAGACCAAAGTGTGATTCATTCTTGATCGCGTGAGCACCCACGTTGGTGGTCATGATCAAGATCACATTTCGGAAGTCGATATTGCGGCCGAAACTGTCCGTCAATCGGCCTTCTTCCATCACCTGCAACAACATGTTGAAGATATCGGGGTGAGCTTTTTCAATTTCATCCAGTAGCACAACCGAATACGGACGGCGACGAATCTTTTCGGTCAACTGACCGCCTTCTTCGTAACCAACGTATCCCGGAGGCGCTCCGATCAACCGGCTAAGGTTGTGCTTTTCCATGTACTCCGACATGTCGATCGTTACGAGAGCTTCTTCGTCACCGAACATGAATTCAGCAAGCGTTTTGGCAAGCAACGTTTTACCGACACCCGTTGGTCCAGCAAACATGAAGCAACCGATCGGACGTTTTGGATCTTTCAAACCAGAACGAGATCGACGCACCGCTTTCGAGATTGCCTCAATGGCAGCGTGTTGGCTGACGACTTTCTTGTGAAGCTCGTCCTCCATTTTCATCAGACGCATTGAGTCTTCGGTAGAAAGCCGCGTCAAAGGAACGCCCGTCATCTTGGAGATGACTTCCGCGATCACTTCTTCGTCAACGACCCCATCCGTTTGCTGCGATTTTTCACGCCACTCACGTTTGATCTGATCTTTTTTCTTGCGAAGTTTATCGGCCTGATCTCTCAAGCTGGCTGCTTTTTCAAAATCTTGATTGGCAACCGCGTCCTCTTTTTCGCCATTGAGACGCTCGATGTCTTCGTCGATTTCTTTCAAATCTGGTGGACGACTCATGGTGCGAAGTCTCACTCGAGCACCCGCCTCATCAATCACATCGATCGCTTTATCTGGCAAGCATCGTCCTGTGATGTAGCGACTCGATAGATCAACCGCTGCCGCAACCGCGTCATCAGTAATTTGTACTCGGTGGTGTTCCTCGTAACGTTTACGAAGTCCTTTGAGGATCTCAACCGTTTCGTCGTTCGAAGTCGGCTCAACGATGATTTCCTGGAAACGACGAGCAAGCGCGTTGTCTTTTTCGATGTATTTTCGATACTCATCCAGCGTTGTGGCACCAATACATTGGATTTCGCCACGAGCCAGTGCCGGTTTCAACACGTTGGCCGCGTCGATCGCACCTTCTGCACCGCCCGCCCCAACCAAGGTGTGAAGTTCGTCGATGAACAGAATCGTGTTCTTCGCACGGCGAACTTCGTTCATGACCGCTTTGATTCGTTCTTCGAATTGACCACGGTATTTAGTACCGGCAACCATCATCGCAAGGTCAAGAACAACGATTCGTTTTTCAGCCAGGATCTCAGGCACATCGCCAGAGATGACCAACTGAGCGAATCCTTCGACGATCGCAGTTTTTCCAACACCGGCTTCACCTAATAGAACCGGGTTGTTTTTGGTACGTCGGCAAAGAATCTGAATCGCACGTTCGATTTCTTTGGAACGGCCGATGACAGGGTCAAGTTTGGTTTGACGGGCGAGTTCTGTTAGGTCGCGGCCGAAACTATCGAGGGCAGGCGTTTTCGATTTACCTGACTTGCGTTCTCCGCCTTCGCCAGACTCACCGCCACCGCCCTCGCGGCCACCACGCTCTGCACCTTCGCCACCCTCAAGACCGTTGCCAAGAAGATTAAGAACTTCCTCTCGAACTTCTTCGAGTTTCAGTCCGAGGTTCATTAGAACTTGAGCAGCGACGCCTTCTTGCTCTCGCAAGAGGCCGAGCAAAATATGCTCGGTGCCAACAAAGTTATGATTCAGGTTGCGAGCTTCTTCCATCGAATATTCGATGACTTTTTTGGCTCGCGGCGTTTGTGGAAGCTTGCCCATCGTGATCATTTCAGGACCACTCTGAACCAGCTTTTCAACTTCCAGTCGAATCTTGCGTAAATCAACGTCAAGATTCTTCAGGACGTTGGCTGCCACGCCAGTGCCTTCTTTGACGAGTCCCAGCAGCATGTGCTCGGTCCCGATATATTCGTGATTGAAACGCTGCGCTTCCTGGTTAGCAAGCTGCATCACCTTGCGGGCGCGATCAGTAAAGCGTTCGTACATAAGTTTTCCCCCATGGGTCGTCTTTCAGCAACGAAGCCGCGAATGCGACACTACTTAAAAGACGTTAAATTGGGTTAAAGGGTTCGTTTGGTATATTTTTGATTCGAGATTCAATCGTGAATATTGGTTCTCAAATGGTTTGTTATCTAGTCGACGATTTCCAATTGCATTTTGTTCAACACCGAAGGGTCGATCGCGGTTTCAGGATCAATATCCTTTTCGCGAATGATTCCGTCATTGTTCGAAGGCAAAATGTCTTCAAGGTCTTCATTAACTGGGTCGAGTGAACGTTCCGCTGTCTCATGGCGATCAATCAAGTCGATCAGTTGTCTTTCACGGCCCGATTCAAAGCTCCACTCAATCGCTTCGTCGTACCGATCCATCTCATCCAGTTGTTGAGCCGCTTCGTCAAGTCTTCGAGAATGTCGTAGCAACGTTGCCAACAGTAACCGCGATTCCATGTCTCGCGGTTGACGTTGAATTCGCTGCCGCAGCAATCCCTCTGCCTCTTCCCAGTGACCACCTAAGTATTCGCGTTGTGCTTGAATAAACAAGGTGTCGGGACGTTCCGGCACTGCAACTTTTTCACTTGTCGGCACTGCCATCAAGTCAGGAAGCCCGCGATATGCGACCCAAGCCGACGTTCCCCAGATCAAAAAAATCATGGGCCACGCCACCAAAGGAAATGTACCGCCAAGCGACCAAGGCCAGAGAAAACTCGAAACCAAAGCCAGATTCAGCAGAACTGAAAATCCGATCGCAACCAGTAGTGAGGAGGTTTGCCCCCGAAACCAAAGTCCCGGAAGACCAGGCCAACCGCACAACAATAGCGGACTCCAAGGCATACGTGTCTCCGACTTCCTGTCTAAAAATAGCACTCGCGATACACTTCAACGCGAAATTTGTGCCACAACGGCTTCCATTCACCTGAAAGTATCAGCCTCTGCCAAAAATACGTCAATCTCAATCAAACCGGATGAGTCCATTACTGAACGTTCTGGCAAACTTTGTTGGGTTTTTGGATTAAATTGGCGATAGCGTTGTTCCACACTGCGCCATTCATCAAGAAATCCCTTTCACTCATTCGATTCTTTCAATCGGTTGATCGTTATCATTGATAAGGGTGATCCTGAACACGGTGTGTCTCAATTCAAACCGTTTACTGGATTACCGTTTCCCCTACAAGCAAACGACAGAACTGTCATGTCAATCTGACAGAAAAAGATACGATGACTGCAAACTCGAACCCAGAATCCAAAGACCAGCGCCTGGACGCTTTAATTCGACACTCCAATTCGTCGCTATTAAGACTAGCCCATTTCGTTTCGAACCAAGTTGGCGATGCTTACCTTGG
>CAZQQR010000052.1:4334-22964 GCA_964595515.1 uncultured Pirellulaceae bacterium
ACAAAAAACTGGCGGTTCGCCTTGAGCAGATTCGCGGACGTTTACTGATCATCGAGCGAGCCACCATGACGACGTTGGTCAGTCGGCACAATCTAAACGACGCAAACCTCTACGTGTTGATCGATGGCCGGAATGGAAATCAAACCGAATTGAGTGGACTTATTCAAAACCTGGTTCGCGGAGGCGTCGACTTTATTCAGTTAAGAGACAAATCGATGACGGATCGCGAATTGGTGGACGCGGGGAGAATGATTGGTGCGATCTGCCGCGATTCGAATACACGATTCATCATGAATGACCGTGCCGATCTTGCGCTGGCTTCTAATGCCGATGGAGTTCATCTCGGGCAAGATGATTTGAGGGTCGACGAAGCTCGGCGCATTCTCGGAGCTGCCCGCTCGATCGGCGTCTCCACTCATTCACTTGAACAAGCCCAACAGGCCGTTGTCGACGGAGCGAACTACATCGGCGTTGGCCCAGTGTTCGAATCCAAAACGAAATCGTTCGATTCTCATGTCGGATTGGATCTGATCCAAACCATCGCGAGCGAAATCACACTACCGGCTTTTGCGATCGGTGGAATCAACCACGACAATGTTTTGCAGATCTGCCAAAAAGGAATTTCTCGCGTCGCCGTCAGCGCTGCAGTAGCTGGTACGGACGATCCGGAATCTGCGTCCAAACGTTTCAAAGAACTTTTGAATGGCAAAGCTGAAAATTAATCGGACGCCAAGAACGCACCCGAAGAGCGAGAAATCGGATTTTGAGCGGCAATTTGCTGCCTTTGTAATATTTCTCATTTTTTTCAGCAACACTTGTAAGATTCCCTTGCCAGGCGCAGTTACCAAGTGAAGCCATCACTATCGACCAATTTTTGGATTCTATGGATCATCAACAGGTAACGCGATTCACGTCACTTTGGACACAGACCCAGTCGTCTGTGTTGGCGTTCATCTCCGCCACCGTGACGAATTTCTCGGATGCGGAGGATCTTCTGCAGCGCGTTGCGAGTGTCGCCGTCAACAAGTTCCATCAGTTTGATGCCGAAGGCGACTCTAAGGCGTTTGCTGGATGGACTGTTCAAATTGCGAAATTCGAAGTCCTCAACCATCTCCGCAGCCTTTCAACAGACCGGCATCAATTTCTGGCAGACTCCGTCGGAGTCATTGCCGATTCGTTCGAAGAAATTTCAGGAGAATTTGACGACCGTCGCCACGCACTCGGCGAATGTATCAAAGGAATCCAGGGCCGCCCACGAGATGTTCTCGCCAAACGATATGGCGAAGGACTCAAAACAGGAGCAATCGCCGCACAACTGGGACTTACACCAGGGAATGTCTCGGTGATCCTCAATCGGACTTATAAAACACTTCGGCAATGCATCGATTCACGCCTTGCTGGAGGCACACGATAATGGAAAACATCCAAGCACGTGTAATTGAGCACTTGTCCGGTGAAGCATCGGATCAGGAATCACGTGAACTCATGTGTTGGGTTCGCGAATCTCCAGAGAACGCCAAAGAGTTTGCAAGAATCTCGCTACTGCATGGCCAGCTTCGGAGCCTGCTTTCTGGTGAACAAAACGCGCGCGAGTCAGGTGCTCTAGACGTTTCCGATTCGGAAAACGATTTAGTTGCAGACTCGCCAGTGGTTTCGAACTGGAGCAAACCGATCGCGATGGTTCTGTCAGCTTTGGCCGCGACACTAGTAATCGGATTGGGGATTTATTTTAGTCAGCCAGAAACTGACATTCCTGTTCTCGCGAAGTCATACGATTTTGCCAGAGTCGGACAACTATCAAATGTCGTTTGGAAAAACGATTCGCTTGCGGCCGAAGATCGGCTTGGCGTCCAAACATTGGAACTGCAGAGCGGAATCATCAGCCTACATTTTGATAGTGGTGTCGATGTCACGATCGAAGGCCCGGCAAAATACGAACTGGTTGCCAACGACCAAACCCGACTTCATAACGGCGTCCTAGTCGCAAATGTACCGCCAGGTGCGGAAGGCTTTCGCGTCGATACACCAACAGCCAACGTCATTGACATGGGAACTTCGTTCGGCGTCAACGTAGAAGCAACGGGCTCATCGGAAGTCCTTGTTTTCGATGGCGAAGTCGAAATCATTTCCGAGAAATCGGACTCAAACCGAAGAATCAAAGAAGGCGAGTCCGTTCGGTTCGATGCTGACGGCGCTGCCAAAACAACAGAATTCAACGCATTGCGTTTCAACAAACTTTGGCCCGTTTTTTCAGGCGTCGCCGAATCATCAGAGAGTATTCGGTTTTTACCACCTTGGCCAAAAAACATTCGCACCGTTTCGTCCGACGAACAGATTTCGCTCTTTCGTGAAGGACATTCTTTCCAGTTGAATCGCCCTCTGGATGTCAATATTTCTCGACCAGGAAAATACAACGATGCCGATCAATTGACTCCTGGCACATTGGAATCGGGAGAAAATGTTTGCAGCTATCTAATGCAATACTTGCCAACTCAAAAAGTCGGGCAGCTCCAGGCCAATCGAATTCAAGGTTCAATCACTTTTGACCAACCGGTGCTAGGCATGATCGTCCTTCATGAAGAACTGGTTGCCAGCGGCCGCATCAGCCGATTGCGAGCTGGTGAAGGCCAACCTCGAAGACAATTGGAACTGACTGGAAATGGCGGGGATTGGATCACGTTGAGTGACGATCGACGAACGGTCACCGTTGATTTGATTTCGCCCGGACGATCAGCCGACTTGGTACGCGTCATTGTCGAAGGTCGCAAAAGAAGAAAACGAAACAAACGTAACACCAACCGGAAGTAACTTGGCCGGAAAGTATATTCAAAATGAAAAAAACGATTTACCTATTGGCAATCCTGTTGATGTCTCCAGCAACTTTGGGGATTGCCCAAGAACCAACTGAAACACAGATAAAGTTCTTCGAATCAAAAATCCGTCCAGCTTTGACGAAGTACTGTTACGAATGTCACTCCGTCGATGCGGGTGATAGTCGCGGTGGATTGTTGGTTGACTCGCGAGAAGGCCTGCTTGAAGGTGGAGATAGTGGACCTGCGATCGAACCAGGCGAGCCGGACCAAAGTGTGTTTTGGGAAGCGATTACCTGGGACGGCTACGAGATGCCACCCAGCAAAAAAATGCCCGACAGCGTTATCGCGGACTTCAAAAAATGGATTGAAATGGGCGCCCCTGATCCGCGTGTCCGGGAGATCTTGAAATTCAAAACGAAAATCACTTCCGAAGACATCGACAAAGCAGCCAAAGACCATTGGGCTTTTCAGCCACCAAAAAGCGAATCAGGAACGAGCATCGATGGTCTAGTCGAGGTTGCGATCCAAAATGCTGGATTGAAACCATCGCCGCCTGCCGATTCTTTTTCGCTTCTTCGCCGAATCAATTTTGACTTGATCGGACTGCCTCCCACACCCACAGAAATCAAGGCCTTCCATTCGGCTTGGGAAAAGGATGCCGATGCAGCGGTCAAATCAAAGATTGACGAACTGTTGAATCGACCTCAGTACGGTGAACGATGGGGCCGACATTGGCTGGACGTTGCACGCTACGCTGAATCATCCGGTTCAAGGAATTTCAGTTTTCCACATGCGTGGAGATATCGTGACTATGTCATTGATTCCTTCAATGATGATACGTCGTATGACCGATTCATATCGGAGCAGATTGCTGGCGATTTGCTGCCTACGAAAACAGACGAACAGTGGCAGAAAAATCTAATCGCGACTGGTTTCCTTGCGATCGGTCTGAAACACCTTGACCAAAAGAACCCGCGGATTTTCACAGCGGACATGGTCGACGAACAAATTGACACCATGACTCAAGCGGTACTCGGATTAACAGTGGCTTGTGCACGGTGTCACGATCACAAGTTCGATCCAATCCCAACGGACGACTACTACGCGATGGCCGGTATTTTCCGGAGCACGAAGACTCTCTTTGGGACAAAACGAATTGCCCAAAATCACAGAGCGGGTGATTTGTTATTACTTCCCATCTTAGACGAAAACGTGAGTGGAGGATCTCAGTCAGTTGCTGAGCTAAAAAAGCGGCAGGCAGCACTTAAGCAACAAATCGCTTCGATGGGCGGGATGAGGAAAAACAAAGATAACGACAACGCCAAGAAAGAACTCAAATCGCTTCGAAACGCTGCCCTTCGTATTCAGGGGCAACTGGATACCATGAATCCCGATGGTTCAACAAAAACGTTCGGAATGGGCGTTCAAGAAGCCGATCAGATGGTGAATGCAAATATTCTGCTTGGCGGCGAAGTTGAACGGCCAGCTCAAGAAGTCGACCGCGGTTTTTTGCAAGTCCTCGGGGATCTGAACTTTCAGACCAACAGCCAAAAATCTTCAGGGCGTCGTCAGTTGGCTGATTCGATGACTTCAAAAAACAATCCGCTGACCGCTCGTGTCATGGCGAATCGAATTTGGATGCATCTATTGGGGGCACCGCTTGTTAGCACTCCGAACAATTTTGGTTTCTCCGGTGTGAAACCGGACAACCAAGCACTTCTGGATCACCTTGCTGTGCGATTCATGCAAGAAGACTGGAGCGTAAAAAGCTTGATCCGCGAAATCATGCTGACGGAAACTTACCGCCGAAGCTCTCAGTACAATAAAAACAACTATGCCGTCGATCCCGAAAACAAACTTTTCTGGCGAGCCAATCCACGTCAACTCGATGCTGAAGCGATGCGCGATGCAATGTTGGCGCTATCAGGCAACCTTGATCTAAAACGGCCTTATGGATCTGCGGTTGCTCAAGGAGGTGACGGGAAAACCGCCGCCGCCAACATCAACCCGAACATCCCCGTTCGCTCTGTTTACTTGCCAATTATTCGAGATGAAGTCGTCGAGCCACTTAAGCTGTTTGGTTTCCCCGATGCAAATATTTCCAGCGCAGGACGTCAAGAATCAATCGTACCCACTCAAGCGCTGTACATGATGAATGGCGAATTCGTGAGTACGCAAGCCCAACAAATGGCGGCGAGTCTTGAGAGCAAGTACAGCACAACCAACGAACAAGTTCGTAACGCCTTCCTCTGGACCTATGGCCGTCCGGCTACCGACGAAGAGATCCAAGCCAGCGTTCAATTCTTCAAAGAGTTCGAACCAGTGCAGCAGGCTACGGCAAAACCGGCACTCAACCAGCAGTTGTCCAGTTCTCAAACATCCCGGCGCCGAACTGGCGGACGCGTGGGTCAAGGCGGCGGACGGCGGCGAGGCCAAAACTCGCAAGAACCTGTCGCGCCAACCACAAACAACCAGAGACTCGTTGTGTTTTGCCAAACGCTGATGGCCAGCGCAAGGTTCCGAATCTTGAACTAACCAAGCGAAAAGTAACGAACGACCAATATTTAATGCGGACGAACCAATGACCACGATCAATCGGCGACAAGCCATCCAGACGATTACAACTGCATTTGGCTCTGTGGCCTTTGCTGCGATGACGACCAAACAAGCGCTGGCAGCGGTGCAAGACAAAAATCCGCTTGCGTCACGAGAAACCCATTTTGCCGCCCGGGCAAAACACGTCATCATGCTTTTTATGAACGGCGCCCCGTCGCATGTCGACACGTTCGATTACAAACCTGAGCTTATCAAGAACTCAGGCAAATCGAATCGAACCAAATTGATGGGACCGCAGTTCAAATTTCGGCAGCGTGGAAAAAGTGGACTTTGGATCTCGGATCTGTTTCCCAACGTTGGAGAACTTGCCGACGATTTGTGCTTAATCCGAAGCATGCACGGTGATCAACCCAATCACCCAACCGCCGAACGCGCGGCTCACACGGGAACAGGACAATTTATTCGGCCCTCCATCGGAGCCTGGAGCACTTACGGACTGGGAACCGAGAACACGGATCTTCCGGGCTTTGTTGCTCTGGGTGAAGGCGGACGCGGAGCCAGCGCGATCAATCAAGGCAGCGCCTTCTTGCCCGCCAGATACGCGGCGACCACCGTAAACACGGGCGTTGGTAGCTCAGGCCGATCCAAAACACGTGGTCGAGGCGAGCCAGCGTCCAAAGAATCTGTTCCCAACATCAGCAACCCAGTCCTCAACTCAAAAGCCCAACGAACTCAATTGGATTTGCTTAAACGACTCAACCAAGAAGCACTCCGCCAAGACGTCTATCAACCCCAAGTCGAAGGCATCATGCAGTCTTACGAGCTTGCGTTTCGAATGCAAACATCGATGCCCCAATTGATGGATCTCTCTAAAGAATCTGAGCAGACGAAACAGATGTACGGAATCGGTGAACAAACGACGGATGCTTTTGGGACTCAGTGTCTGATGGCCAGACGAATGGTCGAAGCCGGAGTACGGTTCATCGAACTTGGCAAAGGCGGATGGGATCATCACACCGACATCAAAGAAAAAATGCAGTCTCACTGTCAGTCGATCGACAAACCGATTGCCGGTCTGCTCGCGGACTTGAAACAACGAGGATTGCTCAAAGACACATTGGTTATTTGGGCGGGCGAATTTGGCCGAACCCCACATGCAACCGGCAGCGGCCGAGGCCACAACAACAAAGGATTCGCCTCCTGGATGGCTGGTGGCGGCGTCAAAGGCGGATTCAGCTACGGCTCAACGGACGAGCTTGGTTACGAAGCCGTCGACGACAAAATGCACACGCACGACTGGCACGCGACCATTTTGCATCTATTGGGGCTCGATCATGAACGACTAACGTACCGACATGCAGGTCGAGATTTTCGCCTAACTGACGTGCACGGAAAAGTCGCAAAAGAAATTCTTGCCTGATCGGGGAAACTGCGCCCGTGTTTTGCACCTCGCAACACTGCAGCGCTTTACTACCAATTCCCCAGCCACTATTCCACACGTAGCTCTAAACACTTCTTAACCGCTGAATTCGAACAAGTTTCTTGAAAGGAAGATTGATGAAAACAATCACGCTCACAATCGCTTTTATTTTTGCACTCTCAATCGCCGCCAACTGTGACGCTCAACGTCCGGACCGAGACGGAAAACGAAAAGGCGCTGGCGAACAGGCTGGTGGTCAGCAATCGGCTCCTGGTCAACGCCAAAGAGCAATGGAACCGGCCGCGATGTCTGCCAAAATGATGAAGCAATTCGACAAAAATGGCGACAACAAATTGGACGTAACAGAACTCACGGCAATGTTCACTTCTATCCGAGAAAATCGCGGTGGACGAGGTGGCCGAACTGGACAGGACGGTCAACAAGGAATGCAAGGTGATTCACAACAGGGAACTCGTGGTGAAAGTCGATCACGCGGAAGAGGTGAAGGCCGATCGCCGGAAGATGCCGATGGAGCACCGAGTCGCGGTGGAAAGCGGGGAGCCGGTCGAGGAGGCAGCGAAGATCAAAAAACCAATGAAGCTCGGTCTGATGAAGACGCCGCCAATCCCGGCCGTAGACCGCGTGGAGAAAAACGGGGAGGCAAAAGAGGAGATGCAGAATCCCAAAGCAGCGGTGGCGTCGTTCCAAAACGCCCCGGTGGCTAAACCTTCAGAATTAGAAACGTATGACCAATGTTCCAGCCTCGGAATTTATTATTCCGGGGTCATTGATCAACAAACGGCCGATTCGATGGCAGGCTGGGCCTGAACGAGTTTCTTGTACTTTTGATAGACGGCTTCGTACTGCTTCACGGCTGAGTCATCTGGCTCGAACGCTTGTTTTGAATTCGCTTGGTTATCTAGAAACTCAGCCCAAGTTTGATCGGAGCCTTCCATCTTGAGATATCGAAACTTAGCCATCAACGCCGCACCCCAGGCCGTTCCTTCTTCGGCGCTTTCCAGCAAAGTGACTTTAGTCCCAAACACATCCGCCAGAATTTGAGCCAGTTCAGGCGTCTTGGTTAGACCGCCTGACAACACCAACTCCGTTCGTGGAAATCCTTGAGAATCAAGAATCTCACTTCCTAGCCGGAGGTTGAACATTGTCGACAACAACGCGGCTTTGACCGCATTTCCTGGCGAAGCATTCTCCGCGTTCAATCCAACCAACGCCGCCGTTCCACCACGTCCGACACCCAGTCCGGGTTCATCGTCCATAAATGGGAGTGCAATGATTCCGCCACAATCTGGCGCCGATTCCAACACCATCGGCATTATAGTTTCGAATCCGCCCGTCTCATCCTCGATCGCTTTGCCGAACATCTCGACAACACAATTCATATAAGTCGTGCCGTTTCTCAACCAAACCATGTTGATCGGTTTTCCATCGGGAGCGCAAAAGTGATCGACCGCATTGCTAACGCCCGAAAAAGCTCGATCTCCAACAGAGTTGGCACAGACCGAAGTTCCAAAGCTGCACGAAACCATTCCAGCGTTCCCAATCAACGATCCAGCAAGTGCAGCCGGCTGATCACCTTCGGCGGGCGCGACAGAAATCCCCTCAGGCAATCCTAGCAACGCCGCGCCACTCTGATTGAGTGTTCCCGCATTCTCTCCAGCCTTGCGAACCTCCGGCAGCAAGTCTTTGAGCGATACCGGCCCCTGAGCAACGGAATCAAACTTTTCCAATAAAGTTTGGTCATAGCCAAGCGTTGATTGGTTGATCGGAAACATCCCCGCCGCGTCACCGATTCCCAGTGTCCATTCTCCTGTCAGTTGATAAGCCAACCAGCCAGCTGGCGTCGTCATGCGTGCTGTTTTGGTGGCCATTTCAGGGCGATTTCGAATGGTCCACAACCACCGAGCCGCCGTAATTCGTTTGGGCATTTTTACGCCCAGCGCTGCCGTCAATTCATCTTGCTCTGCTTCATTGCGAGCGTCGCACCAAAGCCGTGCTGGCCCCAATGATTTGCCATCAGAATCAGCCAAAACTTCCCCGTGCATTTGGCCGGAAATTCCGATCGCCAAAACTTCGATTTCAGCAGAAAGTTTCGACCGAAGTTCGTTCATGGCCGACTGAAGTGCCGCCGTCCAGTCGTTCGGGTTTTGTTCATAGCAACCGTCGTCGAGCCCCGGCACCATCTCATAGCTGCCTTCGCCAACAGCGATAACCGCTAAAGATTCGTCCGTGAAGATGACTGAAAGTCCCTGAGTTCCAGCATCGATTCCAAGATAACCGCGAGTTGCCATGAGTCGTTCCATTTGTTTAAAAAGATACGATAGGTAAGTAAATAAACAATTTAAAGCTTATCCTTGCGCCATTCCGTCGCAAGTCGTCCAAGAGCCCTTTCAACTATCAGGATTCACTTTAATTTTCATCGTCAGCTGGCAGCCGTTACGATGGATGCACGAAACGCGAATGGAGTAGTCATGAGAAAAAGACCACAGCAAGCATCAATAGTAAACCGTCGCCATTGGTTGCGCGGTGTAGGTGTGTCGATGGCGCTTCCGGTTCTATGCCGCGATCAGGTAACCGCATCGACACGTAAAAACGATCAACCAATGCGAATTGTCTGTGTAGCCAATCCACTGGGCTTCGTTGGTGAAGATTTTTTTCCAGAGCAAAGTGGAACACTCAAATCTCTACCAAATCTGCCCCGACTAATCGAACCTTTGAAAAATCACCTTTCAAAGATCTCAGTGTTTAGCAATCTTGATCATCGAATGACCGGGGGTCACCAGAGTGTTCATGCTTTCTTGAGCGGCATTCGCGACAATGAGTCTTCAGCATATGAATCACGAAATGTGTCTATTGACCAGATAGCCGCTGAATCATGTGTAGGCAAAGTTCGATTTCCGTCAATCGTTGCGAGTGTTGGTGCCAATTCCGGCGAGTTAGAGTGCCGGACATCGTGGACGCGAAACGGAATCAACGTCCCTCCGATCACAGAAGCCAACCGGCTTTTCCAGCTATTGTTTTCCAGCGAAACTAAAGCAGAACGGCAGCAGTTCCGTCGTGCGATCAAAGAAAACACAAGCGTACTGGACGCGGTCTTTCGACAGGCGAATGATCTGAAGAAAAATTTAGGGGCGACGGATCAACGGAAGATCGACGAATATCTCAACAGTGTTCGAAGCGTCGAAAAGAACTTAAGCAACGCGGATCAATGGATCGATACACCCAAACCGCAGGTCAAACTTGCAGAACCCAACGGCGGCGGGCCATTCACTCAACGGCTTCCACTGTTTTACGATCTAATCGCGCTCGCATTGCAAACGGATTCGACTCGTATCGCCACGCTTAGTATTCCGGGCAATCTTCCAGTTGGCGATCTCGGGCTTTCTGGAAACTACCACGCTTTCTCACATCACGGAAAAACAGAGCGACTCAGAAAACCGCTTTTCAAAATCGAACAATATCAGATGCAGCAGTTCGCCCGTTTTCTTGGCAAACTTCGATCGTTTTCGACCTCCGACGGAAAACCTCTGCTCGATTCAACCATGGTGATGTGCGGCAGCGGAATGGGAAATGCCAGTTCACACAGCAACAAAAATTTGCCAATCGTGCTGGCAGGCGGCGGTTTGAAACACGGAAACCACGTTGTCTCACCAGAAGAATCTCATCGTCGCGTGCCTCTTTCCAACTTGTTCGTCACCATGCTCAATCAGTTTGGGCTGGAAGGTAATGAAACATTCGGACGAGCCAACGGCGATTTTTCTCAACTACAAAGCTAACGATGAACTCGATGAAAAAGTACCACTTTGTAAACCTCTCGATTTTGCTGCGGTCCTTATTTTTGATTTGGTTTTTAGTAGATTCAGCCGCATCGATTGGGCAGGAAGCAAAGCCCGACGTGGAAACAAATCAAAGCGACCAGATCAAGTTGGCGGCGAGCTTCGTTAACAAATACTGTGTCTCGTGTCATGGTCCGGTGTCCCAAGAAGCGGATCGTCGCTTTGATCAGATTCTTGATTCCGATGCGAAGCTCTCGGAGCGATCTTCTGATCAACGCGAGCAATGGCGAGAAATTTTAGATCGATTGAATTTGGCAGACATGCCGCCTGAAGACGCCAAGCTCCAACCAAGCGAACAAGAACGTCTTGGAATTATTGATCTGTTGACAAACCAATTAAGCCAGAAATCGAAATCCGCGTCAGAGCAACCAACCATTTTACGTCGCTTGAACCGAACAGAATACGACCTTTCTGTACGGCAATTACTTGGGCTCGAAACGATGCTCAAAGATCCGACTTCTTCTTTTTCTCCGGATGAAACCAAAGAAGGTTTTTCAAATGTTGGCGACTCCCTAATCGTTAGCGATTTCCTGATGAACCGCTACTTAAATGCAGCGGATCAGTACATTGATGCTGCGATCGAAAAAGCCACTGCAAGCAAATCTACATTTAGTCGAAACTTCAAACCACCGTTTTTCAACGAGGGTGAGGTTCACGACGGATTGAATGTCGACGGCGAGTATCAGCATATCCGCGAAAATGCCACCGACCGCGGGGGATACCTTTGGCTCCAAAAACTGTCTCGAGGAGTTCCAACATCCGGACTGTATAAGATTCGAATTCACGCTTCGGCGATCAACCGTGAACACCCCTACAAACCATCAATTCTAAAAATCCCAAAATCGGATCCGCTGATTATGTCGTTGGTTGTTGCCAATGCTTCCCAATCACGAAACCCAAAAACCAACCATGCAACTGACCGAACGTTGGCGACCTTTGAAGTCGCGGACAACGAACCTGATTGGTACGAAGCGGAAGTCTGGATCGACAAGGGATATTTAATCAAGCTTGGATACCCCAACGGCCCGAGGCAAATCAAATATCAACGTCACCAATTGATGCGCAACCATCGGGACAGCTTTCCGAAATTCTTGACGGAGCATTGCCCTGTTTTCAGCAACATGCATCCAGACTACGACCCTGAAAAGGCCCCGGCGTTGGTGAAGACTTTCCTGGCCGAACAAGAAGAGCTTCGCAAAGCTGGCAAACCTTATGCGGTTTTTGGAGTGGCTCATTTGATTCACACCCGTGAAGCCTGGGGGACTTTTTACTCGGAATACCAGGGTCCGCGAATTCGCGTTTTTGAAATCCAGCTTTCGAAGACTCAACTTTCAGCGACTAAATCTTCGAATACGCTTGCGACCGTTGATGCGTTGATTGACGAAACCTTTACCGATAGACAAGCAATCAACTCGATCCGCTCGTTTGCCAAACTGGCTGCCCGTCGCCCCCTGAACGAAAAGCAAATCGCTCCGATTCTAACGCTATATCAATCGGCAAGAAAATCGAGTTCCGTCAACGAAGCTGCACGCTTAGCTTACAAGTCCATCCTCTGCAGCCCGTTTTTCATTTACCATCGAAACCGAAACGGAAAGCTGGATCAGTTCGAGCTCGCCAGCCGGCTATCGTACTTTTTGACCAATGCCCCACCTGACAATGAGCTTCAACAATTGGCGCAGGAGAACAAACTCGACGCCAGCGCGATTCGGGAGCAAACAAACCGCCTGTTGAATCACGAATCCAATCGACGATTTGTGGAAAGCTTCGCCGATGCTTGGCTTAAGCTTTCGAAACTGGGAACGATGCTTCCAGATTTTCATGAGCACCCCGATTACTATAACGAGCGACTTGAGTCTGCGATGCGAGAAGAAACAGTTTTGTTTTTGCAGGACGCGATTAAACAGAATCGTCCTACTAGCTGGCTAGTCGACGCAGATCAGACATTCTTGAACGCTCCGCTTGCGCGACTATATGGAATCGAAGGCGTTGATCATCTCGATCTTAGACCTCACAAGTTTTCCAAACTTCACCAGCTAACACGCGGAGGCCTGCTAGGACAAGCAAGCATTCTGACTGCCAGCGCAAACGGAATCGACACGTCGCCTGTGATTCGCGGGATCTGGGTTTTGGAGTGTATCTTGGGCACGCCACCATCTTCACCACCACCCGATGTGGAACCTCTTGAGCCCGATACGCGAGGCGCGACAACGATCCGGGAACAACTTTCAAAGCACCGAGATGTTGCGTCTTGTCGACATTGTCATCGACGAATTGATCCACTCGGTTTTGCGCTAGAATCGTTTGACGAAATTGGCAGGTTTCGAAGCAATTATGTAGTTGGCAAAAAAAAGAAATCCAAAATCGAAACAGCGGGCACGTTACCGTCTGGTGAAAAATTCAGCCACATCGCAGAACTAAAGAAAATTCTGGCAACAAAAGCGAATCTACTCGACCGGAATTTGGTCTCCAAGCTGTTGATCCATGCAACTGGGCGCATCCACAACCCAGATGATGCCGCCGATGTGCTTGCGATCTGTCGTGCGAATTCGAAAAACGAGAGCAATCACAAGAACCCAAACGGGATGCGAGAGTTGATTCACCGCTTAATCGCAAGCGACGCTTTTCACAGATGAATCGCAGTCAACAACAATTGTTTACCGATCTGTTAAAATCAGAAAATGCGTTTTCCCAAAATACCACCGCCCTTTTTGATTGGATCCCAATTTCGTGATCCCGATTTCAAACCCGGTGAAAAATTCCCTTTCAATCTGGTTTGGTTGAAGGATTTTGAATTGCAGCTTGATTCTGCCGTCACCTTTTTTGTCGGGGAAAACGGTAGCGGAAAGTCAACCTTGCTCGAAGCGATCGCGTCTCTTTGCGGACTTCCGGTCAGTGGCGGTGGGATTCAGGACGCTGCTAATGTGTTTGGGCCGGAGAAAACAAGCGAACTGGCAAAGGAACTGTCACCTGTTTTTATTAAACGCCCGCGCGATGGGTATTTTTTTCGGGCAGAATTTTATGCGCAGTTTGCGTCGTTGCTAGAACAGCGTGCCGACGATCCGGAATTTGCTGGAGATCCTTACCAGTACTACGGCGGACGTTCGCTGCATACGCGTTCCCATGGCGAGTCGTTTCTGGAACTGATGCAAAATCGCTTGGGAGGTGGTTTGTATTTGATGGACGAACCAGAATCTGCGCTCTCTCCACAGCGACAACTGACATTGTTGGCAATGATCGCTGACCGGGTGAAGCAAGGAAAGAGTCAATTCGTGATCGCAACACACTCACCGGTACTGTTGACTTATCCTGGGGCAACCATTCTGAGTTTTGATGGACAGCAATTGGAACCAATTGAATTGGAAGAAACGTCACACTACACGATTACCAAGGGGATTCTTGAACGACCAGAATCGTATTGGAAGCACTTAGTTGATAATTCTTAGTCGGTAATTCTCAAATGTTAATTCAACAGCGATCATGAACCACAAGTTGGCATCCAACGGGTTGATGATACAATGCGGTTTTCTGATACGGGTAGCCCATGTCCAATCATTCATTACCACCAATCATGATGGTCCGAAGCTTCCTAACGGTAGGTTCGGCTTTCGTGATTTTCGTTTTTGCGTTTGTTGCGATCGCGATCACGCTGGGCTATCTGTACTTTCCGGAATTCACAAAGTTCTTTTTTGAACTCGACGTGGAAACCCAACAGCAAATCATGAAGGACGATCCTTCAAAAGCGATTCCTCGCACGATGTTCCTCGGATTGCTGGGGCTTGTTTCCGCCGCTTGTTTTTTGATCGGAGCCTACGTCTACTGGGCAGCTCCTTTTTCTCGCTATTCTCATGTTATTTTCTTTGCCGTCCTGTTGCTTGTCTATCATTTACAAATGGCCAACGCGGACCCGGCAGGCAAGAAAACGATGACGCTGATTTACCTCTTCGTATTCCCAATCGCGGTTTTGATCGGTGGGAAGTTTGCTGAATCTCGGTTAAAACTGGCGACCATCGATGCAACCGATCTTGATGAGCTAGATCAAACGAATGCCTGAAAGAAACTCGGTTTTCGACCAACAGAAATTACTTTCGACAATCAATGAATTTCAGGCTCCTTTCCAAACTACTCGGCATACTCACGCTGCTCTTGGGCGTCTTTATGCTCTTCAGCTTGATCTGGGCCGACCCAAAGTTCGGCGCTCACACGCATGCTACCGTTGAAATGAAACTTTCAGAGACCGATGGCATCTGGGGTTTGATCTACAGCTCTCTCATTTGTTGGGTGATCGGTGGGGTGATGATCTGGCTTGGCCGAAATGCGGAGAAAAAAATCTTCCGCAAAGAAGCCATGGCTGTCGTGGGGCTGAGCTGGGTGCTTGCGACCGTCCTGGGAGCCTTCCCATACATTCTCAGTGGCACTCAACGAGGACCTTCCGTTCGTGTCTTCGAGGAACAACAAACCATTTTGGTTGCGACCTCGAGATGGAAGTTTTGGAAGGCATGGGAGGCCGTCGAACCTGTTTCGCCAGAAGAGCTCAACGTTATCAAAGTGGTTTCGGAATCGACCGCCCGGGGACTATCGACCAAACAGCTTATTTCTCGAACTGGGCTGAATTCCGCGCCAGAGATATTCAATCAGCTGCGAACTCAAATGCCTTGGAGCAAATGGCTGATCGCTCCTGGACAAGACAAACAAGCGCCCGCAGATCGAGCGGCTAAGTACCGACTCAAATGGGTAAAAATGGGATTGGTCGATTCGATGTTCGAGTCACAATCCGGATTTAGCACGACGGGTGCCACCGTTCTGTGTGACCTCGAGGACCCCAGCTTGGTTCCGCATTGCATTTTATTCTGGCGTTCGAGCACACACTTTCTCGGCGGACTCGGCATCATTGTTCTGTTTGTCGTTTTGCTGGGACAGGGTTCGGCTGGTAAGGCGCTGATGCAGGCCGAAATGCCCGGCCCCACTCAGGACAGTTTCAATTCCCGAATGCAGCACGCAGCATGGCGATTCGCCGCCATGTACGTTGGATTGAATACGCTGCTGGCGATCATATTAAAATTTCTGGGAATGTCGACGTTTGACGCGATCTGTCATGCGTTTGCGACGATGGCGACGGGTGGATTCAGCACATACAACGCCAGTCTGGGGCATTTTGTATCGGTTGCGGGAGCCAATGGCGAAGCGATCGAGTACGTCATTATTTTGTTCATGATCCTGGCCGGCGCAAATTTCACTTTGCTGTTTCTTGTGTTGCTTGGCAATCCGCTGAGCCTGTTCAAAGACATCGAGTTTAAGACTTATATCGGGATCATTTTTATCACCACGCTGGTGATCGTTTTATATGGCTTCCAAAGTAACAACGCTGATTTCGCAACCGTCGAAAGTAGTTTTCGTAACAGCCTGTTCCAAGTCGTCTCAATCTTGACGACGACGGGCTATGGAACGGCTGATTTTGATCAATGGGATAACTTTAGTCGCACCGTGTTGTTGCTCTTAATGTTTGTTGGTGGTTGCGCCGGGAGCACAGGCGGTGGTATGAAAGTGATTCGTCATATTCTGTTCGTAAAAATCCTTGGCATGGAAATTGAACATTCGTTTCAACCAAAAGAAGTCCGGTTATTGAAACTCGACGGCAAGGCAACCGATGACCAGACGCTCCGGCATTCAATTTTGGTCTATTTTGCTTTGATGCTCGCGCTTTTTCTGATCGGGCTGGTAATCGTCACCGCCTTTGAACCCAACACGACATGGGGTGTTGACCACGACAATAAATTGATTGATTCGGCGAGTGCCGTGACTGCCACTTTGAATAATATTGGGCCGGGTTTGGGAATCGTTGGTGCCACACAAAACTATTCGAATTTTAGTTTTCTCAGTAAGTCACTTTTTGTATTACTGATGATGCTTGGTCGACTTGAGATTTTCCCGATCCTAGTTTTGCTCGCTCCGCGTTTCTGGCGGGATTTGTAAAATGAGCGGGCCTAACCAATCCGAGTCTCAAGACTCTCACACCAGCAGCAATCGGGAAATCGTTGACGCTCTGCAGGTGCCTGCGGGAGATTCAGCGACGCCTCGGCATTATCCAGTCTACGCTCCAGATGCCTGGATTCATGTGCTCTTTTTTTCGATGGCCGCTGCTGTCATCGCCATGTCGTTTCTAATGTCGACTGATGGTGAAACATCAGTTTACTTGCCTGGATTCTCAAGGCCGATGCCCGAGACCTGTACATCAAAAAAGGTGTTTGGAATCCCCTGCCCCGGCTGCGGTCTGACGCGGGCATTTATTTCGATCAGCGATGGGAAACTCGGTGATGCCTGGCGATTGAATCCGGCCAGCTTTATGGTTTACCCTTTTGTGGCATTGCAGCTCCCCTGGCATGCGATGCAATATTGGCGAATCAAATCAGGACGGCATCCATGGCAGCCGTTTTGGATCTACTTTGTTCCCATTGGTTTGGCAATTGGAATGATTGTCCATTGGATTTATCGAACCGTGAACTTTCTTGGTTAACTTTCTTGGTTAAAGACCCTGATGCTGTCACTGTCTCCGCAGTTCTCCACTTACGAATTACAAAGGACTTAATTTGGAAACGAAACAAATTCCGGTTGATGGCATTCAAATCAATTTAGTAGACCAAGGATCTGGGTTACCGATCCTTTTGATCCATGGCTTTCCATTGGACCATTCAATGTGGGTCAACCAGATCTGGGATCTCTCCAGCGACTATCGAGTGATCGCGCCTGACTTACCGGGTTTTGGAAGTAGTGAATCGTTTGCAGATTCGTTTTCGTTACGGGGATGCGCGGATTTGCTTGACGGTCTTCTCACCAATCTGAAGGTCGAGCAGTCCGTTGTTTGTTGTGGACTTTCGATGGGCGGCTATATCGGTTGGCAGTTTTGGAAGTATCACACACATAGAGTCCGCAAGATCGTGGCGTGTGACACCCGGGCAGCTAACGATTCTCAGCAAGTGGCGCGAGCCCGACGGATATCTGCTGAAAGCGTTTTGAAAACGGGTGCAAATCCGGTTGCTGATGCCATGACCAAAAAACTGTTTTATGAAAAAGCCGACCCAAACTGGGTCACACAAGTTCACGGGGTCATTGCTGGAACAAAACCCGAATCAATCGCGGCTGGCCAACTCGCCATGGCAAATCGCCCCGACGCTACACCCTGGCTATCAGAAATCAGCGTACCGTCATTGTTTGTTTGTGGTGAACATGACGAAATCACCACACCGAAAGAGATGGCAGAAAATGCCGATCTCGTCAAAGACTCGGCATTGGTGAAGATCGCCGGCGCTGGTCACATGGCTCCGCTTGAAAATGGCAGCCAGTTCAATGCGGAACTAAGGTCATTTCTCGAAGTAACGTAAATTTTAACTCGAAAATCCCCATCACCAGAACTTTAACGTTCAGATGTTGAATTTCATTTCGCGAATTGCGACAAAAAAGTATCAACGTCGTGAGTTCCAAATATAATCGGTCCTCTCGTCATCAACATTGATAGCCATGCCCAAAAAAGCCGACCACAATACCCAACGCGAAACGATTGACCGGTTCAATCAAATCGTCAACATCGGCCCCGCGATGTCGGGTGACTTTGAGCGGTTAGGATTACATCATCCCAGCGACTTGATTGGCAATGACGCGTTGGAACTGTATCGCAAAATCTGTGAAGTCGACCAAACATTCCATGATCCCTGCGTTCTTGATACGTACATGGCAACGATCGATTACATGAATGGCAACCCGCCTCAGTGTTGGTGGAAATTTACCGGCCTACGAAAACGTCACTTTGAAAAAGACGTTCAGGAATTAAGACAAACTTACGCGTAGGTTTTTTGGCCTAAGTTTCAACGAGACCTGACGACTACTGATTTGATACTTAACCAAAACTCTGGCGATCTGTTGACGGATTGTTTACGAGTTCCGAGTACGCGAAATTCTCGGAAGTCTGACGACATCCGTTACGTGCATGTCCCGA
>CAZQQR010000053.1:0-5423 GCA_964595515.1 uncultured Pirellulaceae bacterium
TTGTCACGGGTTCACGGCTGGCCCGCCGTCGCGCTAATTGGCGGAAGTGGTTTCGGTTTGAGTTGCGATGGCCGCCCAGTCAACCACCTCATCAAATGCTGTTCCTTCATACCGCAACCGAGTAAGCACGGGAGACATCGCACGGCTGGCGATTTGTTCGCGGTTGGTTTCCATGCTCACGTCTCCGTCAAACATCCGAGCATCGTTTAGAATGACGCCACCAACGGGGAGCCCGTCTCGAAAACAGCTGGCGGTGATGAGGGTTTGCAACGTTTGGTTAATAGCGCCGATAACGTTGGGGACAACCACGATCACTGGATAGCCAAACTCGGCCGCAAGATCGGCAAAGAATTCTTCGTCGCTGATCGGCGACATCAATCCGCCTGCTCCCTCGACGACAACAATATCACATTCGTCCGCCCAAGCACTGAGGCCGGTTCGTAGCAACTCAGGGTCAACGTCGCGACCTTCGTTACGAGCTGAGAGATGAGGAGCCAATGGTGCTTGGAACCGTTGAGGGCATACGGCATCGAGACAAAGCGGTCGACCGGCGGCTTCCCAAAGTGCAAACGCATCTTCGGAAAGAAGGTCCCGACCGTCAGAAATACAATCTGACGCCGTCGGTTTGTAGACCCCGACTCGATGACCGGATTCAACGAGCTCCTTTACGATTAACGAAGCAACATAAGTCTTGCCGACTTCGGTGTCCGTTCCGGTAATAAACAATCCGCGTGGTGGTTTCTTAAGCATAGTGTGAGGCTAACATGGAGGGCCGTTCCGGCGAAGTGAAACTGCGGAAAGGCGAAACCGAGTTGTGGTCAATAAAGGTTAAACGATAGACGATTTTTCGACTCAACCGTTGTCTTTCTCTAGCTAATGATGCAGAAAAACGGGTATGCGATCAAATCATCTCATACGATATTGTTTCCAAAACCCTGCGATGGTCAACAAGCTTTGGTTGGATCTACGCCCTAAATATAGGTGACGAACACTTAATGAATTCATCTCAAACAACAACGGTTGCTGCGATACAGCTTGATTGCAGTTTCGATGTCAGCAGTAATTTGGAAAAGACGGTTGAGCAAATCGAGTCTGCGGCCTCTCAAGGTGCTCAGTTGGTCTGCCTACAAGAGTTGTTTTTAAGCCGCTATTTTTGCCAATCAGAGGATCATGACCAGTTCGCATTGGCGGAATCTGTCCCTGGCCCGACAACTGAGAGATTGAGTCAAGTCGCTGCCAGACTTGGGGTTGTGATCGTTGCCGGCCTTTTCGAAAAACGAGCGGCTGGAGTTTTTCACAATTCGGCGGTCGTGATCGAAGCTGACGGATCGTTGCTCGGGATCTATCGAAAGATGCACATTCCTGATGATCCATTTTTTTACGAAAAGTTCTATTTCACGCCCGGAGATCTTGGGTTCAAGAATTTCGAAACTTCGGTTGGCAACGTGGGTGTATGTATTTGTTGGGATCAATGGTTCCCAGAGGCGGCTCGATTGACGGCACTTGCCGGGGCCGAGATTCTCGTCTATCCGACGGCAATCGGTTGGCAGGCTCCAGAAAAAGAAGCGTTTGGAGCGAGCCAATTGGATGCTTGGCAAACCATGATGCGTTCACACGCGATCGCCAACGGAGTTTTTCTCGTTGCGCCCAATCGTGTGGGAGTCGAAGACAATATCGAGTTCTGGGGCGCTTCGTTTGTCTCGGACCCCTACGGGAATGTTTTAAAGGTCGCCAAGAATGACCAGCCGGAAACACTGGTAGTAGATTGTGATCTAGGTCTGATCGAAGTCGCTCGAACTCACTGGCCGTTTTTTCGAGACCGCCGAATCGACGCTTATGGCGGTCTGCTTAAGCGTTGGGGGGATCAGTGACCAAGTTTCGAATGCCCGCCGAATGGGAGCCACAAGCTGCAATTTGGCTTAGTTGGCCGCACAATCTTGAGACTTGGCCGACCAATCTTGCGAACGCTCTAACAGAATTCGCAGGCCTTGTGGAAACCATAGCTGAGTCGCAGCAAGTTTTCGTGATGGTAGGCTCTGCGCATCGGCGGGCCGCTGAAAAAACGATCGAAGAAATCTCAAACGTCGAGTTGGTCGACATTCCCACCAATGATGCTTGGGCTCGCGATTACGCCCCGACGTTTGTGAAGGACGATTCGAATGATTCATTGGCGGCCGTCGATTGGATTTACAATGCCTGGGGTGAGAAGTATCCACCGTTTGATCAAGACCAGAAGGTCGGCAAACGAGTCGCCGAGTTTCTCGGGATTGAACTGGTTCCCGTCGAATTTTGTTTCGAGGGTGGGGCAATCGAAATCAACGAATCCGGTCTGATGATTTCGACAACAACTTGTGCTCTTAATCCGAATCGGAATCCTGATTCGTCGCTGGTGAAGATTGAGTCGTTGATGCGGGATTTGTTGGGTGCTCAAAAATTCGTTTGGTTAAGCCAAGAAACGATCGAAGGTGACGACACGGACGGACACATTGATCAACTCGCTCGTTTTACCGACGATTCGACGATTGTTCATGCTTGGTCTAATGACGAAAACGACCCGATGTTGCCAAAGATGCGGCAGAACCTCCAAGACATGGACTTGCAACTACTCGCCAATCATAGCCAAGCGATTCGACGTGTCGCGCTACCTAATCCACATCCAATTCATTATTGCGACCGGCGAATTCCAGCCAGCTATTGTAATTTTCTAATCACGAATGAGCTGGTCATTGTGCCGCAATTCGGCGTGGATGAAGATCAGCAAGCGGTTGAGATTTTGAAGCCCTTGTTCTCGAATCGCAAAGTCATCGGGTTGCCGTCTTTGAATTTGGCGGTCGGTCTTGGCTCGTTTCATTGTTTGTCGCAGCAACAACCGGTTTAGCTACTCAAACTGAGCGATTCCAAATTTCGATATGATGTAGGTCTGGCTGTGCCTGACGAAATTGAATGGACGGCATGCACAGCATGCCCTACTTAAGACGGCCAACAATCTTATTTCAGGCAAGCGTTTTCCACCTTCAAATCGACTTCAACAAAATATTTCTGCTCAGTTTGAGTAGCTAACACCTGTTAGCCAACAATAAGTTTTGCCGATTTCGTTCCCGCACGACGAGCTTTGATGCGAATGTACGGTGCGACGAATTGGCAGCGGTGAGCAAAACTGTCCAGCTCTGCATCCGGTTTCGCATGCAATGGCTCGGTCAAGTCTTCGATGAACAAACCCGCTCTACACATGGCACCCAGTAGGTTCTCCAATCGGTGAACGTACTCCAGTGTGCCTTCTTCGCGAACCAGATTGGGTCGAGGTGAGGGCGGAAGTGGTTGGGTTCGGTAATACGAATGCTGGATGTGAAACGAGCCATTTTTTGAGTCGAGTGCTGTTTGCAAACTTGTCGGCTGTTTGTGTTGGCTAATGTAGATTCCTCCGGGCATCAATACTCGGGCTACTTCTGCATAAACGGAAACGACGTCGGGAACGTAGCAGGTGCTGACGGGGTGAATCACAATGTCGAATGAGCGATCCCCCAAAACGGAAAGGTCATCCATGGAGGCTTCGACTGTGGTTAGTTTTAGATTTCTTTCCAGGGCCACCACTCGGTCAAGTTCCAACATGGCGGGGCTAATGTCGACGACCGTGACGACCGCACCGGCTGACGCGTAGATCGGACCTTGTCGACCACCGCCAGCCGCGAGACACAGCACTCGTTTGCCCGTTATGTCGCCACCAAGCCAGCCAGGACCATCGACGGACTTGAGCGGGTTGTTAAAATCTGTATCGCGAGCGGGTTTAGCGAGTCGATCTTGCTTTTTTGCAAGCTGATCCCAGGCCGCCCGGTTGTGCCAATGGTTGTCTGACGGTTCCATCGTTGTCGATTGCTCGTTTAAAATAGCCGTTCGTTTTTGCTGTCCCAAATACTGAAAACCTTTGAACAAACTACCGTCATCAACGATCCAATTTGAATACCCGCGAGAGGTACGATGGGTCGACGTTGACTCGAGTCAATTCGTCCATTTTTCGGCTTACATTCGGATGATGGAGGAAACGGAATACGCGTTTTTGCGTAGTCGTGATCTCTCGGTTGTATTGTACGATGAACGTGGGACGTTGGGGTTCCCCCGCTTGAGTGCTCAGATTCAAATTCATCAGCCACTCAAATTTGGCGATCAAGTGATTGTGAAGCTTGAGCTGGTTGATGTAGATGGCAAGCAGGTGATATACGATTTCAAGATCGTAACCAAAGATGAAACTCTGGCTGTCGAAGGGCGTTTCAAGGCAGCATGTTGTCGGTTTCCCGACGGCAAACTCCCCTATGCTGTGCTGATTCCCGATGCAGTGATTGAGTCACTGACCAAGAATTAAACTTAAAATTAAACTCAATTTTGAATCACGGTTTTATGTCACAAGACACACCCAACAACAATTATGACGCTATTTTCGTCGTTTCATTTGGTGGCCCTGAGGGCCAAGACGACGTGATGCCATTCCTTGAGAATGTGCTGCGAGGCAAAAATGTTCCGCACGAGAGAATGCTAGAAGTTTCCGAGCATTACAAGCATTTTGGAGGCGTTAGTCCGATCAATGAGCAAAACCGTGAATTGATCGAGGCACTTGAAAAGGAACTCGCGGATCACGGAATTGATCTGCCGATTTATTGGGGCAATCGAAACTGGCATCCGATGATCGGGGATACGCTGCGGCACATGAAGGACGACGGGATCAAGTGTGCGCTTGGGTTTTTTACTTCGATCTACAGTTGCTATTCAGGTTGTCGTCAATACCGCGAGAACATTCTGGAGGCTCAGGCTTCCATTGGAGAAGACGCGCCCGAGGTCCACAAACTTCGAATGGCTTTCAATCATCCGCTTTATATCGAGGCTTCCGCAGATCGAGTAAAAACCGCGTTCAATGCGATCCCCGAAGAACGACGGGCCCAAACGCATTTCGTTTTTACTGCTCATAGTATTCCGATGTCGATGGCAGAAGGTTGTAAGTACTCGACGCAACTTACCGAGGCATGCCGCTTGATCATGGAAGAGCTGGGAGATTTTGCCTGGGACTTGGTTTATCAAAGCCGTTCCGGGCCACCAACCCAGCCTTGGCTTGAGCCGGACGTTTGTGATTTTATTGGTGAGCTTAAAAAAGAAAAAGACGTTCAAGATATCGTAGTGATGCCCGTTGGATTCGTTTCGGATCACATGGAAGTGTTATTCGATCTCGATACCGAGGCACAAGAGGTTTGCGACGAGTTGGGTATCAATATGCAACGTGCTAAATCGGTTGGTATTCATCCAAGTTTTGTCGCAATGATTCGAGAGTTGATTCTTGAACGAACGTCTGGAACCGAGAAACGTGCGATTGGAAACATGCCTGCAAATTGGGATGTCTGTCCAAAAGACTGTTGCACTTATACGCCTGCTCGACGACC
>CAZQQR010000053.1:5523-22494 GCA_964595515.1 uncultured Pirellulaceae bacterium
AAATCGCAAGTCAAGCTCAGTTTTATCCCCGATAGACTGCTTCAATTCAACGTTGGATCCTTAATCCAAAACCGCTACGATTCAGCCCACCAATCGGCAACGTTTTGACCGTAGCGCAATGAGCATTGAACCAACACACTCTTCAAAAGCGAAATCGTTTTTGAGTAAACCGAAACGCCCGAGGCCGTCTCGCCGGATTCAGCGTGGCGCTGGTGTATTGGGTGCAGGGAATGAGCCAAAGGGCCGACTTGAGGAAGCGGATTCCAGTAATCAAGACGTTGGAAAACCGCAGGCGAGTTCGAAAACGATTGAAGAAGTTTTTCACGCCAAAGGACGTTCAAGAAAACGTCACCGCCAGCAAGCGATAGCGAGTCTTGGCTACGAACAAGAGACGCGTCGCCCCATCGTTTGCCTCGCGTTTGTGTTGCCTTTTCTGTTGTTTTACGAAATTGGTTCGATTTTACTGGGTAATGAGAGCTTTCGAAGCGGCGTCGATCAGTGGCTGCATTCGATGCTTCAACAACTGGGTTTTGGCGAGTTGGTGGTGCTTCCGCTAATGACAATCGGGGTCCTGATTGTCTGGCATCATCGCAATGACGACCATTGGCGAATTCATCCTAAAGTACTCGGTGGGATGCTGGTTGAGGCCATAGGATTGGGGCTGATTTTGTTTTGGGCAGCGAAAGCGATCAGTTTGGTGGCTGCGCCCGAGACCTCGTCAGCGATCGGTACGTCGTCTTGGGAGTTGGCGGTCACGTATGTCGGAAGCGGAATTTATGAGGAGCTTTTGTTTCGGATTGTTTTGTTGATTCCATTCATTCACTGGGCTCGCACATTTGTAGATTCAAAAAAGCTGTCATCAGTGATTGGCGTGTTAGCTGTCAGTCTGTTGTTTGCTGCAGCACACTACAACATTTTTATTCCGGCAGGGAACGAATTCGAAGTTTCCAGTTTTGTTTTTCGTTTTGTTGCCAGTATTGCTTTCTGCACTCTTTTTCTTTTTCGAGGATTTGGAGTTGCCGTTGGTGCGCATGTTGCGTACGACCTGTTGACTCAAATTTAGTGGATGAAAACAGAAGGGTTTTCGGACAACATTTAAAACCTAGTCAAAGAATTTTTTCTTCGAGAATCAAAGTGATTGCTTGTCAACTTCGAAACCAATTTTTTTGAAAAACATTTGAGTTACCTTTTTTATCGAAAGCGTCGAAATTAAAGAATGAGGTCAGGACTTTATTGTCCAACGACTTTAAAATTAAGACGTGACGAGTTGTAAGTGACGAGTAGTTCAACAGCATTTTTAATCCAAGGCCAAGAGTAAGTTATTACCGTGTTATCCGTTCGACCAAAAATCACCGACCTCAACTTTCATTTGTTTGCACGTAATGTGCATCCTGAATTGTTTGACGTTTGTGCGCGTCGCGTGATTGAACGTCAGAACTATCGGTTGGAACTTAATATCACGACTGATGGCCACATGATTCAATTTCAGCATCAAGATCTGGTGTTGAGTGAAATTAGCGCTGGTGCACACCATCCGCTTCCCGCCAAGCGGTTGTTGGTTTCTCACCCGATTTCAAAATCAACGACAGACGAATTGCTTTACGAAAACGTGATTTCTTACCAGTCGCAGGTTCAGCGGGAGATCGTTCCCGCCAAAGTGTTTGTTGCGATCCACCAACAGCTTGATGACAAACTTGATTGCGAAGGTTTAGTGCACCGGTTCGATTCCAACGGCAGGCTTTCATTCGGTGCGTTGAGCTACATCAACGTTCAGGCTTTCCGTCAGCACATTCTTTTGCGAACGTTCCACACGTTTCCTGATACGAGCGCCGTTGTGAAATCAGAAACGACGTTCACGATTGGGATGCAGGCCTAAAACGATCTGCGATCCGCCATCGGTAGGTTTGCGAGAAGTAGAACGTTGACTTTTTTAAGTCCACTCGATTTCATCGCGGCCAAGTTTTCGAAGCGATTGATTTGCTCGGCTAAATGGGCGGCTTCCCAAGAATCCGCGATGCGCGGACAGTGGAGAAGGGTGGGCGGAAATTAAAACGGGGTGCTTAGACTGGTCGATCAGTTTCAGCTTTTTCTCGGCAGGTTTGCCCCACAACACAAACACGATGCCCTTTGAATGTTGGTTCAATTGACGGATGACTTCGTCGGTGAAATCTTCCCAGCCTTTCTTGCGATGGGAATTCGCTTCTCCACTACGGACCGTCAACACGGTGTTCAGCAAGAATACGCCTTGTTTGGCCCAACGATAAAGATTGCCATCGGTTGGCGATTCGCACCCAAGGTCATTGGCTAGTTCTTTAAAGATATTCTTGAGCGATGGAGGAAGCTTCATGTCGCCTACGACAGAAAAACTGAGCCCATGGGCCTGTCCTTCGCCGTGGTACGGATCCTGGCCTAGAATGACGACCTTGGTGTTCTCGAATGTGGTTGCTTTGAACGCGGTGAAGACATCATCAATTGGAGGAAAAACGGTTTGACTGTTTCGTTCGTTTTCAACGTATTCGCAGAGTTGTCTAAATTCTGGTTTTTGAAACCAGGACGCTAAACGACCCGTCCAATCGGTTCCCACAGGCCATCCTGGCGGAAGGAATGTTGCGGCGGGTTCGGTTGGAGAAAAATCAAATTCTGCTTGATTGGATTTATTTGGTTTGGTCATGCTGACGCGACCGAGGATTTTGAGGGCCGAAAGTCGATGAGTTTGATTTCAACGCTTTTTCGACCGCGAAAATCGTTGATCATTGGCTGGAATGCAAAATCATAAAGTTGATTTTCGTCTTTGAGGTCGGCTAGCCATTCGCCTTTGCCGAAAGCCACAGCGCGGATGAATGAATCGTGTTGCTTTAATCGAAGTGACAAATGACGGCCTTCCGAGCCCATGGTTCTTACGGGCTCAGCCAGTTGTACGCCTGAAGCACAAAGAACGGGACGTGGGTTCTGTTGACCAAATGGTTCGAGTTTCTCAAGATCTTTCATCATTCCCATCGTGAGATGCCCGATGAGAGCTTCCGCATCGATATCAAGGTCGGGGATTAACTCGTCGACACTGACCTGATTGGTGATTTGCTGACAAAGCTCTTCGCGAAATTCGTCGATCTTGTCTTCTTCGATGGTTAGTCCTGCTGCGGCGCGGTGACCACCGAACCGAATCAAGTGCTTTTTGCAGTTGTCGAGAGCTTCGTAAAGATTGACACCACATGATGAGCGACAGGACCCAACGCCAGGTCGGGTCTTTAATGGGTCGGTGGAAATTAAAATGGTTGGACGACCATAAGTTTCCGCAATTCGCCCCGCTACGATTCCAATCACTCCCAAATGCCAATCGGGCGCCGCAAGAACCAGTGCGGGTTCATTTTCAGGAATGTAATTGTTTTGAACGAGTTCGTTCGCAGCAAGGAAAATTTTCCGGTCAATGGTGCGCCTAGTTGTGTTGAGATTGTCAATACAGGCAGCAAGCTCACTTGCCTTATCGGAATTCTCCGTGACCAACAATTCAACTCCCAACTGAGCCTGTCCTAGTCTCCCAGCCGCATTTAACCGGGGACCAAGTGAGAAACCGAGATCGGCCGCGTCGAGGCGAGGTTTATTGTCCAATTTTGCATTGACCAACAAATGTCGCAGTCCCTCGTTCGCAAACTCTTTGAGCAGCTTGAGCCCGTGGTGGACGATGATTCGGTTTTCGTCCAACAGCGGAACCACATCGCAAACAGTTCCGATGGCCGCTAGAGAAATGGCAGCGAACAAGTAATTTCGAAAGCGTTCGGGCAGTTTGGGCGAACCACAATGGCATTGGCATAACGCCCAAGCAAGTTTAAAAGCGACGCCGGCACCACATAGTCCATGAAACGGATAGTCGTGGCCGGGCAGTGCAGGGTGAACGATTGCGTCTGCGTTCGGAAGTGCCTGACCGAGGTGATGGTGATCGGTGATTACAATTTGCATGCCTTTGCTGCGGGCAAATTCGACTTCTTTGACGCTGGTGATTCCGCAATCAACGGTCACGATTAGTTCGGCACCACGGTGATGAAGTTTTTCAAGTTTGTCCGTACTCAAACCATAGCCGTCATCCAACCGGCTTGGAACGAAATAGGAAACATCGGCATCCAAAAGTTTGAGGCAGCGATAGAGAATTGCCGTAGAGGTCATCCCGTCTGCATCGTAATCGCCGTAGATAAAGATCTTTTTCTTATCGGAGACCGCGCCGTAAATCACGTCAACTGCTTCTGTCAATCCAGGCAGTTCCTCGGGAGGACGCATGCCTGTCATTTTGAGGTCGAGAAATGATGCGACTTCATCGGGTTGAGTGATCCCACGCAGGGCAAGAATTTGGGCAACGACAGGAGAAACTTTGGAATTACGCTCAATCGATTCAACCAATTGAGTGTCGTGCGGTCGAAGGGTCCAACGCATGGGCTTCCTTTCGCGATCGGCGATCTAGTAAGCTCGTATTCTACGAATTCACATGATTGTCATCCAGTCATCGAAAATCTACTGGATGTTGGTGGCTCTGTCGTGCGGTGGTGCGCAGCAACAGGTAGCGGCTTGGTTGATCCAAAGAAAGTTGATCCAAAGAAAAAGCCACGCGTGACAGGCTCGATTTGAGCTCAGGCGTGGCTGATATAAGATTTTCTTTTCGCGTCGAAACGCGCGAACGACTACTTTTTCTTTTCGTTGTGAACCGTGTGTTTACGCAACCGTGGCGAGTACTTTTTAAGTTTTAGTTTTTCGCCACCGGATTTCTTACGAAGCGTGTAGTTGTAGTCGCCTGTTTCTTCACAAACGAGGTGCACGATTTCCAGTTTCTTTTTTTTGCCGCCAGATTTTGCCATGACCGAAACCCAAGGTCCAATATTCAAATAATTGCTATAAAAAACGAATCGCAATCATACCAAGGCGATTTGATCTCTGTAAGGCTATTTTATCGGAATTTCAAACCTCAAACGGCACTAAAAAGCTGCTTAAATCACTGGCTTCGTTGTGTCGGTCTGGCTGTTTTCCTCAGACGTGTATTTGGCAATCGGACTTGGACGTCCGTAGTAAAAGCCCTGTCCGAGTTGGAAACCCATTTGGACCAAAATCTCGTGGCACTCGCGGGTTTCGACCCCTTCTGCCAGCGTTTTGATTCCCAGGTTGTTGACGAGGTTGGCAAACAAGGCAACCAGTTCCTGTCGTTTGGCAGGGGCGTGTTCGATGTTTTTGGTCAGCTTCATGTCGAACTTCAAAAAGTCAGGTCGGACTTCGCCAAGTTCAACCAGTCGTGCTCGGCCGACCCCAAAATCATCAAATGCCAATTGGATATCCAAGTCTTTCAGGACGGCACACAGTTCACGCATCATGGTCATGTTGGTGGAAGCACCCTCATGAATCTCTAAAGTGATTGCCTGATCGGGAGCGACTTCGCGGACTTCGCGAAGCGAATCGTAGAACTCAGGACGATCGAGTTCTTTGGGATGTGTATTCACAAACAAATTCATTCCGGGACCAAACGCTGTCCCAATCTCGACGCCTCGCAAGCGGAAGGCTTCACTCAATTGAGCTTCGAGTCCTAACTGCGAAGCCGCTGTGAACATTTCATAGGGCGTCTGCAGACCGAATAGCCGGCTTCGACCGAGTACTTCGTACCCAATCCGGCTTTGGTCAGAAAGTTTGACGAGGGGTTGAAAGTGAGGGAACAGTCCGCCGTCACTGATCAAACGTTCGAACTGGATCATCGCCAGAGCTTGATCGCAAACATCTTTTTGGATGGTGTGCGTTTGAGCTTTTTCGTTTTCGCTTTCGTCTTTGCGGCCAACGCGGAACACAACTGCGGCAAAGTGGATCAAGTCGTTAGATTTGAGTTCGACTTTGGAACCCGCTTTGATCTGTTCGCCGTTAACGAATGTTCCGTTTGTGCTGCCTAACTCGCAAAGCAACAATCCACCCGATTCGGTGGCGACAATCTCTGCATGATTCTTGGAAATACATCCCAGTGCGATTGGCAGAGAAGAATCCGATCGACGACCAATCGAGAATGGGACTTTGTGAATTGGATATTCACGGTTAGGCTCAGAATCAGCAATTTGCCCAGACAGGAACCAATGGCCACTGATTTGTTCTTTGGATTCCGGGGTTTCAATTTTTGCTTGTTGATCGCTCATTTTAATTGCTGATGGCGGGGCTTATTGGTTTGGAGTTTGCGGGTGCAACTCGCTGCTCAAATTTGTAGCTTTCGGTTGAGCGACAGGTCGGCCAATATTGTGTTTTTGCGAAAATGGAGGTTCCGATTAAAACGGTTGAACTATCCGTAACGACAATTACTAACGTTGGGCCTATGTGAAGACCGCTATCCGCAAGACTTTGCCGCAGTTTGTGGAAGCGATGTGTCGATGAAACAGAAACATAGAAATTCGTCGGCCAACTCCCCTCCTTTAGATCTGACTCCATGTCAACTGACTCGGCAACATCCGCGTATAGCAGCAATTTGTTGGCTACCATCATGGCCGACGAGTCGTTCCGGCCGTCAGAACCGGGAACGATGGCCGACACTGGGCTTCCGATCTCACTGATCGAATCATTGATCGTTAAACGTTTGGCAGTGGTGGGCATGACGAGCGGCCGCCAACTCGCTAACGATATATGTCTTCCGTTTGCCGCGATCGAAAAGCTCTATCAAAATCTTCGATCACGACAAATCATCGTTCATCAAGGTTCGGCCCCCCTCAATGATTACAACTACTCGCTGACGGAAAATGGCCGCGATCGCGCAGCCGTTGCCAGTAGTATGTGTTCGTATGTTGGTCCAGCTCCCGTTCCATTAATGGAATATGTGTTGAGCGCTGAGGCACAAACCATTCGTGCGGAATCACCGAAGCGAGAGGAACTACGAACGGCGTTTCGTGACATTTCAATCAATGAAACGTTGTTTGAGAATCTTGGTCCGGCGATCAATTCTGGAGCTGGGTTGTTTTTGTATGGCGAGCCTGGAAACGGGAAATCGACTCTGGCACAGCGTATTACTCAATGTTTTGGTAACGAAATTTGGGTTCCACACACCATTTATGAAGACGGTCAAATCATCAAGTTCTTTGATGCCGCCTACCATCAACAAACACAAGATGATTCTGATTCGCTGATTCACGAAGCAGCCTACGATAAACGCTGGGTCAAAATCAAACGACCGACCGTCGTCGTGGGCGGCGAACTGACGATGGATTCTCTGGAGATTCGTCACGACCCGGGAAGTAACGTCAGTGAAGCTGCGATTCAGATGAAAAGCAATTGTGGGTGTCTGCTGATTGATGATTTTGGCCGGCAAAGAATCGAACCACAGGAATTGCTAAATCGTTGGATCGTGCCGTTAGAAAGCCGGATTGATTTTCTGTCTCTGGCTTCCGGTAAAAAGATCCAGGTTCCATTCGAGCAGCTGATCATTTTTTCGACCAACCTCGAACCATCTCAACTGGTGGATGATGCGTTCTTGCGCCGAATTCCGTACAAGATCGAGATTGCCGATCCATCTCCCAAAGAATTTCACGTACTGTTTCAAATCTACTGTGCGAAATTCAAATGTGAGTACAAAGAAGACATCGTCGACTATTTGCTAACCAAACATTTTATCGAGGCAAAACGTCGGTTGAGACGATGTCATCCACGAGACCTCTTGAGCCAGATTAGAAACTTCTGCGTGTACAACGAACTTCCGATGGAAATGCGGACAGAGTATTTCGACCGTGTCGTTAAAAGTTATTTCACGGTTGTCCTAAATTCTGACGGCCCAAAAACGATGGCAAAAGGAGTCTCTGGATAACCGTTTTGTTTTCTTTGGCTCCTATTTGGGGCGATTCATTTTGAAAACAGATTCCAAAAATAGCGTCGATACAATCGTGTGTCATCGAAGAAATTCATCGAAACTAACCTTTAAACTCTCACAAACGGTCACTTGATCGGAGACCCAGTGCCTTCCAACACCCTTGCTCCACAAAAAGATATTCTGGGCTATAAGCTTATCGAACGAATCGGTTCGGGCGGCTTTGGTGAAGTCTGGTCTGCCGTAGCGCCGGGTGGTTTGACGAAAGCGCTAAAGGTAGTTTACGGCTTTCACGACGAAAAGCATGCCCAAGCCGAGTTGAAGGCGCTTGATCGTGTCAAAGAGCTACGACACCCTTTCTTGCTGTCGCTTGAGCGAATCGAAATTTACGAAGGGCAACTGGTAGTCGTAACCGAGCTGGCCGACAACAGTTTGGCTGATGTTTTTAACGAGTACATCATCCGAGGCGAAGCCGGTATCCCTCGTGACAAACTGATTCGATATACCAAATCAGCCAGTGAAGCGTTGGACTATATCAGCGAGGAGCATGGGCTTCAGCACTTGGATATCAAGCCTGAGAATCTTTTGATGGTGAGTGGCCATGTCAAGGTTGCGGATTTTGGTCTGATCAAAGACCTTCAAAATTCTGCCCAGTCTCTAATGTCTGGAATGACACCCGCCTATGCTGCGCCCGAGTTGTTTGATGGTCGCCCAGGACCGATGAGCGATCAATACTCTTTAGCGATCGTATATCAGGAAATGCTAACGGGCGTGAAGCCATTTCCTGGCACAACGCCTGCCCAACTAGCCGCCCAACACGTTCACGGTCGGCCCAACCTTCGTCCGCTTGATAAACATGATCAGGTTGTGATCGCCAAAGCGCTGAACAAGGATCCAGCAAATCGCTTTCAAAATTGCTGCGAAATGGTGGAAGAGCTTTCGAACAAAAAGAGAGCTGTCAAGAAAGCGATTCGTCGAACCCAAAATGTTCGGGACGATCAAGAGGGGATTTACAAACTCAACAATACTCAGGCGGGAACGGCTCTTATTTCTGAGAGCAATTTGCCGTTTCAAGCTTCTGAGATCAAGATCCTTGATGCACCGTTCGTGGATCCTGATCAATCGGTATGCCGACCTACATTGGTAGTCGCGATTGGTTCAACTGCCAATCGGGTTGCTCAGAAACTAAAACGGCATCTCGTTTCTCGCCACGGATCCATGTCCGCAATTCCTGCGATTCGATTATTGTGTATTGACGTTGATCGAAAGGACCTTGTTTCTCTTCAGCGGCACGACGGTCCTGAAATGTTGATGCCTCACGAAGTCCTTGAAACGCCACTTCGTAAGCCCGAAGACTACAGAGAACGCAGCAAAACCCATTTGACTTGGCTCAGCAGGCGCTGGATTTACAATATTCCCAGGACGCTACAAACGGAAGGCCTGCGTCCGCTGGGTCGGCTCGCATTTGCTGATCACTTCGAAACGATTTGCAACAAACTGCAAGAGGCAATTTCTTCGATTTGCACCGAGGAGGCAATCGCCACTTCATCCGACACGTTGGAGCTGAATCCAGGTAAAGTCGATCCCAGGGTATTCTTGTTGACATCGATTAGTGGTGGTGTCGGAAGCGGGATGGGCATCGACATTGCTTATACGATCAAATTGTTGCTGCACGAAGCTGGACTGCCACGCGAAAGCCTGACAGGGCTGTTCCTGCATTCTACCTATCAACGCACGCGAGACCCTGGAATTTCTGCGGCCAACGCGCTGGCCTTTCTAACCGAACTCAGGCACTTTATTGAGAACGGATATCCGGGGGACGAAACGATCGGAATGCCGGAGTTTGGTGATGAATCGCCAATCGACCAGCTTTACTTCAACGACATCGGAAGTGACCTTAAGAACTCAGAGTTTGAGCAACGCTTGGACAAGATTGCGGAATACGTTTACCTTTCGTCGTGTTCCAAATGCTCTGAGTTTTTTGACAAATGCCGATCGCTCAACGACGAGATCGATCATCTAGCGCTTCGAACATTTGGTATGAGCGTGTCGGGTCCGCAAAAATGTGAGTCTGGTAAGCATGCAGTTGATGCCATCGGTTTAGGTTTGATCAGACGGTGGATCCAAGGCGACGCATCCGTCGAATTTGATTCGATGAGGCAAGCCAAAACCATGATGGCGAGCCTGGAAATCGAACCTGCAGCGATTTCCAAAAAAGTCGCTGACCTTGCCCACTCAATCTTTAATGATTCGTTCGAGGCGATCATCGACAGTTCCCGTGATATCTGTCTGAATCATTCGAGTGATCGAGGGAGTCAACTCGCAGCCTACATTGATGGAGTTCTTGGAAACTCTGAGGAAGTCAATTGCGTTCCCGAGACAGTCGTTCAAATGGGCGAGCTGATTGACGAAAACACGTCTGCTCATGGTGACCGGCTTCGCGGTAGGTTGATGGAAATGCTGGGAGGGAATCAGCTTCAATTGTTCGAGTTGATCGAGTGTGCGAGCGCTATCAAAACGAGGATTGAAAAAACGACGACGCAGTTTCAGGGACAAATCGACGAGCATTTTCAGTCTGCCCACCAGAGCGCACAAATTCTTCGAGATCTCGATATCTCCAGCGGTCATGTCGACGCCAAGGACAAAGAAGTGTTCGAGGTTGCGTTGGCGGAGTATTGCAACCGGCGATTTTTGGCTTTTACATCCACCTATAGCCGGCAATATTATTCGGCACTCGCCCAAACGGTCAGCTCCATCTTGACGGTCGCCACACAGTACAAGGATCAATTGGGACAACTCGCGAATCAGTTTAAGGTCGAAGATGTCACTGCTTTCGTCGAGCCAAGCACGTTCGATATGAATCTGCATTTGAATGAGTGGATCACAGAAGACTCGCATGATCACATTGATCGAACCGAAGTTCAGGTTTTTGAATCCTTAATCAAAGAGAACGGCGGCTTCATTGGATTCCTAAGCCAAACTTCACTGGTTCAGGATCATTTGGTTGAAGCGATTCGGATGTCCGCTCGAAATGTGCTTACAGATGCCTACTGCAAACTCTCCCTCGATGATGTGGTGGCTCAGACCGCGCTCAACCCGAAAGACCTGGTCGGGTGGCTCAATGAACAGATTCACGAATCTCAACCCAAACTCAACGATTGCGGCGGCGCGGCTCGGATGATGATCGGATTGCCTTCACAGGCACCCGATTCGTTTTTACCAACATCGCTTGAGCAACAGTTTGGAATCAAGGGTTGTTCGATCAAGGGAACCAATGGGAATTTCGTTTTGTGTTTCGAAGGCGAAGACGTTCCGCTTGCCAACGTGGCCTATCGTCTCCTCGAATCACGTCCAGATGCGATCGAATTGGTAAAGCGAATTCACACTCGCAGTGACATCGATTGGACGTCACTCAATGAGCTGTTCTAGTCGCCTAGGACATACGCAAACACAAGCGGAGCCACAATCGACGCGTCCGAGTTGATCATGAATTTCGGAGTGTCAGCAGCCAGTTTGCACCACGTGATTTTTTCGTTGGGTACGGCTCCAGAATAAGAACCATAAGACGTTGTGCTGTCTGAAATCTGAGCGAAGTACTGCCAGAGACGAATGTTCTTTTTTAAGTCCTGAATGATGGTCGGGACTGCACAAATGGCAAAATCGCCCGCGATCCCACCCGCGATTTGAAAAAATCCAATCGGGGAATGTGAGTCGTTTCCAAGATACCAATTGACGAGATGCTCCATCTGCTCCGTCCCGCTTCGGATGGCATGATGAGAACTGATTTTTCCTTCCATGCATCGAGCGGCAAAGATATTGCCAAGCGTCGAATCTTCAAAGCCTGGCGAGTAAACAGGAATCCCACATTCATACGCGGCCAGCATCCAAGAATGAGCAGGATCGATTTGATAGTGTTCTTCAAGCAAATTGTTTTCAAACATCTTGAAGTAAACTTCGAACGGAAACAGGGACGTGCCTTGATCCAGTGCATCGCGGCAGGTATTCATGAAATTGTCTTCGATGTGCCGCATCACCGTTTCCGGGATACACGTGTCCGTGACGCGGTTAAACCCCTGGTTGAGCAGCTCCGTCTCGTCTTGCGGGCTGAGATCGCGATAATTTGGGATGACGCGATATTCGTCGCGGGCGACGAGATTAAAGACGTCTTCTTCAAGGTTGGCGCCCGTGCATGAAATCGCGTGAACCTTTCCCTCGCGAATCATCCTGGCCAATGAGATACCCAATTCAGCAGTACTCATCGCCCCGCCGAGGCTAACCAGCATCTTCCCCCCGGACCCGATCAGTTTTTTGTAGGCTTTTGCAGCATCCAATGTTTCACGCGCATTGAAATGCAAAAACTGTTTTTCAAGGAAGTCCGAAATGGGAGATTGGCTCATACTTATCGTCTTTGTCCGGGACGCGGAGTTGAATTAATGAAACGAATCTGTGATCGGAAACGACATGTTGCATTTACGCATCATTCGAAATCACAAGTATTGCCGCGGGATTCTACAAAACACGGGAGTTATGGACAACTTGTTCTAGTTGGTGAGAGTTGGCATCCAGTTTGCAAACTCAGGGAAATAAGAATAGACAATGCGAAACGTTCGTAGGCTCCATTCAAAATTATTCCTACCTCACGCAGAGCATACTGATGCTGCCAAATCAACTCGCTGAACTTGGAAGCTGGGTCGCGACCCATGCTGAAATTCTCATTTTTGGAGAACAAGAACAACCGCAATTGATCGCGACCAACTACTGGACGTCATCAAAAATTCGTTTGGATCGCTGGACGACGGCTCTTCAGATGTTCGAAAAAGATTTTGAAGACCAACGTCAACACAATCCCTGGCCAGCAATGGAGATTCTTATTCAGGAGATCCTTTCATCGGATTTGTTGACTCGGATTTGGTCGGCGACAGTATTGTCTCACGATTGGTTCCATCAAACGGACGAGCTTTCAGGACTCGCTCATTCGATTCACATTCGTCATCTTGAAGCCAAGAATCGCGCGACACGAGTTATGATTCGTGGACGTGCTCACGACGAAGCGGCTTTTGATCGAATGAACAACTTGAGACGCAGGATTGAACGCTGGACGGATCTGTTTCTCGGTCAACTTCCTGTCTTGCATCAAGCAGTCGCATTCGGAATCGATCGCAATCGTGTCAAAGATTTTCATGAAGAACGATGTGGGTTGCCAAACCAAGAAGATCAAACCAAACAAAAAATCTTGTCTGCTTCGTTTGGTGCCGATCTGTTGAGGAATCAAGCTAAATACGCCGCCAATCCTGAACTCAACCGCGAAATCGGTGCTTCGGTTCTGGCCTGCTTTCCACCGGATCGTTTCGATTCTTTGGGACTACCGAAATCAGTCCAAATGGTCTGGCTTGAGAAATCCCACGTCGACACACAATTGCTGTTGGATCAGTTGGTGGACTTTGAAAACAAAGCCGATCAGCACGTCGTCTAAGTTTGCGAAATCTTAAACTCGCTGGCTCAAGATAAGACCCCAGTAAAAGGGTGCGGTCGGAAGATGTGCGAATTGTACTTCTCCCAGACCACTCTCTTTTAAGACGGTCTCCAGCATGATTGGATCGTGCAATCTCCCTCGCGACGTTCTCAAACCCAACTCAAATTCAAAAATGGAGCGGGACAGGTCGCCCTTCTCCTGGCCGGGGAAAATATCAATGATTGCCAACTCCCCGCTGTCGCTCAATAGCTCACGAATCTGTTGAAACAGGCGCTGGCATTCTCCACCGGTCAATCGATGGATTCGGTTGGCGACCATCACCAGATCAAATTTCTTGCCTGAAAGTTCCGGAACGTTTTCGAGGTTGAAAGGATCTTCATTTTCAACGTAGCTGACCTGCGATTGAAGCTCGATACTTTCGACTGTGGTTTTAGCTCGTTCAAGACCGTATTCGTTATCCAGTAAAACAACGTTTGAGCTGGGGTCGGAGTGGGCCAGTGTTACGCCGAACACACCTGAGCCACAGCCGATCTCCAGAATGCTTGCGCCCTTTCGCGTGTTCTGCATGTCGAGGGCTTTGACCGCTGTTAATGCTGCCGGCGTCAGCGTCCATTCTTCACTGGCTTTGTTAATGACAAAGTCGCCGTCGTTGATCGGAACTTCGTCACAGATCGGCAACGGAGCGCCGGTCTTTACATACAACGCGAGGTGTTTCCAGTGATGGTCGCCGAAATCCAGGAACGGTTCTGGGATCAAACGAGCGATGGTGGAAAGAGCATAGTCATCGCCGTATTTTTCCAGCAGTTCCGTGTTGGCGACCAAATCCAATAGTTGTTTTAACGCGAATGGATAAACGTTCAGTTCTTTTGCCAATTGCTCAGCCGTTCGCTGACCGTTTCTAAGTTCCGCGATTACGCCGAGTTCGACAACGGCGCGAATTGCGTGAGAAATGGCATTTCGATTCTGTAACGCGATAAAATCTTCGAGCGTTTTTTGCTGCGAACTGGACATGGTTTCCTTTCTGACTCAAACTGAGTGTCTCAAACTCGGTAGGGATCCGAAGCGACAGAAATTGGACAATAGTTATTGGTGCTTCGACATCGAGTTTAAGACAAGTCGGACATTCTCTCACGACTTGTTGATTTTATTCAATGGCATTCAGGGTTAAACATGCAAACGCAAATCAAACGATTGATTCAAACGTTGGTTTTGGCATTCGTGATCATTTTTCAAGGGCTTAGTAGCGACGCCGTTGGTCAAGCTACCCCAGGTGATAAATTGAAACTTCCCGAAGGTTTCAAAGCTGAATTAGTTTACAGCGTGCCTACTGAACAAGGGTCGTGGGTTTCGATGACCACCGATCCCCAAGGTCGTTTGATTGCTTCGGATCAATATGGATATCTTTACCGAATTTCCGTCGATACAGACGAGGCAAAAATCGAAAAAATTGATTTGGAGATTGGATTTGCTCAAGGGCTCCTTTGTGCGTTTGACAGTTTATACGTCGTCTCGTACGGGATAGAACCGAAGAAGAAAAAGGGTAAAAATAAGGTCAGTGGAGAGACTGCCAAGCAAGAACGAAAGCCGGCAGGCCTTTATCGGTTACGAGATACCAACGGCGACGATCAGTACGATCAAGTCGAATTGTTGAGAGAGTTTGTCGGCAAATCAGAGCACGGGCCGCATGCGGTAATTTTGAGTCCAGACAAACAGTCACTCTACATTTGCGCAGGTAACGCGACTCAAATTCCAAATCCGGAAACATCACGCGTTCCCAAAATCTGGCAGGAAGATCAAGTTCTAACGCGATTGCAGGACGCTCGCGGCCACGCGGCTGGGAGACTTGCTCCTGGTGGTTGGATCTGTGAAACGGATCCGGACGGAAAATCGTTTGAGTTAGTCGCGATGGGTTTCCGCAATCAATACGACATCGCGTTTGATCCCAACGGCGAATTGTTTACCTATGACGCCGACATGGAATGGGATGTGAATCTTCCTTGGTATCGCCCGACCCGCGTTTGTCATGTTGTTAGTGGCGCGGAGTTTGGCTGGCGACACGGGTCAGGAAAATGGCCTGAGTACTACCCCGACAACGTCCCGCCCACGCTTAACATTGGCCCGGGTAGTCCAACGGGAATCGTGTTCGGTACAGGGGCGAAATTTCCTGCCAAATATCAGAACGCTCTGTTCATTGCGGATTGGAGTTACGGGATAATTCATGCGGTTCATTTGACGCCCGATGGTTCGACGTATAGGGCTACCAACGAGCGGTTTTGTTCGTCGTCGGCGCTTCCGGTTACTGATCTGGTGATCAACCCAACCGATGGAGCGATGTACTTTTTGATTGGTGGTCGCCGTGCTCAATCGGGTTTGTACCGAGTCTCGTATGTTGGCAGTGAACCGACGGCACCTGCAAAATTTCCGGCAGCAACGCCTGGGCATAGCATTCGTAAGCAGTTGGAGTCGTACCACGATCCAGCGTTGGCCGCTGATCAAATTGATTGGGATTTCGTCTGGGAAAAGCTTGGTGATTCGGATCGATTGGTTCGCTATGCGGCGAGAACGGCGCTTGAGCTAAAACCGCTTGAAAGCTGGAAAACTCAGGCACTTGCGCAAACCGATCCTCAGCGAGTTCTCGAGTCTGCCACGGCGCTTGCTCGCGTCGGCGACTCCGCTATTCGCTCGGATGTGATCAATCAATTGAAGGGATTAGATTGGGAGTCGTTGAGCAAAGAACAGCGGATTCACTTGATCCGCGATTATGGTTTGGTACTTTGCCGATTGGGAGAATCTGATGATGCCGCCTTGGCTGAAATCCGTGGCCATCTTGAATCCAAGCTTCCAACCGGGGCTGATTTTGTTGACCGTGAACTTTCGAAACTACTGATCGCTGCCCACAGTGAATCGGCAACCGCAAAAGTCGTCAAGCTTTTGACCACGCCCAGTGCTCCAGAACCTCAGATTGCTTACGCGATGATGTTGGCGGATGCCAAAACCGGCTGGACGGTCGAATTGCGAGAACAGTATTTCAATTGGTATGTCGATTCAGGAAAATCCAAAGGCGGGAACTCGTTCGGCGGTTATATCAGCAACATCAAAAAACTTGCTGTCGATGGGTTACCGGATGGTGTAAAGGAATCGCTTTCGTCGGTGATCAATCGAGAGGCGGAAGGCACCGATCCTTATGCTGATTTGAAAGCTCGTCCGTTTGTTAAAAAATGGACGGTTGAAGATCTGTTGCCAAAAGACGATTCGGTTTTTGCGAATCGAGATCTGGCCAACGGAAAAAAAATGTTTGCACTGGCGACTTGCTATCGTTGTCATCGAATGGAAGGGCTGGGCGGTATCGTCGGCCCCGACCTGACACCTGCAGGCAATCGTTTCAACACAAAGGATATGTTGGAGACGATCATCGATCCAAGCAAAGAGGTTTCCGATCAATACGAGGCAACCAATTTCTTGATGGCCGATGGACGGATGATCACAGGCCGGGTCGCTAACCTCAACGGTGATGTTTACAAGATCCAAACGGATATGATCGATCCTGGAAATTTTACGAACGTCAAAGTTGGCGATATTGAGGAGATGAACGCGTCGAAGACTTCGATGATGCCAACGGGATTGTTGGATAATCTGACCAAGGATGAAATCCTCGATCTGCTGGCCTATATGAAATCAACCGGAAAGATGAGTGCTGGCG
>CAZQQR010000054.1:0-3292 GCA_964595515.1 uncultured Pirellulaceae bacterium
CCAAGACTTCTGAGGTAGTGCCACGTGGCCCTGGTCGGCTCTTTTGCATCTGGATACTCGTCCAATAACAATGCAAAGGTTCCGACCGTTTCCTCAAACTGTTTTGACTTAAAATGATGCCGGCCTTGCAACTCGATAACGGAAGGTCGAAGGGGACTATTGCGGTGCTTTTTTCGAAACTCAGCAATCAGAGGAAGCGATTGCTGCGTGTCACCATTTTGGTGGTGGATGTCAATTTCCATTCGCAGCGCTTTGTCGATGAGATCACTTTTCGGGAACTCTTGACGTAATTGCCGAAGCCATTTCACGGCTTCGTCGTTTTGGCCCAAGCCCTGAGCAACGATGGCGGCGTCATAAAGTGCCGCCGTTTTAAGGCTTGGCTCTTTCGCTTTTTTAACCGCGACCTGCAGCAACTCAAGCGCTTCGACATCATTGTTAAGGTTGTTCTGAATTCGCGCCAACCAATAGGCTGCTTCTGCTTGGGCAGAATGACCTCCCAAATCTTTCTCTGCTTCGACCAAAAGTGATTCGGCGGTGTCCAAGTCAAATTTTTCGAACGCCATAATTCCGAGTTGAAGCCGAGCTTGGGCGGCAAGCTTACTATCTGACTGAGTTTGAAGAAAATCGTAAAACCGTTTTGACTCAGTGACATTTCCCTGTCGCTGAAGTGACTTCGCCAATCCTAACCGGCTTTGGTTTGAAAGCTCGTGCGACGGGAACAAGCGCAGTGACGTTTCGAAAGCCCGTTGAGCGAGTTGGGGTTCGTCCCAAGCCAAACGAATTTGGCCAAGGAATGGAAGCGCGTATGCATTCAGTTCGTGCTTTGGATGTTTGCGAACGAATTCTTCCAAAAGTCGACAAGCTGTTTCGTATTGGTTGGAACGGAATGCAGATTCGCCCATCCGAAATGTCGCACGGCGGTTGAATTCGTGGTTGGGGTACTTTCGTAAGAATGCGCGAAATCCGTTGAAGGCCTCTGGAAACTTCCCTTGCTCCATTAACACTTCGTGTGCAAAAAAATGGGCGGCGACAGCTTCGTCAGTGCCTTGATGATCCTGCATGATTTTGCGAAAAGCATCGTATGCATGCTCCCACTGAGCTCGCGAGTAGAACCCAGCGGCCAGCGCATACTCTTCCTGTGGAGTCGATTGACCCATCAGTTGACTGGTGGCCGGAGCCATCAACGACAACCACATTACTGCTAAAAGCAGACTCATTCTGATTCTGAACTGGATCATTCTGAAATCAATTTTGGGGTCTATCGGACAAGAAATGCGGGGAACGAATGTGCCACGAGAATTGAAACAATCCGCGCACACGGCAATACCGTCAGATCTTGTATCGACGTGGCTATGGCCTGACTGGACTGGAATTCAGGGCTAGCAGTTCTATCGAGAACACGTTTTGGCAGACTTTGCGGGTCTCAAAACTGAGAGAAGCTGGCAGTGACAGCAAGACTGCTGTGGTTGCAGTTAAAAGCAGCATCAGAACCTGGCTCAACAGACTTTGATGGAAAAGAGCATTGCGGCCAAAAGCAACAGCACACTTGAGATCATGCGATTTATGTCTTGAGAATCACACTGAAACAGGCTTCGGAACTCTTGACGAATTCCGCTACCACGTGGATTGGCAATCAGTGCGCATACGACACCGGCAATCAAAACAAACTAAATCCTGACGGTAGCGCACTCGTGGATGACACGAGTGCGGCCCATGTTAAACATCGGCAATCCAATTACATGTCTGCCATTTTGCCGCTGATCAATTGAATGAATTCGGCGTTGGTTTTAAACCGTCCAAGCTGACGAGTAAGTTGCTCCATGGCTTCGATATGATGCATAGAAGTCAACGTTCGTCGCAGCATTGTGACTGCGTGAAGCGATTCCGGCGAAAGCAAAAGCTCTTCGCGACGAGTACCGGACTGCGAGATGTCGATCGCTGGCCAAACCCTTCGGTCGGCAAGTTTGCGATCAAGCACCAATTCCATGTTACCGGTACCTTTGAATTCCTGAAAAATCAGTTCATCCATTCGACTGCCAGTGTCTACCAATGCAGTACCAACAATCGTCAGCGAACCACCTTCTTCAAAGGCACGCGCGGATGAAAACAGTTTCTTGGGAATATCCATCGCTTTGATATCGACACCACCCGACATGGTTCGCCCGGTGTTGCCAACCCATTTGTTGAACGCACGAGCAAGTCGCGTGATTGAGTCCATCAACAGGAATACATCCTGTCCTGCTTCGGCAAGTCGTTTACATCGTTGAATAACTAGCTGCGACAACCGAACATGGCTTTCGATATCCTCATCCAAACTACTGGCGATGACTTCACCGTTAACGTTACGCTTCATATCGGTGACTTCTTCTGGCCGTTCGTCGATCAGAAGAACCATCAATTTGGTATCGGGATAATTTTCAGCGATACCATGTGCAATGTGCTGCATCATGATCGTTTTACCACTTCGCGGAGGAGCTACGATCAATGATCGTTGTCCCTTTCCAAGCGGCGTAAGCAAATCCATGACGCGAGTCGTCAGAGGCTCTGGCCCCGTTTCCATTTGGTACCACTGTTCCGGATTGATCGGCGTCAGTTGATCAAAGCTTTTGACTTCAGCGTATGCTTCTGGTTCGAGTCCGTCGATTTCGGAGATCTCTCGAAGCCTTGGCCCTTGTTGTCGTCTGGCAGGCTGGACCATGCCCTTGATCATTACTCCGGGACGAAGCCCGAACTTCTCGATCATGGTTCCTGGAACAAACGGATCGCTTCGTTCACGAGAATAGTTGTTGGCTTTTTCTCGCAGGAAACCGTATCCGTTGGGATGCAACTCCAACAAGCCTGTGCCTTCGGTCAATTCTGCATCATCAAATTCCACGGGCTCGTTTGAACGTCGACGTCCACGACCACGCTTGTTATTGCTGTTGCTATTGTTTCCACTCTTGCCGCGATTGCCACCACTGTTTTTGTTTCCACCTGAACGTCGACCGCGACCTCCGCCTGATCGTCCGCTGTTTCGGCTTCCGCCACCACCGCCGCCGCTATTGTTGGATCGAGAACGTCCGCGACCACGACTTCGGCTACTGCCTCCGCCCTCGCGACTTCCGCCTTCACGATTGTTGTTATTGTCGTCACGGGAGCCGTTATCTCGGCCGCCATCATCGTCCCGAGAATTGTTTTCGCGGCCTCCATCGTCGTCACGAGAACTGTTGTCTCGGCCACCATCGTCGTCTCGGGAACTGTTCGCTCGACTACGTCCGCGACCACCACCATCATCTCGGTTGTCGTCACGAGA
>CAZQQR010000054.1:3392-8453 GCA_964595515.1 uncultured Pirellulaceae bacterium
CTGCTTGAGCGACTGCGGCCACGACTACCACCGTCATCCCGGTCTCCGTCATCGTCGCGCGAGCTACTCGCACGGCTTCTGCCCCTTCCGCTGTCTCTTCCGCTATCTCGGTCAGAGCCTCTTGAATCGTCGTCGTCACGACTTGGTCTAGAATCAAAATCGTCTCGATAACCGTCATCCGAAGATGCTGAATCTTCCGTCTTTTTGCGAGAGCGAGTTGTACGTTTTTTTGCCATGGAACACCTAAGGAAGGGTTCGAAATTCGAACCAGAAAGTTGTGTTAAAGATAGTTTGCGTCGAGATTGGAGTCTCACCAAAAACAGGCTTACTAAAAAAGCGGAACTGATCACAAAGCGCAATTCAGAAATCCAAAAGGCTGACCAAGTTCGACGTATGCCGGACTCAGCCGATTTTGGTTGGAGTGGTTGGCCCCAACAGAAACGCTTCCGATGCTTACTTTAAAACCAGTAACGAGAGATTTCATTCCAAGAGAATGAAGTACAAATTACATTCGATGTTGCATTCGCCGCCTGCTACTAGATGACTGCAAAGCCAACCAGTGTGCCGATGTCTAGTTGAGAACCTGAACGCAAGCTGTGCGTGCTGGTGCCGAACTGCCAGATCTTTTCCCATTGGATTTCGACTTGAAAAACTCACCGGTCAAAGACCAACGTGGCTATGTCGAAGTCAGATACCTGAAGAAGCTCAGGTCGGGAGATCTTAAGATCTGTGAAAACAACGCCTTAGCAAAGGCGAAAGCTTGATCTGCTGAAAGTGTTAACCAAACGCTGGATGCTGTCAAGCATAATTGAAAAAATTGCCCAATTTTCCAGCCTTATGCACTATCGGCCAGATTGGCCACAAACACTACCGTTTGTCTTCATTTTCCGAATATCCCGCAAGGTTTATCAAGCATGGGTTTGGGTTGTGCCGATTCCAAACGATAGGGCTAATAACATTTACCGGTATTTCTCAAAGATTAGACATGCATTCTTTTCCCTTCGGCCGAACAACGATTGCAATTTTATTTGCTGCCTCAGTTTTGTCTGCCAACCTTGCTTCTGCGGATGAGATTTCCTGGTTCACGAAACTGGATTCAGCAACACAGGTCGCCGCCCAAGGCAACAAACTGGTCCTCCTGCATTTCACATCGGAAGCATCCCGAGACGGGCGAACCGTTGACACTTATGTTTACACGCATCCAGCCGTTCAACGTGAGTTCAATCAAAATGTAGTTGGAGTTCGAATCGACGCTCCCTCACAAAAATCACTCGTTCAAGAATACGGTGTCCCAAGCTTGCCTTACGATGTTGTTATCACGCCTGCGGGACGCGTTGTGATGCGAAGGAAAAGCCCAACCAATGCTTCTTCCTATCAGAAAATGCTTACCGATCTGTCCGGCATCATCAATAGCCTTGGTGAAGGAAGTGATCCATCACTAAAGCAAAGCCTTGCTGAAATCGAAGAGGCAATGAACGCAAATCCTCGCTTGATCGCCCAAACAGCTTCGTTCACACCAGAGTTGCCGACACATGACGCGCCGCTGCCATCGGTCAATTCACGTGAGTTGGCACGTCGCGGGAATGCGCCAACAACGCAAACCCAAAAACCCGGTAGCGTTGTCAAGAACCCATTTGTCAAAGAGCCTCCAGTGGCTGTGGCAGCAGATCAACCGCCACAAGAACGACGAATCACGAATTCCTTTCACGCAACTCAGCTGGCTCAAAATAGTTTTGGTGCACAACTTCAACCTGACCGATCATTTCAACGGTCGACAGAAGGGGATCTTTTGACGCTCGAACCTGAGGACCAAGTTGAATCGTTGGTGCCTCAGAGACAAATTCCAAACCACGATTTACAACCTCTAAAGACCTCGGACGTAGCAGCCAAACTTGTCCGCCAACAGGCTGAGGAAAAACTTCAACAATTCAAACCTGAACCCAAGCTTGTCATGTCGGACAAGTTTTATGGCAAGCACACAGCGGTTCAAAGCGCTGGCCTTGGCAACTATCAAGCTAAAATCAATTTGCCAACACCTAAAATGATTCCGTCGCAAGTTGTCACCATCCCAAACAACGCAGCCGACAACCAACCCATGGTAATGCGCCATCAAGTTCCAGCCCAAATGGCAAGTACGGGCAACCGAAACATCCATCATCGCTCCACCGACACGCCAATCGAGAAGGGACTAGCGGAAGCAGCAAAGGTTCCGGCCAAAAGTGAATTCGCACTGCGGGGAAAATGCCCCGTCAGTCTGTTGTCAGAAGGCCGTTGGGTTGATGGCGACGAAAACTTCGGATGTATTCATCGAAATCGAATTTACTTGTTCGCCAACAAGGCTTGTTTGACGCAGTTCCAAAGCGACCCCGATGCCTACAGTCCAATTTTGGCTGGCTACGATCCGGTCATCTACAAAGAGACCGGAAACCTGGTTGATGGCAAAGAAGAATACGGGGTGTTCATGGGTAAGACTCCCAACCAGCGCATCGTGCTTTTCGATTCCATGGAAACTCGAACAAAATTCCAATCCAATCCACGCATCTATCTTGAGACGGTTCGTCAAGCAATGTCCAAGAGCGGCGGTGCTTCATCGGACATCGTTCGATAGGCTCAGCTTTGCTTTAGTAAAACCTTGGCTTTGAGAACGAACCTGGCTTGAAAAGAATACCATTGGCTCGACCGAGACAAACGTCAGGCTGTCTTGCGGCGATTGGAACCGATTCGCTCCAACCGCTTTTGCTTTTTGAACGCGAGCAACTGTTCTTCTGTGAATGGCTCAGCAGTTTCGGGATCGACACCAGCCAATTGGGCCAGTTCAACTCGAATCGACGTGTTTAAAATGTGATGCAGTCGCTGAAGCACTTTGGTGACTGGAGTCCCATCAATAATTCGATGATCAAACGTCAACAGTGTTTTGGCGACGCCCTTTCTCGGAAACGGATCAACTCCGATCGTCGTCGTATTAGGGCCAAGGTGCTTTGAACCATACGCGCCTTTGTATCCCGAAAAGCTCATCCCAAACGTCCCCATGTGGGAAGCTCTTTTTTCAGGCCAAACGTTGTACAAACACCACCAACCAAACCTCCTGACGAACGTCGGTAGTTTGGCGAAATTCATCTGGTGTCGAAACTGCTTGATCTCTTCAACGGGAGAACGGCGGTAGATGTCATATTGTTTTTGAAGTTCAACCAAACTCTGCTCGTCCGGCCGATTGAATCTGGCAAAGAACAGCCGCTCCTCGCCTTGATATTCCCGGCTGATCGTCATCATACAAACGTTGTATTGATGCTCGTAAATGTGGGGCCAAGGGAATTTTACGTAGGACCTTCGAAGCTCAGCAAACTCTGCGCTTACGCAAGCGTAAGCCTTCATGTAGAGAACGTTCCAAGAGATGCGTGGTTTAGAAATGCGTCGAAACTTGGACGCCAGTTTTACATCGAAATCACCCGACATGCCGGCGGTCGGCATTTTCGACGCCATGTTGATGACATCGTCAACAAGCCGTCGTCCGTTGGAGAGTTTTATTCGCGTTCCCATTCGAGCCTATCAAGCCAAAATTGCCCCAGGTTGAGGCGGACCATTTCGGCGGAGTGTGGCATTTTCGATCAGCTGCTTCAAGACGAATGACCGCTAGCGTTTCGTTGGATTGTAGTGGTTCTAATGGTTAGCACTGCCTGCCAGCCTGTTTAAGTTCACGTTTATTTTACAACTCGTTTGACTTTCTGACTTGCATGAAAAGTGGCTGCATTTAACGTGGAATGGTAAGCCAATTTTTGAGCGACTTTTCGTTCATTGGCTTATTCCATATCAACAATGTGAATCACTCATCGAACTGCATCCACGAAAGGTCATCATGATTCGTTTCTTTGCAATCGCGGTAGCAATCACCGCTTTTTCTGTTTTAACTGACTCGAGCGCACAAGCGCAAAACTTTGCCGGAGGTTACCAATTCGGCGCAGGGATTAATTCCAACTGTGGTGCTGGTCGAGGAATCGGTTTGGGCTTTGGTTGCTCAAGCCCAAGAGAACAGCTTCCGTATTTTGCTCAATACCCACCCGTTTACTACAGCCACATCGTCAAACGGCCTTACGGCATTAGCCCTTATGCCGCTCCAGCAGGAATCGCTCCCGTCGAAATGTCATACCCAGCGGCCCCTCCGGTTTCGATCAAGAACCCGTACTTCAAGCAGGGAATGTCGCCCGCAAAATCTGAAATTACGATCGAAGACGCGACGATCAACAAATCGACTGCCATTATCAATCCAAACGTTGAGACACTGGCCATTAAGTAATTCACATTTCCGTCGATCTTCGGCGCAAACAATTCGGATGGTGTGATTCAATCTTGCCACCAGGGGCAACAAGATTGAGAAGCGCCGCGTTTAACACGCGGCGTTTTTTTGTGCGCTATTCGCCCATTGACCAAGCGCCCGCTTGCCTCTTGGTATCTCGTGTGAAATACTTTCTGGCCCGGAACAGACAGAATCTCACCAAAAATAAAGCGAAACAAATGAGTCAAAAAGAAAAAGTGGACGAAGCAACTGCCGATTTGGATTTTGCTGCTAAGAAATACCAGATCCAACTAGAGACTTCGGCTGGCAACATCCAGCTTGATCTCCTACCTGACGTTGCTCCGGGACACTGTCGAAACATGATCGGTCTTGCCAAAATTGGATTTTACGATGGCTTGATTTTCCACCGAGTTATCGAAGGTTTCATGGTGCAAGGCGGCTGCCCGGATGGAAATGGGATGGGCGGTCCTGGTTACAACATCGATGCCGAATTCAATCCCACGCCTCACACTGAGGGCGTTTTGTCGATGGCCCGATCCAGCAATCCAAACTCAGCTGGCTCGCAGTTCTTTATCTGCTTGGGCACTCAAGACTTTCTTGATGGCCAGTACACGGCGTTCGGAAAAACGAGTGACGATGCTTCCATGGAAGTCGTTCGAACAATTGGTGGTATGCAAACCAATCCGAGCGACCGTCCTCTCGAAGACGTAACAATCACCAAGGCGACAGTCGTCGAAGTTTAAAACCAGTTTCGCCTCCGCAACTGATTT
>CAZQQR010000054.1:8553-10900 GCA_964595515.1 uncultured Pirellulaceae bacterium
CGCAACTGATTTAAAACGCTTCATACAGGAAGTATTGCTTCCATGGCTAAAAAGAAACTAAGTCCTGAAGTACAAGCCATCATCAGCGCGATGGATGCCGGTCAGTTTTCGACAGCCGTAGTGCTTGTGAAAAAGTTCCTCGACGCCAACCCCGAAAACCAACGGGGCTGGCTCGATTTGGGACATGCTTTGTCGCAACTCGCCCGCTACAGTGAAGCAGAAAAAGCGTTTCAACAAGCAATTGAATTGGCAAAGGGCGAAGACTGTGATGTGATTTACGGGCAACTTGGCAATCTTCACAAAAACCAGGGCGACCTCAACACGGCGGCTGCCTTTTATCAGAAACAGATTGATGCCGACCCGACCGACGCAACCGGCTACGTGTTTTTATCCAACGTGTTGATGCGTCAGTCAAAGCACGATGAAGCGGAAGCAATTCTCACCCGAGCACTGGGATGCCAAATTGGAATCCTCGAAGAAGTTCACTATTCGCTGGGGCTGCACTACCGAAACATCAACGAACTACATAAATCGCAAAAGCACTTGAACGCGGCACTGCAATTAGACCCAAACTATGCTCAAGCAAAAATTGCGATGAAGGATGTCAAAACAACGATCACTTTGACGTCTTGACCTCCTGATGTCTCGCTTGGCCAATGTCTTGATTGCCTTAGTCGCCTTACTTCTTTTTCGCCTTTGCCCGGCGCTCGGCGGCTTCTTTTAAGTGTTGATCCATCTGTTCTTTTGAAAACAGCTTTTTGATTTTGACGCGGACTTTGTCGGCGTAAACGGTCGCATCTTTTTCAATTACTTTCAGCTTCTCAATCAAAGCGTCTTCATCTTTTGAGCCACTTTGAAGGAAAGCCCACCTAGCATCCGCATACCGCTGACGCATTTCATCGAATGGAGCGAAATCATCATTGATGATTTTGTAGGCTTCCGTTTTTTGCTCATCCGTAATCACTGATCGGTACGGCGCGATCACAGTCATTCGGCAGATCTCGGGGTCGAGATCGATATAGTACTGATAGACTCGGACACGTTTGGTGTTTTTGTCAAAATCGTATCGAGGGCGGGGAATAATCAACTCTGAATCGTCGCTGAAATCAGCAACCTTGTTCTCGATTAATTCGGGTGTGATCTTTCCAAAGCAATAGATTTTTTTGTCATTACGAATCAGCAGACTCATATCGATCCCGGCCGCAAACGAAGCCTTCAACGAATTTTTGTCGGGATCAAATTGATTGTGAGACACCTTTTCCGTTTTCGATGAAGCCTCGCAAACATAAACCCCATTGTCCTCAAGCGGAAAGTAAAGCTTGTCACCAGCCAACAATGGTGAAGCATAGAATCGGGATTTGGTTGGCAAACGACTTTTCGAAACCAGTTTTCCTGTCGCAGCTTCAAAGCATTGCAGAATGCCATTGTCCGCCACCAAGAAAACGTAGCCGGTAAGATAAATCGGGGAACTCACGTTTGCACCCATGGGTACTTCCCACAGCTTGTGGGTCTCAGTCACATCGCCGCTTCCCCCAAGCCGAATGGCCATCATCTGTTTCTCGATACCGCCGTTACAGTATGCGATTCCATCGTACAAAAATGGAGTAGCAATCACATAGTTGTTCACGCCTTCGCAGTGCCAAAGTTCCTCGCCAGTTTCCGGGTTGTAGCCTCGAACAAAACCTTCTTCCATCAACACCAATTCATCTTTGCCATCCTTGTTGGCTCCAATGACTGGCATCGACCAGCTTCGATCGATCCCCTCGATTCGCCAGACGCCTTCGCCAGTTTTTTTGTTAAAAGCAAAAACCGACTTGCTCTCGATACTCGCATTGACGATCAATAAGTCTTTGTAGACTGTCAAAGAGGCACTGGAGCCAAAATAGTTGTATCCAAATCCGCAATCGGCCTGCCAAACCAAATTGCCTTCGAGATCAAAAGCAAACAAACCTGTCTGACCAAAAAAAGCGTAGACCAACTCACCATCCGTTGTGGGTGTACTAGAAGCGAATCCGTGACGAAGCAAATTTTCGTTGAGTCGCATCGTCAATCCGGAACCTTTGACACTTTTCTTCCATCGCAATGATCCGTTGTGGGCATCCAAACACAGAAGGTGCTGAACCAAGTCATCTACTTTGCCAGGTTCCTTGGCCGAATTCCCGTAGCCTGTGGCTGCGGTAACAAAAACGTTGTCTTGGTAAGTAATCGGACTGGATGACCCGCGACCCGGTAGCTCAGTTGTCCAACTGATTCCAGATTCCGGGCTCCATTTAGTGGGCATAATTCGTTTGGTAATAGACTGACCGCGTCTTCCTCGATATTGGCTCCAACGAGGCCCGCGTCGCCC
>CAZQQR010000054.1:11000-13412 GCA_964595515.1 uncultured Pirellulaceae bacterium
TTGTGAAACCATCCACGTCCTCTGCCACAAAAGATTCGTCAAACAAATCTACTCAAAGAATATATCAAACCAGCCTAAATATACACTCGACATGCCGACGTCGCGACGTGATATTGAGACGCAGCAATCAAAGCCGCTCCCCAATTAATTTTTAGTATCGATCGAATGTCCAAATCAACGTTCATCCCCCTACCTGGCTTCAAAGAGTACTCAAAATCAGAAATGGTTCAGCGAGCTACTTCTTTTTATGAAGAGATTCGAAATCGCCGAACCGTGCGAGATTTTTCTGACCGAGAAGTACCCGCTGAAGTCATTCAGCAGTGTCTGTTGGCCGCGGGCACTGCTCCCAACGGCGCAAATCTTCAACCCTGGCATTTTGCTGTTGTCCAATCCAGCGAAGTTAAATCAAAAATCCGCGCCGCCGCAGAAATAGAAGAACAGGAGTTCTACTCAGGCAAAGCACCACAGGAGTGGCTTGATGTTCTAGCCCCGCTGGGAACGGATGACTCCAAACCGTTTCTCGAAATCGCACCGTACTTGATTGTGATTTTTGCAAAAACGTTTGACCTGTCGCCCAATGGCAAAAAAGTGAAACACTATTACGTGAGTGAATCGGTTGGAATCGCGACGGGCTTTTTGATCAACGCGCTCCACCATGCAGGATTGGTGACTTTGACGCACACGCCCAGCCCAATGAAATTCTTAAACGAAATCTTGGGACGTCCCAGTCATGAACGTCCGTTCTTGGTTCTGGTTGCTGGCTACCCTGCCGAAGACGCAACCGTTCCAGACATTTCTAAAAAGCCGTTGGATCAGATCGCAACGTTTCATTGAGAAACGGAGCCGGGACAAAGGCGGGCCGCGCCTGTGGCGTCAGGAAAACGAGTGAGTTCGCGAGACGAACGAAATCGCTTAGCTCTTGGCCCATTTGCCGCGAAGCATATAAGAGAAATCAACCTTATCGAGATCGTAACCCGCGATCGCGTTCTCGACGGTTTTTGCTTCCAGTAGTTCAATGCCTTCCACCGAAATCGTGTGGTCTTGGAGATAGGCAACGGCTTTATCGCCAAGCGTCTCCAACAAATCCAAAGCTTTAAACTCTTGCAATTGAACTTCGTCACCTCCACCATTTCCGTCAAACTCGGTGTGCTCAGCGTTTGTCATCCGTAGTAACTGCAACGTTGTCTCAAATTCGACCTCGTCATAGTCACCGGTTAGAACTTCTTTTCCCGAAGAACCAACCAAGTAAGCGAAATCAATTCCGCCACCGAGATCGACGGAGGTTTCGTCCATTCCAACGAGGCGATTGGCAAGGCCGTTGGAATTCACAACGTTGATGGAGTCTACGTCAGCCGTTAACACATCGGCGGAATCAGTTCCGACAACAGTCGCTCGGTCGTATCCGCCGTTCTTGGAAATCAGATTGACGGCTTTGAAGCCTCTGGTTTCAACGGTTGATGATTCTGACTCCATTCGCGTTGAACCTGCTTCACTGTAAAACCGATCATTGCCAGCGGTGTCGTGGACTTGTCCAAAATCAACGCCTGTCGAAGCGATCACTTCTACGTGATCAAACCCTTCGGCGTAGGACATGAACCCGTCACCACTGAGCACATTCATCCCGTTGGCAGAATAAAGTGTGTCATTGCCGGCCGAGTCATACAATGTCGCCGAGTCATTTCCCTGGCTTGAGAAGGCATTCGTTCGGCTGATGTTTGACCATTGGATTGAGTATTCGCTATTCTCAAGCGACCCCGCTCCGGGGGCCAAAACCAGTTGATCGTCTCCACTGGAATCGTAAACGTTTGCGGTATCAGATCCGCCAATTCCATCAATCGTCGTCGACTCAAAATGGTCGGCCATCACGGTCGTGTCGCCAGCCCAAATCGTGTTCAATGAACCACGAGCGACGAAGAGATCATCGCCGCTACTACCATTTAGAAACGCTTGATCGTCTCCACCGGTTCCGACCGCATAGACAACGTCAAAGCCGCGTGCTTCGCTGGAGAATCCACCGCCAGTATAGGAAGCATCTGCACCTTTGTTGGTGTGGTTTGACCGAAATACATCGTTGCCTGCAGAGTCTTCCATTGAAACAACGTCATAGCCACCGCCAGCATCAACCGTAACGTTCCTGATATCGAAAGCTAGAAACGTCATGGATTCGTTGACAAAGTTGACGCCAGTTTCTCGGGTCCAAACGCGATCGTTTTCGTCACCCAAAGTCAACTCGATCCGATCATTGCTTTGGTGTCCCACCACAGTCACATTGCTGATTCGACTTGCGTCAAACTGATAGTCGACTCCGTTGACGTTAAAAGCGATCCCGTTACTGGCGTCAAAAACGAAGGTGTCTTCTCGGTTGGTACCGTTGATGATCAGCTCGCCGTTTGACTCGGTAACAAGATTGTC
>CAZQQR010000054.1:13512-22467 GCA_964595515.1 uncultured Pirellulaceae bacterium
TCACCATTAACCTGTTGATTTAGAATTTCGCCCGAGACGACTGTGCCCCAGTTTGTGAAACTGGATCCTGTGTTGCCCGTCGGAACATTTACTTCACCCTGGTTTGTCTCTTTCGCGGCATCGAGGTCCATCTTGATTTGATAGTGCCCGTTTCCATCTGCGGTCGCGATCGCAAACTCATAAGTCTGACCTTTGACAACATCGAAAGAAATTTTGTTGCCGTTGATTGAGGTGTTGACGCCAGCAACATCCACGAGCGGAGCGAGATCATCAGTGACGCTCATGTCCAGCGTGACAGTTCCCGATTGGCTGGCGGTAAAACTGAATGAATCGACATCGGAGATCTTTCCAATGGTTCCTTCGATTACTTCACCGCCATTAACGGTACCAATTTCAGTTGCTGTTTCCTCGAGATGGCGATCGGAAACAACGGACTCGAGAGCGGCTTCTAGATTGACGCGGTAATAATATTGGCTGGTTACCGAGTCATAGATCTGATCTGCGGTGTCCATGAACTGTTGATAGAGCATGTCTTGGGTGACGTTTTCGACACCCATGAACTCGTTTGCCTGTCGCAACACAGCGCTGGCTCCTGCGACATAGGGCGCCGACATGCTGGTTCCAGTTGATCCGACAAAGTCGTTGGTGGAAGAACCAAAAAACAAATGATCCGGTGCGGTGCTTCGCAGTAACTCACCCGGCGCGACCAGTACTCCTTCGTCTCTTTGAGAGAAATCACTAATTTGTCCTTCGGCATCGTGACTGGCAACGGGAACGACGTGTTCGCTGACTGCGGGGTAGCTGAGGCCGGCTTCACCGAATGATTTGAATGAGTTTCCTGCGGCGACGCTGATGAATAATCCGTCGGCTTCGAGTTTCGCAAATTCGTCTTCCAGAATTGCCCATTCTGGAGAATTCTCTGCATTCCAGTTGGTACCAAGCGAAAGATTGACGGTGGTGATTGGGTTTTCAAAACTGTCTTTGTTTTCGTGAACCCATTGAAGGGCTTGCTCAACCCATTCAAGTTCGCCTTCGCCTCGGTCGCCGAATACGCGGAGAGCGACCAAGTCGACGCCTGAACTAACACCGCGATAGGTGTCGTCGGTGCTTCCAATGATTCCGGCAACGTGTGTTCCGTGGTAACCGGCGGGTCCATCGTCGTAGGGGTTGGCATCGTTTTCGGCAAAGTCCCAACCACCGACGACTTTGGCTCCTTCGCCGAACGCACCTCCGAGTGCGTAGTGATCCCAAGCGATTCCTGAATCGATTACAGCAACGGTTTGCCCGGCTCCATCGAATCCATATTCAGCCGCAACACCAGCGGCTTGGGTGTGTGCATTTTCAGAAGAAGCATTGTCGAGTGTGACTTCTTGTTGGGTAATCGCAGGCGCAGCGACATCAAGTTCAGGCAATATGCTGCCGACCGCTTGGGCAGACATCACCAATCGTTGCTCGAACTCTTCAAATTTCAACCGACGCTTGGTCGATTCACTCTGATCCTGGGACATTTCAAATCTCTAAACGCATTGTCCGGAGGTCGAGACGAGACAACGTCTGGACCACGGGTTGATCCGAACCATCTTGGTTCTGGAAAAACGCCACGATCCTTGGGCGCTAGAGAGCTACGCATTGCCAAACAGAAAGCACGTTGTGTGCAGGTAGCATGCTTGGGGAGCATGCGTTGGGAGTACCGGCAATCCTTACGCCGGTCTGGCATCGCAGAAAACTATACGTTTGGATACCGGATTGGGGTTCAGATTCGAAAACTGTTTGGAAGACTTTTCCGTTGACATCCGACTTTGCGGATTGTTCCGATTTCAGAAGAGAACAAAGCGTTGTCAAACCTGACGCATCTTCCAGCTATGTCTTTGAGACCAATGAATTCGTTTTATCCGGTCGATCTGAAGATAGGTGTGAGCGGGTCTCACATCCTCGTCGTTTGTGGAATGCTTTTTGGGTACTAAGTGATCAGAACTATGAAACCTCTATCATCCCTCGGATATTTTAACCTGACGATGTTGGCCAAGCCTGCGTGCGATCGCCAAATTTTCAAGGTCATCCGCAAGAACAAATTTCGCTCAATCGTCGAAGTTGGCATGGGTGACGGAACACGCGTCGAAAAAATGATTCGTGTTGCGCGAAAGTTTGCGATCAGCCCGAGTCTGCGTTACACCGGCGTCGATTCGTTCGATGCTCGGGCAACAGGAGATCCGCTTCCGCTAATTAAAATGCATCGCAAATTGAATTTCCAAGATGTGAAAACCCAGCTTGTCCCGGGGAATCTGGCTTCCGCGATTGCCAGAATCGCAAATTCTCATGTAAGAACCGACTTGATCGTGATCTCAAGCGGATATTCGGAATCTGATTTAGAATCCAGCTGGTTTTACATGCCAAGAATGCTTCATTCTAGTTCATTGGTGCTGGTTCAATCGAGTGAGAATGGCGAGTTCAAGTCGCTGAATCGGCTTCAAATCGAAAAACTCGCCGACAACCGTCAGGACCAGCGTTCAATCGCGGCTTAAATTGGCAAGTTAGGCAATTGTCATCTTCGCGAGCCAGTCAAATTCTGGTAACTTTTTGGATTCGATATTTGTCCAGAAGACCAGAATTCAAACCGCGTTCGTTTCGCGGATAAATAAATCGTGAAATACGCAGCCGTTGGCCCCATCGCAGTTCACTTTCCAGAGCGCATCGAAACAAATGCGGACTTGAGAGCAGACAATCCCAAATGGGATATGGACTTGATCGCGTCCAAGACGGGAATCCACAAACGACATATCGCGGCCGAAGGCGAGTGTTCCTCAGACCTCGGTGTCAAAGCCGCAGAAAAGCTGTTTGAAGAATTCGACATCGATCCGGCGTCCATCGATTTTCTGTTGTTCTGCACTCAGACTCCAGACTATCCGTTGCCCACGACAGCGTGTTTGATGCAAGATCGTTTGGGACTGCCGACGCATTGTGGAGCACTTGATTTCAATCTTGGCTGCAGCGGATACGTGTACGGACTTTCGATCTGCGATGGCCTGATTCGTTCAGGCGCTGCGAAACGCATTTTGTTTGTTACGGCGGAGACTTACACCAAACTCATCGACAAAAAAGATCGTAGCCTGCGAACGATTTTCGGCGACGGCGCGGCGGCGACTTTGGTCGAAGCCAACGACACTCAGTCAATGTGGGAGTTTCGCTTTGGTACGGACGGGTCCGGTGCTGACACTTTGCTTGCTACCGAAAACGGATTTCGTGACCAACAAGACGCCATCGAACCGCGACATCGAAAACGTTGGAAAAGCGATTTGTACATGGATGGTCCAGGGTTGATCAATTTTACGATCGGCTCGATTCCACCTTTCATGGACGAGATCATGAGCGCGGCTGGATTAAGCAAATCAGACGTTGGATATTATTTGTTCCATCAAGCAACCTACAAAATGCTGAGCCAGTTGCAGCTCGCACTTGAAGTCGAAGAAGAAAAGGTTCCGATCTTGCTTCAAGATTTTGGGAATACTGTGTCTTCAACGATTCCGATTTTGATCAACCAAATGCGAGACAAAGGAATGTCTTCGGAACTGAAGAATTTGATGGTTGGATTCGGTGTTGGATGGTCTTGGGCTGGTTGCGTTTGGCAAGACATCGCTGCTCCCGGAAAATAGACTGATTAAGCTGGGCGGCAGCTGAGTTCAAATTTGGGTAGCGGAACTTGTCAAGAGTTCTGACCGCGTGAAAGAAGGTTTACGACCTCGCTTGCAATCCCGGAAGTCTTGACGACGTCCGCTACGGTGCTTCATCGAAAACGCTGACACACTGCCCCTGAAACCCTGACCCTTGCAGCGAAAATCACAGGCGACTTTTTAGTCAGTGACAGACCACAAACCTTGACCACTAGCCTTCGCCAAGTGCAACGCCTTTGATGGTCCCGTCAACGACCAGCGTTTCGTTGACAAAGCCTTGAAACTCGGCGGAGAAAATGACGTTCTTTCGAACCTTGCCGCGTCGAAGCATTACGATCAACCGGTCACCGGGAACCACTGGACCGCGGAATCGAATGCTTTCCAATCCACCAAGTCCCACATACCCGCCGTCCACCAATCCTCGCGTTAGAGCGTAGTAGGACGAAAGTTGTGCGGCGCACTCACAGATCAAGACACCGGGCATTAGTGGCTTGTTGGGGAAATGGCCTCGCACCCAAAACGCGTCTTCTTCAACGTCTTTGTAACCTACTGCTCGGTCATCATCGATGTAATAAATCCCGTCGAGCAAGATCATCTCAAATCGATGGGGATTGACTTTCCCGATCTCCTCTTTTGAGATCACAACTTTGTCTTGATCAAACTCGTCGAAAGCTACGTATGATTCTTTTGCCACTAGCCGGATAACCTGAATATATAAATAAAACGAAACAACACTCACGGAATTGCTCAGCGAATTCCACTTTGCCCTCTTATATTCGTCGAATCAGCTTACTTTTGAAAGGTGGCTTGTATCGACACCTAAAAACCGTCGGATCCAGTGTCGCTCATCATTTAACGTATTACTACTTTTTGCCAGTTTTTTTGGATACAATAGGGTCTGAGCATGGCTGTCAAAACGACTTTTTTTTAAATGATATCAGTCGAGTTCTTTGAGGATAAAGAACACTGCTTAAATCAGGGATGAATTCAAAAACCAAAAATCACCTATCGTTTTGTTTCGTAGGTTTTGGAGATCATCCTCTTGAAATTCGTGCCAAAATTCCAGAGTTCTACTCCCAACAATCAGACGCAGACTTCTGAGTCTGGAGAGACAACAGATTCGCCTGAAGATGCGGTAGAGCAATCTCTCAAAGACACCGACGGCAATCCGATTTCGGAGACAGCACAGCAAACCAACGCGGCTGTTAAACCTGCCGCGACGACCGTTGAAGAAAGCATCTGGGATTCCATTCCCATCTGGGCCTATTTCCTCCCGTTGCTGTTACTTCCTTTACTACTGCTGCCATTGCTTCGCGGCCGCGGAAATCGAACCACGGTCACCGATGAAGAAACGGCTGCCGGGCAGTTCAAAAAGTCCGAACGATTCAACATGAGTCCAGATGGCGTTGATCGAAAGTCATTCGATAAAGCACTCGACCAGTTCGACCAGATTGAAACCAAAAAACGAGACAGTGCCAAGCCACCCACTGAATCACCCGTTGAATCATCAGCCGAACAAACCGTTCGCAACACCGCATCTGACACGCTTGCTACATCGAATTCCGAGTCTATGGAGTTTTCAGCAGAGGATGCTGGTCTTGCAAAAACCATCCACGTGGAAGACCCAATAGAAGATGATGAATTAGAAGATCTCTCTGCGGAAGAAGAACGCTTTGCTCCTGTAGATGCTGAGCCTTCCCAGCTCGATGACTTTGAGATTGCTGACATGGACGAAGAACTTGAAGACGACGATTCTGAAATCGATATGGATTTCTCTGACGGCGAAGTTCAAGAATTTAATGCCGCTGCTGAAAGCGATAAAGAACTCGAAGCCGAAATCGAAGACCAGGAAAAAAATGGCATCCAACCCCACGACTCTACTCCCCCTCTTGTTCCATCTGACGAAGAAGCCCTCATGAGCCTCAAAGACGACGATTCCAACGAAGATTTCGATTTCGATCTTTCCGATGACGAATTCGATTTGGAAGACGCGGAACTTGACTTCGAAAACGAACCTACGATCGATCTTGGTTCCGATGAATCCGCCGGCGAGAACCAACCTGCGCAACTCGCTTCCGCTGCCGGCGACTTGGACGACTCAGATGATTTTGACGCGATGTTTGCTGACTCAAGCGAAGACCTCTCAGATGAGTCGAATTCACCATTAGTCACCGACGATTCGCTCGAAGAAAGTTCTTTACCAGGCTCAGGAACGCTACAGGCCGACGACGACTCATTCGCGGACTTCAATCTTTCTGACGACTCGTTGGGCGAAGAAATTGCTTTGGATTCAGATCTAGCCGACTCTGCGACTCACTTACAGGAATCGAATTTGGAGTCTGCAGATGCAATAGCAGAACCTGTCGAATCGGCCTTTGACGGCGTCGATGAGATGGCAGGAGACGTTGCCGAATTTGCTGATGAAACTATGGCAACAGGCTCAGAAGAAATTGGCGATCACTTCGACGAGATTTCTGAGAGTACAACTGCTCAAGCAGAATCAATTGTCGACGGGGTTTCTGAATTCGCACAGGACTCGATGACGGCTGTCAGCGAAAAGACCACCGATGCCGTCGAATCAACTGCAGCGGCTGGAACCGCAGCAGCCGTCGCGGGAGCCGCAGCCACTGGTGGAATCCTATCGCGAATCTTCGGAATGTTTCGCTCTAAGAAAAAAGAGGCAGTCTCCACAAATGGCGAATCAACCAACGGTAATATTGTTGATGCTGCCACAGAAGTCATTGACCAGACCGAAACTACGGTGAGTTCAGAAATTGATGAGCAAGTCGACGAGTTCGCAGCAAATTTTGATGCTGACTCGCCCGACAGCGATTCAGACGATGACTCAGCTGAGTTCTCATTTGACAATGATGAAGAAGTTGAATTCAGCAGCTCAGCACCCGATGCCGAACAAGCCGTCGAGGAATTTTCTGGAGATGAAGCTGATTCAGACAATTTTGATCTCCAGTCTGCCGCCGAAGAAGACGAGAGCTTTGACTTCGATGCTGATGAAGATTTCTTGACTAACGAGAATGTAGAAGTCTCAAACCAAGTTGCTACCATTCGCGAACCAGAACAAGCCGATTCACCGGCCGCTGAAGAAAGTTCGGAAGACGATTCTTTCGAAGCATTCTCGCTCGATGATGATTCAGTCAGCGAAGCATCATCCGAGCCAACTGATGAAGGCGATTCTTTCGAAGACCTCGATCTTGAAAGCGACCCAACAGTCGCATCAGAAACACCATTCAGCAGCGTTGATACCCTGAAAGATCCAACCGATGCTGTGGTTGAATCCGAGGAAACCAGTCAGGCAAGCGCCCCCGAAGAAGTCGCCTTTAGCAGCTTGGATACTCTGAAAGAGGCGACCGATGAAGTTGCTGACACCGATGAGGACCAAAGCGAACAAGTCCCATTCAGTAGTGAAGAGACGTTAAAAGAGCCAACAGAAATCGTCGAAGATTCTATGTCCGGCCAACAGTCTGATATTGCTACCGAGGTCAACACAAATCAATCTGACGAAACAAATGAAGCTCTTGCGGCAAGTGAAGCCAAAGCAAGTCAGCTCGAGCAAGAAAAATCAGAATTGCTCGCCAGGATTGAAGCCGCGGAAAAATCGGCCCAAGAAACGGCCCAGTCATCCCAATCGGAGCTAGAAAAAACCCGGAACGAATTGATGGCGATTCAAACCGAGAAGGAAGCGCTGGTTTCAGAAAAACAAACCATCAAGAACCAACTTGAAAAGGCCAACGAATCGATTGCCGAACTTGAGAAACAATCGACCGGTTCAACTGCGGCCGTTTTAGGTGCTGTCGCCGCTGGTGCGACAGGGCTCGCCGTTGGTGCTGCTTCGTCTGATTCCGATGAAGAAAAAGACGATCTCGATGATGCCAAGAAAGAACTGGCCGCAACTGATCCCGCCTTCTTCGAGCGTTTTGAAAGACGGCTTAAAAAAGAGTATCGCCGTCGAAAAGAAGCAGAGCAATATTTGATCGAAGCCGAAGATCAGCGAAACGAAATTGCAAAGGCGCTCCGCGAAACTCGTTTGGAACTCAAATCCAAACAGGAAATCGCGGCCGAAGGCGATTCTACGGAGCAGGTCAAACAGGAACTTGCCACTGTCACCCAGCAGCTTTCGGTTCTTACGGAGTCGGAGGCCAGCCTTAAAACTGAGGCTGAATCCCTAAAATCGGCAGCGGAGAAAGCTCAGAACGAAGCCGACAATCTGAACACTGAACTAGAAAATCAAAAAGCAGACGCGGACCGCCATCGTAAAGAAGCAGAAGCCGCCGTTGCAAAAATTCTCGAATTGGAAAAAGCCCAGGAAGAACTTTCCGCTGAAAGAGAGAAAGAGCGAGAACTAGTTAACCAACTCAACGAGAAACAGAAATCTGCAGACGAACAGAAACTATCTCTCGAGCAAGAACTAGAAAAATTGACCGCCGAATTCGACTTAAAAAAGGCAGAGCTTGAATCCCAACTCAAATCAAAGGCTGAAAGTGAACTTGCTGAAGCGCGGTCGAAGTGGATCGCAGAAACCGAAGCACTGAAAACCAGCATCGCGGCTGACAAAGAGAAATTCGCAGCTGAAAAACTTGCTTTGACCTCGGAGCAGGAATCAAAGTCCAACCAAGAAATTGATGATCTAAAGTCAAAACTTGCTGAGGCTCAGCAAACACAAGCGGCACAGGCTCAAGAATTAGAGTCACAATCAAAAGCCGTCCAAACATCCAATGCCGAGTTGGAAGAAGCCAGATCTTCTATCGAAAAGCTACAAGCCCAAGCGTCAGAGTTGACCGCGAAACTAGAAGATGACAAGCCTGGCAAACAGTTGCAGCAGGCAGAGCAAACGATCTCGGAGTTAAACTCTCAAACCGAAAAACTGAAGGCTGACCTGGCATATAGCGCTCAGAAACTTCAACAAGCGGAAACTCTTGCAGCCAACGCTTCAAAATCCGAAGAAGAAAAAACTGCCGTTGAAACTGAATTGAAATCAGCATTGGAAGAGCAAGCTCTAATCCAAGACAAACTTGATTCGTCCATTCGATCATCTTCTGAGTTGTCAGCCAAAGTTGAGGCACTCCAAGCCAACAACAACCAGCTTGCCAACGACTTGCAAAAGACCAGCAATCTCGAATCGGAATTAGCGCAAGCGAAAACCGATCTCGCCCAACAACAGGTCGCCACAGCCAAAATTCAGCAGCTGGAAAAGGAATTGGCCGAAGCACAAACGACTCGTGGTTCTGAAAAACAACAGCTGGAGATCGCCCGAACAGCTCTCGCGGCAACG
>CAZQQR010000055.1:0-10391 GCA_964595515.1 uncultured Pirellulaceae bacterium
TTGATTGTTGGGCCGAATTCGTGGGCCAGAACTTTTGAGCGATCTGCGAAATCGTTGCCGGATGCTTTGATTTTGTTCGTAAGAAGTGCATGACTGAGGAGGTCTTTGTCGCAAAGTTCTTCCAGTCGTTCTTCACGAACAAGCTGGACGACTTGATGATTGGCCACTGTCAACTCTTCGCCGCTCAGTAGGCGAACTTGGACCGTATGGTCGTCAAAACCAATGGGGATGCAAACCAATTTCTGACCTTTGAATTGCAAGTAAGAATTGATCAATACCGAGTGCGATTCATCGATGTACTCTTTCGGCTCTCGTAGAATCCCGATTTGAAATGTGCCATCAGGTTCACGGGTGACCGTTCGGCATCGTCCGGAGATGGTTTCGTCGGCCATTGTGACGACGACCTTTTGGTCGGCCAGTAAGACCAGCAGACTTAATCCACCGACGCGAAGTCCTTCATTGGATACGTCCAGTAGTGCTCCTGCTGCTGATCCAGAACCAAGCCCAACGATGCATTCTGAATCCGTCAATTTCGTTCGTTTGGACTTACGTTTTTCTCTGATCATGATTCAATGCGACCTAGATGGGTGAGTAGTGCCTTTCAAACCCTACTTCTGAAATCCAAAGATCCTGTAAAAATTCATGACAAAGAGTAGTTTGTGGATGGTCGTTCTTGCAGGTTGTTCATGTCGTATCGAATGCAATTGGGAATAATATGATCGACTAAGTGTTTTGATATGGGTGGCATTTATTCGTGATTTCCCGCGATACGATTCTCGATAGAGGAACTTTGGTCGATGTAATGAAAGTCAAATGATCGTGTTCAATGGCCAGAAATATTCAGATCAGACAAATTCAGCTGACTACCAGCCTAAGCATTAACCAGCCGCGAACGTTCTTAAACAACGAGCCATTGCTCTTCGGTCGTTTAAATGAATCATCGCAAACACCGATGAATGAAATTGCTAGTGGTCAGTCAAAGGTAAAGTTTAGGGTAGTGGACGAGGTTACGAGTCCTTTCGAGCGAACAAACGCAAGGGGGTCGTAACCTCGTCCACTACGGTCGATCCCAATTTTTAGTTTTGATGAACCACTAGCCAACGAAATATTGTTCAAAATTATCATGCCTGAAAAAACAAGGGTTGTTAGTCCGGGGCCAAGCAAGCGCCAAGTTGTTAGCGCCGAGGGTTTGAATTTAACCGTGCCACCGGGCTGGTCGTTGCTGCCGCCTGGGGATGCGGGATTGACTCGTCGTGTTAAGTCGGGCGGGCCAAGTTGGACGGTGAAACAGAAAAAAGGACGAAGGACTTTTTCGTTGGGAGTTTGGGCCTGTGCAGAGCGCATCAAAACAGTTCGCGACGAACTTGAAATCGAACGCGGGACAGAGGCTTACGCAAAACGCAAAGTATCAGATGCGAAGCGGCGCGAAAAAAAGCAAACCAAATACGTTGAAGATTTTCAGTCGGCTGTTCGCGGCTATCTTGGGTTCGCGGAATGCTATGCAGATATTGCGGATCGTTTGGCAGAAGCAGTAACCCAGCATGCGACTCCTGTTGGAAGCGGTACGGTGGCTCGTACTCAACGAATTCCGATTGAGCGACGGGCCGAATCAGCGGTGATTGCCTGGATGCGGCATCAAACGACTGCTTATGACGACATGAAGATTCCACGCGTCAGGGGTAAACGACGGGAGGTTCGAAGGATGCTGGCGAAAGAGTCCAAGCGGCTTTTGAGTGCCTATCGCTCAGGTTCAGAGATTGACTCGAAAACCTGTCCACTTCAAAAATCGCTTAGTCGGAGCTGAGTATTTTTCGATCCAGCCTTGCGTTTGTTGGCTCGAAAGGACTCGTGGCCTCGTCCACTACCCCAAACGTTACCTTTGACTGACCACCTAGGATCGCGGACTTTTAGAATTCGCTGCAGCAACGCGATCCGGAAAAGGTACGTGTTACTCTTTTTCTTGAATTAAGAGTTTCGTTCCGGCGGCAACGTTTTTTCGAGTGGTTTGTTTTCCGCTGGGCCAATCGACGACGAGTGAATCAATCTGTTTTGATTTCCCCAACCCAACGTGAATTGATTTTGTGTTTTGACTGGAAAGTCCTTCGCCACATGAAATCTGAAAAGCCCGTTTGGTATCGCCAGTCGTTACAACGACTCGAGCCCCAACCGCGTCTCGCGAACTCCACTCTGTTGACGATTTAGCGGAATGGTTACCGCCAACCAAACGGATTTCGACGAACGAATTGTTGGAGCCTGACACCTCTTTCATCTTGTTTTTTGCGATGCGAAATCGAGGTTGATTCGGGCTGATGATGGCAAGGTCCAGCCAGCCATCACGATCGAAATCAAAAATCCCAAAGCCCCTTCCGTCTTCCTTAAAATCGACGCCAGAAATCAAGGAAGCATCATCAAAGTTGTTTCCTCGCCCCAAAAATAACCGGTTCCGTTCATTGCCACTGTACGGCGTGCTGACGAAAACCGGGCCAGCTTTTTCACCGACTTTGTTAGGCATGAACAGGTTCATTTCAATCTCGCCCCATTGCTTGTGCTCTTCGAACAGGGGCGGCTTTTTGGGATCGTTACGCACGACCGTGCGCCAAAGACAACTTCACAAATCGCCGGATGTCTGGATCGCTTTGTCGGGCGTGTAATATCCGCTGGGAACGTAAAGGTCGAGAAGCCCGTCGTTGTCAAAGTCAGCAAACTGACCGCCAAAAGACCAACCGACTTTGGAGACCTGCTGATCGTCCTTTTTCAAACCTGCGACTTGCTTAAATTTGCCACCCAAGTTTTTGTAAAGAAAATTGCCCTGTGAAGCGACTTTGATTTTTGGATGAACGTCGTCAATTTGTTTGATGATTCGATTGCCGGCTTTGGAGTACATATTCGAGACGTAGAGATCGAGCAGACCATCATTGTTGTAGTCGCCCCAACTCGCACCCATCCCGAATCCCATAATATTGCTTGCGGTCACTTCGCTGGTTACATCAGTGAATTTAAGCGAAAAAGATCCTCGTGGCGTGTCGTTGCGTAAAAAATAGTCTGGTGAAAAATCGTTGCAGATGTAAATGTCCAGATCACCATCGGCATCAAAATCAGACCAAGCCGTCTGGTAAGAGTTGCGCCATTGGGCGAGCTCGTCACCTACTTCGACCCGTTTGAGTTTTCCATTCTGATTCATCAAAACGATGTTGGACGCTCCGCCTCGATTCAGGAACCAATGTTGGTTTTGAACGCGGTCCTGCATCTCTTGACGATCTTGCTTACGATAGGTTTCGGTTTGCCAAACGGAATCGTCTGATGAAAATCCGTAAGTGTTTAAATACAAATCGAGCAATCCATCGTTGTTGATGTCAACAACTGACCCGGAGACGACGAACTTCATGTGACGGTCGGTAAAGGTATCATCGAGGTGGAATTTGCCCTCCTTGTTTTCGAAATAGAGGCAGCTTTCGAGAGTCCGACAAACAAATGCGTCCGGGTCTCCATCGTTGTCGAAATCGGCAAACAAAGCGCAGGTCGCGACTTGGTCAACATTCAATCCGCTTGCCTCTGTGACGTCGACAAATGTTTCGTCGCCTTGATTTCGAAGCAATTGGGCTGGCTGCCAACGATCGGTGATAAAAAGATCGTCGAATCCGTCGCCGTCGAAATCAACGACACTGACGCCCGGATATTGATATGCGGATTCCCAATCGTTGTAGTGTTTGTAGCGAAACGAAACGTCTTTTAACTCATACGATTTTGTGTTCGCATGTTTGACGAGCAGTTCCTGATGCGAAGAGCTTTGCACGCGTTGTAGAGTTTCGGTGTCAGGAATCGCGGTTGACGTAACGTCTTGGAAAAGGAACGTTTGCGGGTTTGTGAGCGGTTTTTGTTGGGCCGGAGAAATGATTGACAATTTGTCTTGAGTCCATTTGTTGATCCGCCAATCGTCAGTGGAAGCTTCTACCAATTCCAGCGTTTGGTAGGCTTTGATTCCAAGCGGTGGCAATTCGCCCCGGAGCATTCGGGCTTCGTAAAGCGTTTCGACCACGAACGTTGAGGTGTTTTGAAAACGCCCGGACAGAATGCCGAAGCTTCCGCTTTCCAAAAAGCAAGTTTCTGAACCGACGCGGCAACCTTCGAATACGTTTTTCCAGATTTGAGATGGCGGTATCTGAACAGATTCCGGTGCAGGCAGAATCGTCAAATCCAGATGCACCATCAGTTCGTTTTCCGCGGTCGCATTTTTGCCTGCGTTCGCTTTTCCAGTTAATTGGTCAAGCTGGAACGTTTTGATTCCTGAATACAGAAATGAATCCGAAAAGACGCCGGATGATTCGCCTCGGGTCTGCATGAATTTAGCGAGCTCTGAAAATTTGTCTGCGAGCGCGATAATCTGATTCTCGGACTGCGTGACTTGTTTGATTTGCAGGCTCTGTGTCGCATCTTCCGTTTTCTTGCACCCATAAAGGGCAAGAACCAAAACAGAGGTGGTTAGAATTGCGGCACGTTTCGACATGGTTCCATCGTAGTCTAATCATCGAGAGTGGTCGACGCATCGATAACGATCTGAAACGCCGACCTCGGTTTTCTGGCTCAACCCGATCATGTCGAAACCGCCAGCGCCGAGGAAGTGAACCTTGCCGAGAGCGGTTGCTACGCGTAGTCAGTCAGCAAATTTGAGTACAGGTGGTTACTTACTCTTTTGCATTTTTAACATACTTATCAAGCCAATTAATCATCTCGGCTTGGGTGTGAAGCACGGACTGCCGGGCGCGATAGCCATGCGACTCAAACGGTAACATGCAGAGCCGGACTGTTCCGCCGTTGCCTTTGATAGCTTGGTACATTCGCTGCGACTGAATCGGAAACGTTCCGCTGTTGTTGTCATTTTCACCGTGGATCAACAACAAAGGTTCGTTGATTTTATCGGCGTGAAGGAATGGAGAAATCTGGTGGTAGATTTTCTTGGCTTCCCAGTATGGTCGGCGTTCTGATTGGAATCCGAACGGCGTCAACGTTCGATTGTAGGCACCACTTCGAGCGACGCCGGCTTTGAATAGATCGCAATGAGCCATCAAATTCGCGGTCATAAAAGCGCCGTAGCTGTGCCCGCCAACGCAAACACGATCTCGGTCCGCAACACCCATCTCAACGGCTTTGTCGATAGCGGATTTAGCCGCGTCAACAATTTGCTCGATGAATGTATCGTTCATGGTTTCGGGGTCACCAATGACGGGCATCGTTGCAGAATCCATGATCGCGTAGCCTTGGGTGAGAAGTGTCAGATGCGTGATGCTTCGCATGCGGGTGAACTGCGATGGGCTGCCCGAAATCTGACCAGCGGTTTTGGCGTCGCTGAACTCACGTGGATAAGCCCAAACCAATAGCGGAAGCTTATCGCCTTCTTTGTAGTCTGCTGGTAAATACAAAGTCGCCGAAAGCGGAACTCCGTCGGAGCGTTCATACTTCACCAACTGTTTTTTGATGCCGCGAATTTGAGGAGTCGGATCTTTAAAATCAGTCACCGGATTTAGAGAATTATCATTGAGCTCGCGCAAGAAATAGTTGGGTGGTGTCGTCGGTGTTTCGCTATTGGTGATGATGGTCGGTTTTGTGGATTCGCTGCTGTCTACTATTCGCACGACAGATTCGTAAGTTCCTTCCTCGCAGCGCCATAGTTCTTCCGTCTCGAGAGTTGTCAGACTTTGGCGAGCCACAAATGGCAGGTTGCCTTTGGGAGTGGCTCCTTGTCCGGAGCGATAAATCCAGTCGCCGTCTTGCCTTGCGACACTGTGGCCGGTTTCATCGACTTCGCTGAGAATACGACCTGGATCCGCGTAACGGTCCCGGATGCTTCGGTCCATCAAAGTCTTGGGAGTTGAGCCCGGAAGTTTCTGATCATGCAATAACGAACGGACCCAGCGTCGATCGCGATCGTACTCCATGGTTGCGAACAGAGTAGGGTCTTTGAAATAAGTCAGGCCGTAGCCGCGATGCTCAGTTTTGACGAGTTCTGCAGGTTCGGAATCAAACGGTGAACTCAGCGTCATCATACGATCGCGGTGCTCTGCCTTTTTGTTCGGGTCGCCGCCGTCGAGGGCTTCGGTCCAAACAAGCGTCGCGTCTGCGCCCGATCTCCATTCAACATTTCTTCGACCTTCCCGAACGCCTTCGATGGGAATGTTTTCGTCCAGCGGAACGTCGGCCACCGTAAAGGAAAGTGGATCGTCAGATTCGTTTGTACTCCAGACTTGAATTTTTCGTGGGAAACTCCGGTACGTCATCAAGTAGCTAAAGGGCTTATGAATCGTAGTCAGAAGAAGATTGTTGCCGTCGGGTGAAACTTCGAGGCTCGAGAAAATTTGGGGACTTCCAAGTTTCCTGAAAGATCCATCAGGCTGAAAGATTGCCAGTTGAGTGGTCGCAAAATATTCGAACAGGGCTTCGTCTTGAGGATTCTGCAGTAAGTCCTGGTAGGTCCGCGTCGGAGACTTGTTTCCATACGACTCCTGAATGTTGGGACCGGTTGGGGTGGTGTCGGATTGAGGTTCTTCACCTCGATTCTCGGGAACGAGGCGGCAAAGAATGCTTTCGCCGTTCGGCATCCAAAGGAAACCACCGGAGACCGTATTCAGTTGGTCCGTGAGTTTTTTCGGCTGCGGATTTTCGGTTGAACAAGTCCAAAGCTCTTGTCCTCGGTCGGTGACGATCGCGAAAGCAATGTTCTTTGAATTGTGCGACCAACTCACGCGAGAGATTTTCGGATTCTCAGGAAGTTTGAACCGCGTGAGCGCAGATGCATCGTTGGGGTCTGAGTTGACTGCTCGCAGTGAGATGCCTTTTAAATAATTCGTTTGAAATGAACCATTGGCGGCAGGGTCGATTCGCATCCCTGCAAGCTGCAGCATTCGCCGTGAGATGACCGAGATATCCGGCATGGCTTCACGATCTATCAGCAGCATCCATTTGCCGTCGGGGCTAATGGAGACTGCGGGTTCGGGTGCGGCATCAATGATGTCGACGACTTCTTGAGCGGGTAGCAAGTAACTGGCATCCTGCGCCATGGAAACCTCGATCATTGATAAAGCCAGGAACAAACAGGCTGCGTTTTGGAAAAAAAGTTTCATTTGATGAAAACCGTTAACACTTGTTAGGTGATAGAATCCGAGAGTGAGGAGTTTATCTCGCGTAATCATCAAGTGCAATTGTCTTGAAACAATCGGGAATAGGCGATGGAATTTAGTGCGAAATCAAACCATCTACGAAATCTGGGTCCGACTCTGTTGGTGTTGTTTGGGATGTTTGCTTGGGCGGTGCCTTCAGTCGCTGACGAGCGTGACGCCGCTGAGAAAACTTGGTGGAAAGGAAACTTGCACACGCATTCGTTGTGGAGTGACGGGAATGATTTTCCAGACATGATTGCAAAACGATTCGTTGATCGCGATTATCATTTTTTGGCAATCACGGATCACAATGTGTTGAGCCAAAGCAAAAACAAATGGATGGATTTGGCGACGGTGAAACAACGCGGCGGCGACAATGCGTTCGCGAATTACCTCAAAGTGTTTGGTGAGGATTGGGTTGAACTTAAGAAGAACAAAAATTCAGGCAATGATCAGGTGCGCCTGAAGACCTTGACTGAAATCAAGCAACGGTTTGAGTCGCCAGGAAAATTTCTGATGATCGAAGCTGAGGAAATTAGTGATAGGGCCGAAGGGAGGCCGATTCACATGAATGCGACGAATTTAAAAAACGTCATTTCGCCTGTTGGCGGTGAGACCGTCATCGAGACAATCAACAATAATTTGCGAGCAGTTGAGGAACAAGCAAAAAAGAATGGCGAGCCCATTCTTTTGCATTTGAATCATCCCAATTTTGGCTGGGCCGTGACTGCCGAAGAGTTGGCGGCTGTGACCGAGGAGAGGTTTTTTGAAGTTTACAACGGACATCCATCCATCAATCATCTCGGCGATGAAAAACGTCCCAGCGTTGAGTTGATGTGGGACATTGCGAATACAATTCGAATCGATCAACTCAAATCAAAACCGCTGTTCGGGTTGGCCACTGATGATAGTCATCACTATCACAATCGCACAGGGAAGAAGTCGCGGATGGGGCGGGGTTGGGTGATGGTGAAGTCAAATGAATTGTCAGCAAGTAGTTTGATCGACGCGATGAATCAGGGCGACTTCTACAGCTCTAGCGGTGTAGAATTGGAGACGGTTCAGTTTTCAGCCAATCGATTGTCGATTCGAATCAAGACGCAAACAAACGTGGAATACACGACTAAGTTTATTGGTACGCTGAAAAATTATGATCGCGAAACCACCGTGCAATTAAAGCCAAACGGAAAACCGATGAAGGCAACCAAGCTTTACTCGAAAGACGTTGGAAAGGTTCTGGCGACCATCAAAGGGCCAAAACCATTTTATGATTTGACGGGAAATGAATTGTACGTTCGAGCGGTGATTTCTTCTGATCAGCCACACCCTAATGCCTCGTTCGAAAATCAACTTGAGCAAGCTTGGACGCAGCCAGTTGGCTGGCGGAAATAGAAAACACGAGTCGATTAATGATGACTCTTTTTTCAGGCGGCTTTATTTTCGATGGCTCCATTTGGGGTCGCTCCATTGGCGATGGTTTTCTGGCCCAGTCACCCATGTTGTTACTTGGCTTTTTTCTTGCTGCCTAAATTCTGTTTCTTCTTTTTGGAAACCGGTGCTGGGTAGCGGGAAAGTTTGATTTTGAGGGCTTCCACGATTTCTGGATGTTGATCCGCGAGGTTTACGGTTTCAAGTGGATCGGTGTCGTAATCGTAAAGTTCAAATTCAGGTTCGGCAGCCTGATTGTTGATTGGTTTCCATTCGACCAAACGATAACGCTCGGTTCGAATCGCCCGCCCGAGTTTCTTTTTCGGATAAGCGTGATAGGCGTGGTCACGGACACGCACGTTTGGATCTTTGAGGACGGAAACAAGACTGAGTCCATCGATCGGCTGTGGTCCTTGGGGGGCAGACAGGCCGGCTAGCTCGCAGAGGGTCGGAAAGATATCAACGCTTTCGGCTGGCTGTTTTGTTGATGTGTTTGGCTGAGTCACACCAGGCGCGACGAACAGAATTGGAATTCGATTGGCCTGTTCGTAGTTAGTGTGTTTGGTCCAAATTCCGAGATCTCCCAAGTGAAACCCGTGATCACCCCAGAGAACAATGATCGTGTTTTCAGCGAGGCCTGATTGGTCAAGTTCCTGAATGACCTTTCCAATTTGAGCGTCAACGTAACTGGTGCTGGCGTAATAGCCATGAATCAAAGTCCGTTTCAGTTTTTCATCCATCGTGTTTGCCGGGCGAGGGACGGGTTTATAGTTGCAGATTTCCCCGTCTGTTTTCTGGGCGGCTATCGGTGAGTCTTTGGGGAATTTTTGATGGGTTGGAAATGGTAATGAGTTAACATCGTGCATGTCCCAGTATTTTTTCGGGGCACTAAAAGGTAGATGAGGTCGAGCAAATCCGGCTACGATAAAAAACGGAGTCCCGTCTTTTTCTCGACGCGTTTTTGCAGCGCGCAAACGTCGGATGGTTTCAGCGGCGACACGGCCATCGGCGTAGGCTTCGTCTGCGACATCAGGTGCTTCAAATGCGGCTCCCATCGGAAGTGACTTGATCTCACCTAGTCTTTGGTTGGTGAAAAAAGCTTCTTCGCGAGTCAATTGACCGCCGGTGCTTTCTTCTTCAACGTACTCGATTACTTTTTCGTGAAAGTGCTGGACGCTAAAGGATTTTGGATCGCCTTGATTGCCATGCCCAACGTGAAAGACTTTTCCCAGCGACTCAGTTCGGTAACCACTTTTGGCAAAGTGTTGCGGAATCGTGACGGCGTTGGGAATCGTTTTGCGAAGATGACTGCCAAGACCATAAAGGCCTGTTGATGTTGAGTGCGAGCCAAGCATCAGAGTAAACCGCGACGGAGCACAAACGGCTTGGTTGCAGTAAGCCAAATCAAACCGCATTCCCTTTGCCGCTAGCGCGTCGATGTTCGGTGATTTTGCATGGGAATCGCCATAACAACCAAGTGCAGGTTTGAGATCATCTACCAGGATCATCAAAACGTTGGGTCGCTCGTCGGCGTTGGCCAAACTGGCAACAAGAATCAGCCCAATCGCCAGTCCTTGTGCTAGTCGTTGGGTTTGTTGTTGCGTTAACAGCGTATTAAAAATATGCATCATGTTGTTCTCATTTGGCCAGAATGCCGGATTTTGAGCTGGCTGAAGATCCTACACTAGAATTGGTCACTAGATTCGATCAGGTTTCACTGCTTACACTGCGGCGGCATCGAGGGATCGTTTCGACCGACTCGGAGCTAAAATTCGCTAAGAACATCTTGATCGCTCAGAAGGATCAGTTGGA
>CAZQQR010000055.1:10491-22428 GCA_964595515.1 uncultured Pirellulaceae bacterium
GCAAGAATTTCATCAAACTCGTCTCCGTACTTGAGCGTCATCTCTTTGGCGGTCGCGATTTGATCTTCCGTCATGAACTCCCGGGTGTTCATCACCAGAAAATCAGCTCGCAAATCTGTCTGCATCACAAGCACCATCAAAGTGTTTGATTTGTTTAGCCGGACGGGCGCATAGGTTTCACCGTTGCGAGTGACGATAGGCGGTTTGTTGGCAGTGACGCGGAGGGGCTGCGCCTCGGGTTTGGCGTCTGCTGGGGCCGGACGAAGTGGATTCTCTGGCAGCGTTTCCGGAAGCGTTAACTCGTTGAGCCCGATTTGATTGGCGGAATTTTTTGCTTCGATATTCGGAGTGACCGGTTTCTTGACGGTCGTTCGCTGGGGATCCGCCTCAGTTGTGATTACTTTGGCCGCGGAATTGTCATCTTGCCGAAGCGGATTTGCAGTCGGTTTTCCAGGAACACTTTTGGAACAACCAGAGCAAATTACGGCCAACACGCCAATCGCAATCGAAGCGAGTTGAAAACTTCGATGAAGAGAGTTTGAGATGTTGCGTTGGTGATGCAAGAGTGACTCGATAACGGGTTCTGCCGCTTAAGCGTACAATGGAAACAGCGGTTGGACTGACGATTTTGAAAAAATGACAAACACGTGTTGCGCCAACTTCGGGTTGTTTGGTTTGGGAAATGCTGGCCATCGCATCAAGACCTGCCCATCGCTGCACGGTTAAATTCTACCTGAAGGACTTTGTCGTAAAAAAGTATTTGAACAGAAAATTCGTTACAATATCCACGTCCAAGTGACGAACTCCCCTAATCATTTGAAACTGCACCAACAATCGCCTGAGCAGGCCGCATGTTTCCAAAATTTTCTATCAAGCAACTGTTGCTGGCAATGATCGCATTCGCGGCTTTGTCGGCGTGTATTGCCGGAGCCTACCGAGGCGATCTGATTTCGTCAGGTTTGTCCTGGGGCGTTGTCTTGACCATCATCCCGTTGGCTTTTTGTGGGATCGTGTACTGGTTAGCTTTCACATTTGCGACCATCTTTTCAGCTGGCAGCGTCGCTCAAGACGAGTTGAGTCCTGCGATCGTCGGAGCGATCGAATCGTTAGTTGAAGAAACGAACTCAAAGCCTTCGTTAGAAGATTTGTCGAGTGACCTCGATATGGAGGGGCGACCATGAACGCTGGTCTAATCAATCGCATTCGCTGTTGGTTGTTTGCGAGTTTGTTGTTTTCTTTGACAACGAGTTTTGGATATGCGCAGGTTCCGGCAGGAGTGCAGGGGTATCAGGTTACGGTCGATAATCATTGGGCCGCTGGGGAGGCTGGGTTTGCGCCGCTGCGTGTCAAGGTTGCGTTGGATCCGCCAAATCCACAGATCGAAGACTTGCTGTTCACCGTATCAGCTACCTACAAACAACGCAGGCAAGTACCAGTCATCATTTCTAAAAAGATCGTTATCGAAGCCGGGAGTTTGGCTGGGAGTGCCGAGTTAAATATTCCTGTTTCAAGTTGTCAGAACGCGAGTACAGCAAAATTATTGGTTGAACGTGGAAGATTTGACGGCAGGCTGGACCGAAGTGATTTGTTAGAGACAAACATCTTTTGGGATCGATCAAACGATAATATTCCAGCCACGCTGTTGGTTGGGAGTCATTCGACAGGTATGAAATCGGTGTTTGTTTGCTATCGAGATCACTTTAGCGTGTCAGGAGCGCAAGCCGTCCCACAGCTTTCGGTAGCGGACTTAAAAGAACTGCCGTCGCTGCATAATTATTGTGAGATGCTAACCAGTCCTCAATCTCAACAGTTCAATGGTCCAGGTGCTGCGCTGCTTCAATCGCCAAAAATTCATGGTGTGATTCCTGCGGAACTGCCTGAAAACTGGTTAGGTCTGACGTCGGTGGACAAGATCATGATCTCGATGAAAGATTTCAAATCTTTGTGTCAGACAAATGAACAACAACGTTTGAACTTGGAGAGATGGGTTGCGGTTGGAGGTCAACTGATTGTTTTTGGTTTGAATGACGGCCAGACTGCCCAAAACTCATACGCGAATGCGAGTAAGTTCTGGAATTGGTTTCTCGGGCCTGCCAGAGAGCTTTCGATTGAAAAAGGAATTTCTGATTGGTTAGTACCTCCAGCAATTGTCATCAATGAAGAAAAGAAAATTCCGATGAATTCAGGTCGGAATTACTATTATTACAACAACAATGGGAATTGGCTTTCTTCGCAGGAAGTTCTGGAATTTCAGGATGAATATTCCCTGTCCAAATTGAAAAAGTACCTCCAGCCGGGCGAAATTTCGGACTCCCAACCGTTTGCAATAGCTCGTTATTTGAGCGGTCAAGTTGTGTTGATCGGAAGCGATGTGACAACTTGGAACTTGAAAGATTGGCGTGTGCTCCACAACCAGATGGAGTTGGTTGGTGACAGTCTTACTTTCAATCTGGGTTCGCAAAACGGATCACAACATCTAAGTGGATTCAAAATACCTGGTGTTGGGGATCCGCCGGTTCGTATGTTCCAGATTCTGATTAGTGCTTTTTTATTGGTGGCGGGTCCCATTATCCTGCTTCTCCTTCGCCGAACTGAAAAGATGCAGCTGATTTTTATTTTGATACCCGCGCTTTCGTTTTGCGTTTGTGCAGCCCTCTTTTTGTATGCGATCATTGTCGACAGTGGTCTGAAAGCGGGGCGTGTTCAGTCGTTTACGGACTTGAATCATCGAACGAACTTTTCTGTTTCTCATTCGCGATCCCACTGTTTTCGTGGAACCGAACCGGGGGCTTATCGGTATTCAGATGAGACCTACGCGATTAGTCCCCTTGATATGGCAACGGTTCCATTCCTGCGGGAGGACGACCAGGAATCCAACACCCTGCGTGGAGGAAACATTCGACCGAGAACGCCCCACGAAGTTTCGACCATTCGATGCAGACCGGCTGACCAGAGGCTGATCATTCAGTCCGTCGAAGGCAACGAAAATATTAGAGTCACAAATCGGCTTGGGTGTGTTGCCAAAGCAGGAGCAGTGAAAACGAATAATAGAGTTTATTTGTTGAGTGACTTGCCAGATGGCGAGACCGTTGAACTCCCAGCAAGCGAGCTGTACATGGTTCAGAGTAAACTCAGCGACTTGCTTGAGGTTCTCAGTCCAGATGTCGCAGGGGTTTGGGGAGCTCGTTACGGGCGAAACCAATCTTATTTCGGAATCGAAGCCGGAGTTGTTGATGAAATTCGAGCGGGTGATGTGTCGAGTGTGCTCAATGAGACGGAAACTTATGTTGTCATCACCGATGAATTTCCACTCATCGAAGACCAGTTGGAAAAAGTCGATTACAAGCTGAGGGCGCATGTCATTCGCGGCAAATGGTAATTTGAATTCCCAAGGCGCAGTCATGATTCAGTTGGATCATGTGACGCGATCTTTTGGGGCGACGCGCGCGGTCGACAATGTTTCGTTTCACGTTCGCGCGGGAGAAGTGTTCGGTTTTATTGGTCCTAACGGAGCCGGAAAAACAACGAGCATGAAAATTCTGGCGACGCTGGATTCACCAACCACGGGAGCGGCTTGGGTGGATGGTTTTTCGGTGGTTGATGACCCTGATCATGTCCGCCGTCGACTCGGTTGGATGCCGGACGGGTTTGGGACTTATCCGAATGTCAATTGCGAAGAGTATCTTGATTTTTTCGCCAGAGCTTATGGGCTGAGAGGAAAAGATCGACGGCGATCGCTAACCAATGTGATGGGCTTTACGCAACTGGATTTGCTTGCGAACAAACCGGTGGATGGTTTGTCGAAGGGGATGAAGCAGCGGCTATGCCTTGGTCGTGCTTTGATCCACAATCCCAAAGTCCTCATTCTTGATGAGCCTGCAGCGGGGTTGGATCCACGGGCCAGAATTGAGCTTCGTGAGATGATTGGCGCTTTGGCTGATGAGGGAAAGGCTCTCTTGATTAGCAGTCATATCCTGACGGAGCTCGCAGAAATGTGCGATCGCGTCGGCATTATCGAACATGGAAAACTGCTGGCAGTAGGATCCGTTGGCGAGATCCTTGACCAACAAACGACGGACCAATCGGGTTCGGAAACCCAAGTCAAAATCGAAATCTCCGTGATCTCTGATCCGGAAGAAGCGAGAACATGGTTGTCAGATTTTGAAGGCATCGAAATCAAACAAAATATCAATCGCACGTTTTTGATTTCTTGTTCAAATGATTCAGCGTTTCACGCGGATTTTTTGTCGGCGATGATTTCTGCGGGGCATCGAGTGGTCAATTTTTCTTGTAAGCAAAAATCGCTAGAGGATGTCTTCCTTTCTGTGACGCGAGGGAAAGTGCAATGACAGAGGGATCCATCGCCATCGAGAATGCAAGTCTCGGCGGGCAAGAGAATGAGCCAAAGCAACCGTTGAAGATTGCTGCCGAAAAGATCGGGTTTATTGATCGTTTTGCCGAGAGGGTCGGCGAATGGTGTAGCTCGATTTTGGTCAAAGAGACACGACAGGCCGTCAAGAGCCGGCAGTTTTTTTGGTCTTACGTGATGCTGCTGGTGGCGGTCGGGGTCTGGACGATGCTCGGCGTTTCCACGATCGGTTACTCGGAAATTGGTCGTGAATTGTTGATTGGGTATTGGGTGATTCTCGGTTTTCCACTGGGAATCATCATTCCGTTCAGCGCGTATCGTTCCATGGCGAGAGAGTTTGAAGATGGAACGATCAGTTTGATTTCGATCACGACGATGAAGCCATCTCAGATCGTGATTGGTAAATTCGGAAGCGCTCTTTTGCAGATTGTGATTTATTTTTCAGTCTTAGCACCCTGCATATTGTTCACGTATATGCTTCGTGGGATTGATATTTCAACGATTCTGTTTGGCACCGTGATTTGCTTGAGTGGCTCAGTCTGCTTGACGATTGTGGGGTTGTTTTTGGCAGGAGCATTTCCTTCACGATCGCTCGGGGTAGGCGTGTCGGTACTATTTGTACTCGGCCTTGGGTTTTCTTATTTTCTTTGGTGCGTCGCTGCGTCAGAGATTGCCCAGATGGGATTTAATTTTGGGGACGACCCGGAGATGGCATCGGTGTTGTTCGGGATGTTTGGATTTGCATTTTCAACCGCAGCGTTGTTGCTAGTTGCAGCCGCTTCGCAAATTTCGTTTCGCTCTGACAACCGATCCACGCCGGTACGGATCATGATGCTCGTTCAGCAAGCAGTCTTTTTCGCGTTTCTTTTTGTAATGATTCCAACGGTTGCCAGATATAGTTTTGATGAGCCGCTCGTTATCTTGCTCTATGTGTCTGGTCACTATTGGTTGTTGATGGGTTTTCTGATGACCGGTGAAACAACCGAGTTGTCTCGTCGTGTGCAGCGTTCGCTTCCTCGATCAGCGTCTGCAAAATCTCTGTTTGGGCTGTTAATGCCCGGTGCTGGAAGAGGTTTCCTGTTTGCCGTCGCGAATATTTGGGCGTGTGGAGTGGTGCTTTCCTTAATCGGAATCAATGGCGAGTTTCTATTCAAAGAAGCCGCTCAAAAGATGTCGCCCAGTTCTAACATTGGTGCCGCGAAATTCGGCTATGGGGCTGAGGTGTTGGTTGGCAATTTCTTTCACTGTGCCTATGCGACTGCGTTTCTGGCAGTGAATTTTTTGATCATTCGATTGGTCTTTCGTCGTAATCGGTCGCGAGATTGGTCGGCTGGTCTTGCGCCATTAGTCAGTTTGATTACCGGTTCGTTGCTTGTTGTTATGAGCGCTATTATTAGTTTTGTAGTTCACATGGCTTTCACTCGTGGAACAGGTGCCGACGTATCGTTTGCATTGGCTGGCAATTGGTATTACGCCGGGATTGAAACGGCGATCGGAACGAGTGCTGCGACGATTCTTCCTTGGATTGGTTTGGTTTTGATGTTGGCATCGGCTCCTGTGTTTATCGCAATCAAGATTGCTTCACGAGAGTTGCTGTATCGCCCGGTCAAAACTCCCGAACGTGTTGTCATTGAAACTTCGGTAAACAAAGAGCGGACTTTGCCGGTAGGCGAGTCGATCGACGAGATTTTTGGAGAGTTGAAGCCTAAACGCCGTGAACTTTAATTGCATTGAACGTTGCTTGGGCATGCCAACCATGTCGAGCGACGGCGGGCAGTGACTCCCTGACGACGCGACTCGAAATCAGTTAGTTCGGCGAGACAGTCTAATCTTTGATCGCGCTTTGAACTGATTTAGGCAAGAATGGCTTGGCAGATTCGGCCCATTTTGATTTCATGGCGTCTGCGATTGAAAGTCTCAGATCGTCTTTTTTCTTGGCAAGTTGATCATTGATCTTTTTGACAAGTTTGACTTCTTTCTCAGAGACTTTTTCATCAAGCTTTCGGCGAACGCCTTTGGATATCTGTTGGGCGAATTCGCCACCCGCTTTGCTGACCCGATCAATTCGAAATTCGTCAATTTCCAGATCAGCCTTGGTCGCGGTCGGTTCAAAGATCATATCCGGCGGGAATTTGGCGACATCCATTTTTACATTGAGTTCGATTGAGACCTTCATGCGGACTTTGGCGTGACCGCGAGCGCTTAAGCTGTAAAGTTGAACTCCTTTGACCCATTTTGATTGGCGACCATCGACTGCGAGGTGGGCAGTGAAGTGGATGTCAAAAGCCATTTTATCGTCAGACAGTTGCCGCATGTTCTTCAGCTGTACGGAAAATTCTTGGTCCGGGTTGAGCAAGGAAGCGGAGTATTTTTTCCACGTTCCATGATTGACCAATTTTTTTCGCCGCTTCGTTTCGAGTTTTAATCCTTCACGGCGAAATTCGATTCCATCCCATCGTTCTTCTTGCCCGCCCCAGTCTTTGGTTTCTGTAAACGTGTGCGGGATGTTGTCGCGAACAATTTGAGTTAACAAACGATCAATGCTTTGTCCTGCATCAGCAACGTCATTAATTTTCAATGGATTGTTTGACGGCGCTTTTTTGTTGAGCTGAAGTATGCTTTTTTCTTGTTTTGATTCCTGACCAAAAACAGTGGTCATGCAGCAAAGTACTATCAAGCATGTGAGTGTCGATCGCATCAATCGCGGTGCCGTAGGTATCACGGTTCTTGATTTGTACGATTGAGGTTTCATGGTCAAGTATTTCAGCGCGAAAGGGATACTCAATTTATCGGAAAAACAAACGTTTGAGGCCAGATGGAAGTTGGGCTTTGCCTAAAATCCGTGATTCAGATAGGTTTGACTCGATGGTTTGCTCGAAATCTACGAAGTGCCTCGTTTGATAGCTTTCTTCGAAAAGCAACTCGACGACCAATTTGTGAATCAGAATCTTAAGCAGCTCTAAACAATCCATGAATCCAATAGCGACATCACGGTACGGTTTCGGGACCAGTTTGGTTCGGCTTGCTTTGCTGTTGATGTTGGTTCCACTGACGATTGGTTGCGATGACACGCTGATCAAGAAATCGTTGCCGGCTCCGCTTCGAGATGATGTCGACCACTATTCGATGGTTGGACGTGCGATCAGATTATGGGGCGGTGACAATTTTGAGTTTGGAAAAGTCAACGAGCTTCATTACATCGTGATTCGCGGCGTTGACACTCCCAAGCCTGGCCAGCCTTATTTTGCAATCGCGCGTAATCATGCGAATCGGTTGATGTTGAAACGAAAAGTGCGCATCGAAGTCTACGGTCACGATTCGATGAAGCGAGAAATTGCAGACGTGTTTGTCGTCAATGAAGACCCCGCTGATCTTGCTGGTGATACCAGTGTTGGGTTGGAGCTGATTCGGATGGGGTACGGTTGGTATGACGGTTGCGAATTCGAAGGCGCTGAAGCTTTCAAGCAAGCCGAGCTTGACGCGAGAGAAAAGAAGATTGGATTGTGGGAGGCAGAAAACCCTGTCGCACCATGGGACTTTGAGCGGACGCAGCAGGAACAACGCGAGTCTGCGCTTCTTGGAGAATCTTCCGAGCGTTAGAGCCTTCCTGCTTTGGGTATTGAAATCGGTTTCTTTGTGCGTTTTTGATTTTTGCCCGCTTCACTCCGACAAATTGTCGAATAAATCACTTTTTTCGAGAGTGCGCGTAAAATTTCCAACCAGCCAGAGAGAATAGGGTAGAGATAGTCAATCTTGCTCAAAATAGCCTGACTGAAAATGACAGAACTTCCTCAAACCAGACAAAGCCTATTGGTTCGCTTAAGCTCCAATAGTAACGATGCCTGGTCGGAATTTCTGGAAATCTATGAGCAAACCATCTACACGTTTGCTCGCCGTCGAGGACTTCAAGACGCGGACGCATGGGATGTGACCCAAGAAGTGTTGGGTGCGGTCGAGAAAAGGATTGAAACCTGGGAAGCGGACCCGTCCAAAGGCACGTTTCGTGGTTGGCTTTATCGTGTCGCTCGCAACATCGCGGTCGACAAGATTTCAGCTCAAGCGAAACGGGCGTCGGCCAGTGGCGATTCTCAGGTTGCCAGTTTGCTGGCTGAAGTTCCAGACGAGCGCGAAGAAGAAACAACTTTGTTTTGGATGAACTACCGTCGCCGACTTTTGCATTGGGCTGCTGAGCAAGTCAAACCGGACTTTAAAAATACCTCTTGGCAATCGTTCTGGATGACGGCTGTTGACGGTAAAAAGCCCGAAGACGTTGCTGAAAGTTTGGGTGTCTCTATTGGTAGCGTTTACGCTGCCAAGTTTCGGATTGTGGCGCGAATTCGCAAAATCGTTGCAGGTTTTGATGACGCGCATCAACCCGAAGAAGAACTAATCAGTGAATTTCGTCAAGATTCAAACTCGGACTAAGAACAGGTGCCTGCTAACCGCAGGAGCAATTATGCAACAGCAAAAACAATCATGTTTTGATCGTCATGCCTTCAGTCGATTTCTGGAAGAACGAACGGGTGAGCAGGAAGAAGCCGAAATGTTGGCCCATATCGGTGACTGTGAATCATGCAGGATGAAACTGGAACAATTGACCGGCGGCAGGAATGTCTGGAAAGAAATTCAGGATCAGCTAGGTGACAAACAGGTTGGCAACATCGGAGAAGAAACAGAAGAATCTGAATTTGGTGATCGTCAACGCGATTTGAGAAAAGTTCAGGACATGCTTGCTCCTACCGACAACCCGGAAATGATGGGTCGACTTGGAGGCTACGAAATTTGCGGCGTCATCGGTCGTGGCAGTGCGGGCATCGTCGTCAAAGCACTTGATCCACGCTTGAATCGATTCGTCGCAATCAAAATGCTGGCTCCTGTTTATTCCAACAACGGGTGCTCGCGGCGAAGGTTTGAACGTGAAGGAAAAGCGATTGCTTCTGTGAAAGATCCACATGTTGTGCCGATTCATCTCGTCGAGGAGTTTCAGGGCACTCCCTATATCGTGATGCAGTACATGCCAGACGGTTCTTTGGACCAACGAATCAAAAGAAACGGTCCACTCGAAGCCCGAGAAGCAATTTGCATTGGAATGCAGGTCGCCCAGGGGCTGGAAGCCGCTCACAAACGGGGCATCGTTCACCGCGATGTAAAACCCGCCAATGTTTTGCTTGATAACGGCGTCGATGGCGCGATGGTTTCTGATTTTGGCCTGGCCCGCGTAGTCGATGAAGCGACGATGACACGCAGTGGTTCGATTTCTGGAACCCCGCAATTCATGTCGCCGGAACAAGCCAAAGGAGAACGCGTTGGTCCGCGTTCGGATTTGTTTAGTCTTGGCAGCATGATGTACGCGGCGTGCACCGGACATGCACCATTTAAAAGCGAGTCCGTGTTTGGGATTATCAAAAAGGTCTGCGACTCAGACCCAGCTCCGATTCGCGATTTTAATCCTGATATTCCCGAATGGATGGAAGCGTTTGTTAATCGCTTGCACGCCAAGAATCCAGACGATCGTTTTGAGTCGGCAGGACAAGTTTCAGATCTGTTATCTCAAGAGTTGGCGTTTCTTCAATCACCGACAATGGTCGCAACCCCAGCACGAAACTGGTGGGTCAAGCCAGTGGCTCCGCAGGTCACCGTCGCGCCTGTGAAACCCGTCAAAACGGAAAAGAAAAACCTGAGTAACGGATGGAAAGCCACTTTGTTCATGCTGGGTGCCGTCACCGCAAGCCTGATCGCTGTCGGAGGAATGTTCATTCTGGATAACGTTCGGAATCCGCCTCTCCAATTGTCAGCAACCGCGATGACTTCCGGAGGTTCAGAGGCTCTGTTAGCACTGATCCGTGAGCAGAACGACGAGCTTCCCAAGTTCGAAAATTCGGTGGAAACAACGATCGATGTAAAAAGCGGTGGCGTTCTTTTCTTGAGTTCAAACCTTGGAACATTGGACGTTAAGACTCATGATAAATCGACTGTTGAAATGAAGTTGACTCATTCGGTGGGTGCCAAAGATAAAGACGTTGCTGGAAAGTTGTTCAAGTCGCTTGAGTTGAACTACCAAGTCGACGCTGAAGAGGTACAGGATCTTGCACTTCGGAAGGGAAGAGATGCGGTTATCATCGCGAAGTTCCCAACCAAAAATTTGAGAGACGAAGAGATTCAGAAGATCCAGAATCTTGAGGACCTCGAAGACTTAAAAGAGCAGCTGTTGATTCGCAAGAACAGCCATTATCGAAATGCAAAATTTGAACTGCGTATTCCAAAAAAGTTCACGATCGATCTTCAGACTTCTGCGGGCAAAATTACAACGACCGATATTGATGGTTCTGTAACGCTGATGTCGAAAGGCGGTAGCATTGAAATTGGAAACGCGACGGGTGAAGTAAACATTAAGACTCATGGTGGTCATGTGAATGTTGGTGATCTCGGGGCCAATGCAAACATCTTGACTCATGGCGGAAACATTGAAATTGGAAACGTCCAAGGTGAACTGGTCGTTGAATCTCACGGTGGAAGTATCGAAGCCAACGAGATCAAGGGAGGCGTGGACGCGCTTACTCACGGCGGTCACGTGCAGTTTGGACATGTGATGGGGTTGGCCACAGCAAAATCCCATGGTGGAGGGATTACGATTTGGCAAGCGGATTCTGCGGTCCACGCAGACGCTCCGGCAGGATCGATTCGAGTCAACTATGTCAATCAGCCTGACCAGGACTCGGTATTGAAGGCAGGTGCAGGTTCCGTTCGTGTTGGTTATGTCGAAGGCTTGAATTTTGATATCCACGCTAAAACGAATCTTGGCAAAGTATCAGGACCGTTCCTTGAAAAGAAAACGTCGCATGTTGAATACGTGTTAAATGCTGGAAAGCACAAGCTTGATGCGTTGTCTCAAACCGGCTCCATCAAATTTTCTGTGGTGGATCTGGCGGAGCTTAGAAAAGAACGTAATTCAAAGAAAGAAAAGGACGAGTTGCTCAAAGCTCAGCAGATGTTTGATCGTGCCTACGATTTGCACATGGATGGGCGACTTGATGAAGCAATCATTGCACATCTTAAGGCAGCTCAGCATCCTTCCAAGCGTGGAATCGCAACCTACAACGTTGGCTGTGCTTGGTCACTCAAGGGTGAGAAAGATAAAGCGTTCGAAGCTCTCACGAATGCCATTGATTACGGTTTCAATGATCAGCGACAGTTTGACACAGATTCCGATCTCGATTCGCTTCGCGACGACAAGCGATTTGACGTGTTGATGCAACGGCTCAAGGCTTCAATTCAAGCGGAAGGTTTCGATCGCGATAATGATGCGAAACGTGATGAGGTGTCAAGCATCGGGAAAGCTTCGGATGAGGTGCGAGTGTTCGAGAAGAAGTTCAGGATTGAACACAACGATGATCATGAGCATGTCTTGGATAGCGGTGTCGAGACGACGACGATCATTATTAAAAAGGATTGTGAGTCGGAATGTGAAGAAGAAAAGTAACGGTTTTTTGGAATCCGAAATCTGGAAATCTGGAAATCTGAAAATCTGAAAATCTGAAAATCTGAAAATCTGAAAATCTGAAAATCTG
>CAZQQR010000056.1:0-9850 GCA_964595515.1 uncultured Pirellulaceae bacterium
CATACCAAGCCTCACGTGGAGCGCCCCAATGTCCGTTTCAGCGATTACAACCTCAGAACTTCAACAATTGTTCGCCAAAGAACCTGGGACCAAATTGTTAGACGTTCGGACTTCGGGTGAATTCGAGTCTGTCCATGTCCCTTCGGCAGTCAATTTTCCGCTGGACGGACTTGATCCACCGGCAATCCAAAAATCGCTCGGCGTGGGTGCAGATCAGACGCTTTATGTGATTTGCAAAATGGGTGGCCGCAGTCATAAGGCTTGCGAAAAATTCATTGCCGCTGGGTTCTCAAACGTTGTCAACGTAAAGGGCGGAACGGACGCTTGGGTTAGCAACGGATTTCCTGCGGAGCACGGAGAGCGAAGTGTGATGTCGCTTGATCGCCAAGTCCGAATAGCGGCGGGGTCACTCGTGCTGATCGGAGCTTTGCTGGCGATTTTTATTCATCCAGCATGGGCATGGTTATCGGCCTTCATTGGTGCTGGGCTTGTGTTCTCAGGTGTGACGGATACTTGCGGAATGGGCACCGTGATTGCAAAGATGCCGTGGAATCAGCCCAAAAAGAAATCGCCCGCAGCAGCGGACTGCGATACTGGCGGCTGAGGAATTGGTTAATTGGTCAGTTTGACCAACCAGCGAAACTAAATAAAAATAGACCTCAAATAAAAAAAGCCCTTGGTATTAACCAAGGGCTTTCGACATTCCTGCTGAGCAGGAAAGTGACCCGTACGGGACTCGAACCCGTGTTGCCGGCGTGAAAGGCCAGAGTCCTAGACCACTAGACGAACGGGCCAGTTGTTCGTGTGAGTATCGGCATGTGCTTCACCGCCACTAAAATAAACTCTTGGATTACTTTTCGTCAAGGCTGAGAATGACGGTTTCAAGTAATAAAAAACGATTTGGCGCGATTGCAATTGATGATCTGCCCGACTCATCCGGTTGGGCGATCGATAGTGACGAGGCGGGCGATGCCCAAGCGATAAAACTATTCTGAATCCGAAGTCGTTGGCTGGCTGTCGGCGCTCTGTTGCTCTGATCGTTTGATCGCGTCGTAAACTTCACGACGGTGCACAGGTACTTCTTTGGGAGCTTCAACCCCTAGCCGAACTTTGTCACCACGAATCTCAACAACGACAATCGTAATGTCGTCGTTGATCACAATACTTTCGTTTTTCTTCCGAGAGAGGACTAACATTCCTGAATCCTTTGTTTCCTTGAGATCGTCTATGGAAACTCATGTCATTTTTGCCCAATCGTGGGCTTGACACATCCAAAAAAGACGTTCTCTCAACTCTTACTCTACGCACCCTAAAACTTTAGTCAATAAAAACTGTGGGGCATTTTCGCGGTTTTTTGGGTAATTTGCCCCACATCCTTGCCAGCTTTGCCCAATCAGACCCGATTTCGTCATTTTACGAAAATCAGACGCGAAACCCTATTAAGACACCTCCGAAATTTACACGGAAATTGTCTGATAATTCACCAATTTGATACAGCGGTTTGCAGCAGATAAAGCCCGGATCTCAAAATCCATCGTTTCAAAACCAGGGAAAACCGAAAGCCAATATCGTTTCCAGCTCATGCAGAAAAGGAGAGTTTGCTAACTAGTTTGGTTCGCGAATTTCGGCTGGCAAACAGCGGACGAATATCCCTTCTTCTTATCCAACGTCTTCCGGCTATAATTCGGATGGAGAAGGAAATCTCTTTGCTGGTGCATGGAACAATCTGATGTTCGATTTACTTTGACACTGAAAGCGGCAAATGTCACCGAGTTTTACGAAGACCGACTACACGATTCGATCGGCAAATCAAACACTGCCCTTGGTTTCGATGATCGTCGAAGACATTGTTGAGCTTTCACGAGAGATAGCGGAAACACGAGAGCGGCTTGATTACCTGACTGACGGGCGGAACGTCCAACAGTCAAAAGATGACTACTCGAAAGAGCTGCGTTCGATCGAAAATTCGATGGACCAAAAGTCTCAAAAAGTTCAGCAGTGTATGAAAGAGCTGGACGATCTGAATATTTTCTCTGCCAACGCGATCAACGGCTTCGTTGATTTTCCTGCCGTTCGAAACGATCAACCTGTTTTTCTATGTTGGCAGCTTGGCGAAAAAGAAGTGCTTCATTGGCATTTCGCAAATGAAGACTGCGAAGACCGGCGTCCGATCGATCTGTCGTTGATACGTCAATCTGGCGACAGCTCGTTTCCAGCCAATTAACTCGCGGCGCCGAAAGGATTCGGTCTCATGCCTCTATTTGACACGCACGCACACCTCGAAGACGAACAGCTCGCTCCAATTTTGGACGAAGTTCTCAGCAATGCTCACGCCACGGACTTGGTCGGCATCACTGCAATCGGTACGTCGGTATCCACTAGTCGCGATTGCGTTGGATTGGCCCAGCAGCATGATATTGTTTATGCGGCGGTCGGCATTCACCCCAATCAATGCAAGGAATCAACGGTTGATGATTGGAAGCTGATCGTCGAGCTTGCTGGATACCCCAAAGTCGTTGCGATCGGCGAAACGGGATTGGATCGATATTGGGACTATTGCCCAATCGAGATTCAACGGACTTGGTTCGAGAAGCATATTGAATTGTCTTTCGAAACCGAAAAGCCGTTGGTGATTCACATGCGAGAATGCGAGCCAGACATTCTTGAGATGCTGCACAAGCACAAACGAGATGGCAAGATCATCGGGATCATGCACTCATTCGCTGGCTCGATCGAAACCGCTAACGCTTGCCTTGATCTCGGCATGTATATCAGTTTTGCAGGCATGGTGACTTTTAAAAAATCACAGGAACTTCGAGATATCGCAGCTGAAATTCCGGCCGATCGAATTTTGATCGAAACCGACTCGCCTTATCTTTCGCCCCACCCTCACCGAGGGAAACGGCCCAACCAACCAGCGATGGTGCAGCATACGGCGGCTTGTTTGGCCGACGTGCGAGATTTGACGATCAAGGAACTCGGCGAGCTGACCACTGAAAATGCAAAACGAGTTTTCAATCTCGGTTAATAGGGTAGGAACCCTGGAAACTCTGTTTTTTAGGGCATCGAGCAGAGAGCGGTAAGCAGTAAACACTGACTTGAGGTCCAGAAGTCTACTTACTAGGAAGTTCGATCGTGAGTTCGAATTTCTCGGAGCGATTGCCTTCGTCGTCGATCGCCCACGCGACTACATCCACTGCGGTTGCGTCGATGATGTTTTCAGTCGGATAATTCCAATTGATCATTTGTTGATCGGAAGATTTAACGTTGGCTTTCAACGATACCGGTAGTTCCCCCCAAGAGTATCCGTTCCAGTATCGTTTTCCGTTCGAGTGCTTAATCTCAAGCCTGACTGCTTTCACTCGCGAATCATCTTCGGCGAATCCAAGAACGGCAGTAGAGTTTGGGACCCGCCACGTCTCAACATCGCGGGGAATGATTGTCAAAAGTGGATCCATTTTTTCGCGACGGCTCGCGATCAATTGGTGACTAAGCGTTTTCTTTTCTTGGTCATTCAATTTGTCGAACTGATTTTCAAGTTCAAACGGATCTTCATTCAGATCGTAAAACTCTTTGTCACCAGTCGCCCACTCCACGTACAACTGATCGTAAAAGCGTAGGCCAGAATACAGACACGGAATTGCTTTTCCGCGATTGCGCTTGGTCTGCCAATTTTCAATCACGATTGGTTCTCGCCAACTCGCAGCATCCACGGATTTCGCATCGGTTAACAATGAAGCAAACGATTTACCATCGACGAATTCAGGAATAGGTGCTTTACCAATTTCCAAAATCGTGGCCGTCAAATCAATGTGAGCCAAAAGGTGATTTGCATTCTCCCGCTTGATGCCAGGTCCCGTGACCAACAAAGGAACTTTCGTGCTCATTTCGTAGGGATCAAGTTTGTTGTGAAGCCGATGTTGTCCAAGCAGGCACCCGTTGTCGGACGTAAAGAAGATATAGGTCGACGCGTAGACGTTTGCCTTTTTCAGCGCGTCTACAACTCGGCCAACCATGTCATCAACCGACTTGACTGCCTGCGCGCGACAAACATACTCAGCATCAAGCACCTCAATTTCTTTCTGGGTGTATGGAGGCGATCGTCGATGCAAAGGTTTGTCCGATAACTGCGGTTCGTCGAAATCCGGCGTTCGGGGAATTCGAAGGTCGGAGTTCCACTCTCCGTACTTTTTCTTGTCAACCATCAACGAAAAATCGGGCCCAACAGGCCGGTGGGGCGCAAGCGGTGCTAGATAGAGAAAAAACGGTCGTTTGGAATGCTGTCCAATTAACCGAACTGCATCATCAGTTTCCTGATCCGTTCGGTATGCCGCTAAGTCATTTCGGGTGTGTTCGCCGGCGGGATTGTTTTGATTAATAAACCGATAGGTTCCTTGGTATCGCCCACCGTTTGACATGTAGAAGTCGTCCCAGCCAGGTGGGACCTTAAAATCAAATCCATTGTGGTGATATTTGCCGACCATCATCGTCCGGTAGCCAGCCTGCTTCATCCAGACGCCAAGCTCATCGTTGTGATGTTGCTGCCGGAGAAACTCGGAGTATCCGCCTTTGAACCCGAGCGACAACGGCGACTCTGGAATATTGACACGAACTCCAGTCCGATGAGCGTACTGGCCCCGAAAGAGTGACGCTCTTGAAGGGCCACAGAACGGTGTCGTGACATGAACGTTGGTGAATCGAATGCCCGACTGAGCAAGCGACTGGATGCTTGGGTACAGCTCTAGCAACTCAGGCGAGAACATCCGATGGTCGGCATCATCAAGATTGATGAGAACGATGTTTGGCGATTGGGTCGCCGTTTCCTGGCAATCTCCACGCGAGATAATCGCACTCATTGAGCAAAGCACCGCTACAAGAAGTACAGGAAATTTTGCTCTTGAAATCAAGATTCAAACTCACTCAGAAAGATGTCTTGTTGATGAATAGTTTGATGGTTTCTGACTTTTGGTTCGTTCAGAATTTTCGAAACGGTAATTCTAATCAGGCACCTTCCCCATTCTAAACGAACTGGCGTCAATTCACTTCCCCTCTTTTCCTTTGAACGATTACAGCTTTGCCGTGTTAATTCCAGCGTCGACGATTTGAAATTTTTCAACAGGGAACGAGGTGGGGACACGTCGTCAATTCTCAAAATTCGCTGCGTATAGTAATTACAGACATGCCGCTCGCCGTTCATTCGAACCTGAGCAAAATCGCCTCATATTCAATCTTGTCATCGGTCAAATTGCTTACTCTTCATGGGCAGTGCGCGATCTTCGATCAATGTTCGTTGAATCAACGATCAATACATAAAACCATTTGTTTTTCAGAATACCGAATTAGGAAATGAGCAAACATGCAACTACGCGCTAAAAATCGTCATGCTTTTACACTGGTTGAATTACTCGTTGTGATCGCAATTATTGGAATCCTGATTGGCATGTTGTTGCCGGCCGTTCAGCAGGTTCGAGAGGCAGCCCGCCGTGTGACTTGTGCCAACAATATCCGCCAACTCGCGCTTGGTTCCCACAACTACGAGAGTGCCCACGAAGAGTTTCCTCCGGGCATGCAGCAATATGATCACACCAAAATTCCGGGGCTCGCTGCGGAGTCGAGTTCGCCGTATACGGTTCGACTTTTTGGCTACACCGTTTTCATGAGACTTCTGCCGTATGTCGAGCAAGACAACGTTTACCAGAGAATGGATTTTGCTGCCTCAGCAGATGCGGCAAAAACAAACTCCGTGAACCCTGCGACAGGTGCAATCGACGCGGATGCTCCGTCGGCCAGTTTGGTTCCAGCATATCTTTGTCCATCAGATGCAATTGAGAACGAAGTTGTTGAGTTCTCATCTACGGGTACGGGACGCGCCCAAGGGTTCTTTAGCATGACCAGTTACGCTGGCAATCAGGGAACCCATTCCGGTTATTGGGCAGATAGAAATGCTCGATCCGATGGAGCCTTTTTTGTAACTGGTCCCAATTCCAAAATGATCTCTAGTCAACAGTTCCTCAACGACAATCAAAAACCAATGACAATGGCTGAGATTGCTGACGGCAGCTCCAACACTTTTTGTTTTGGCGAGCGATTTCATAGCGACAGAGTTTTTGACGCGGTACTCGTTCCAATCAGGAATCGCTACAAAATGGGGGAGATGGGTGCATGGGCTTGGTTCGGCGGCGCCAGAGGCCACAACATGCTGTTGGCAAGCACCCGAGTCAAACTTAACTACCAGTTGCCCGAAGGGACCGTCAGCGCCTGGACGCCGCGAGACGAAAGACTCTCTGCGTTTGGGAGTGGTCATCCCGGCGGTGCAAATTTTGCATTCTGCGACGGGTCAGCACACTTCATTAGTGACAACATCGACCAGATTACCTACCAAGCACTCTCGACACGCCAAGGCAACGAAAATACGCCTGCGGGCTACTAGGTTTGATCAAACCATCAATCAAGGCAGCCTTTGAGTCCTTATTAAAATTCAGAAAGAAACCAACATGAAATTAGAGATGTTGATCGTAGCATTGACCTGTTTACTATTGGTCGGATGTGGCTCGGCCGAAGTCTTCGAAACGACGAAAGTTAGCGGTCAAGTGACCTACCAAGGAAAACCCTTGAACAAAGTTCAGGTTAAGTTTATGCCTGACAAGGAGAATGGTAACAACAGTAGCTTTACTTCAGTCGGTGAAACAGACGCAAGTGGAACGTTTAATCTGGCATACATTGTTTCAGGTGAAAAAAGAGAAGGTGCTGCTATTGGAGCGCATCGCGTCGTCTTGCTGGATTTGTTGCCATATGAATCAAGGGATGGCAACGAAGACTTGCCTGGAAAAACGAAACGTTCGCGAGTCCCTCCTAAGTTTACCAGCCTGACGACCTCGGACCTGAACGCAAACGTTACTGCAGATTCGCCAACGACCGTGAATTTTGAATTGACAAAGTAGTTTGAATTGGGCCGAGCATTCTTTCGTGGTTGGCGAGTTCGCTGTTAGGATATGGGCAAACGAACTTGATCATACCTAGCAGGTCTCCATGAATTACTGTTTTCGATTCAGCATTCTTTTGTTTCTGATGCTTGGCGTTTCGACCAGCTCTTTCACCCATGCGGATTCAACGAAGATTGAGTCGGCAATAAATCGACCAGCAAAACAGCCCAATGTTATTTTTGTTTTGGTTGATGATCTGGGTTGGGGGGACCTCGGTGTTTTCTTTCAGAACGAATCGACGCATGATCGAAAACACGAAACGCCGCACTTGGACAAAATGGCTGCCGAAGGGATGCAGTTGCGGGCGCACTACTGTCCGGCGCCCGTTTGCGCTCCCAGTCGCGCTTCTTTGTTGTTAGGAGTTCATCAAGGCAATGCAGAAATTCGAAACAACCAATTTGATAAAGCACTGCCTGCGAATCACACGATCGGGTCCATGATGAAAGCCGCCGGTTATCGTACAGCGATGATCGGAAAGTATGGGCTTCAAGGCAAAGGCGACAGCGCTCAGTCCTGGCCCGCCTATCCGACGAAACGAGGCTTTGACGAATTCTTTGGCTACGTCCGGCACGTTGATGGGCATCTCCATTATCCCGCTCACAACTGGCCTTTGGGAAACAGCGAATCTCATCAAACGCCAAAAGAGGTCTGGTGGAACGAAAATGAAGTTTCCGCCAACCTTCAAAAATGTTACACGACTGACCTCTTCACCGCTCGAAGTAAAAAGTGGATTCAACAGCATCAGGAACAGCACGCTGACAAACCATTTTTTCTTTGTTTAACTTACGACACTCCACACGCCGCGCTCCAAGTGCCCAGCGTTCCCTACCCTGCGGGACTCGGCATCAACGGAGGGATTCAGTGGACCGGCGAAGACGGAAAAATGATCAACACGGCAGTCGGGGAAATCGACTCGTTTCGTCACCCAGACTACACAGGGAAAGGGTGGAGTGACGTCGAAGAGCGTTTTGCGACGATGGTCAGGCGGATCGACAATGCGATGGGAGACTTGCTGCAAACACTTCGTGATCTAAAAATTGAAGACAACACGATGGTGGTGTTCACCAGTGACAACGGACCGCATCACGAGTCTTACCTCGCTAACAGCGCCTACAACGCTGATTCGTTTCGATCGTTTGGCCCGTTCGACGGTACCAAGCGTGATACGTGGGAAGGCGGAATTCGGATGCCAACACTGGCTTGGTGGCCGGGGAAAATTGCGTCGGGAAAGATCAACAACCAGCCTTCTCAATTTCATGATTGGATGCCAACGCTCGCTCACGTTGCATCGACACCAGCACCTGCAAGAACCGATGGCGTCTCTCTTTACCCATCGCTTACAGGCGGTGACGATCAGGATCCAAGCAAAGTCTACATCGAATATTTTAATGGGTCGAAAACCCCGCCTTACGAAACGTTTTTGAAAAAGCGTCGCCGAAAAAAGCGAGGTGATATGCAAGTCATTTTCATGGATGGGTTTAAAGGCGTGCGAACCAACATTCAAAAACATGATGATCCGTTTGAAATCTATGATGTGGTGAACGACCCGGGTGAGAGGAATAACTTGGCTCAATCAAGTGAACGGTTTACTCGGCTTGGCCAACGAATGAAAGACGAAGTTCTGCGGTTGCGAAAGCGTAATGATTCAGCCAAACGACCTTACGATAGCGAACCGATTCCTGGTTACCCCAAAGGACATCTCAAACGTCTTGGGGCGACGGTGTCAGAAGACGTTTGCAATTTTTCAACGTATGAAGGCGATTTTAAGTTCGTTCCAAACACCGCGAGCCTGTCACCACTTAAAACCGGACAGGGCGACGTCAAAGACATTCCCCGCGTCAACGGAGCGACTCAAATTTCTGTCTGGATCAATGCCGCAGAAACAGGAAACTACGAGATCAGTTTTTCCAATCCTACGAAATTTCATGTTCGCCTGCACAAAGCCGAGTTGTTTGATGGTGACTTCGATCATCAGAATGATCAGTACAAAAAGACTGTGAAACTTGGGAAGGGCTTTCATCCGATTCAGATCACGATGTTGTCTGATGATCAAAGCAACGACTCGTACCAACTGAGCGTTCAACCCAAAGAAGAATAGTAGCTTTTGGTATCTGTCTACAATCGCGAGCAATGCCAGAAGTAATTTTGTTGATGCGTTGGTTGCGTCCAGCGTTTTGTCGTATCGGGATCCCCGAAGCGGATGTGCCCCAAGCCGAGAATTAGACCAAGAGTTTGTAATGAAAGCAGCTTCGATCGCTGAATTGAAGAAAACCCTGGTCCGCCAGGAAACCGGCGACCTCTTGGAAATTTGCTTGCGCTTGGCTCGATTCAAAAAGGAAAACAAAGAGCTACTGACCTATTTGCTGTATCTATCAGAGAACGAACAAGCTTACGTGAAATCGGTGTGCACAGAGATTGAGGGTTATTTCGACGAAACTCCCAATATGCACAAAAAGACGCTTCGGAAACATATTCGCTGGATGGATAAGTGCCTTAGGTTCTCAGGTAACAAAGAAACGGAAATTCAAGTTCGAGTTCATTTTTGCCGTCAACTACTGGAAAGCAAAACACCGATTCGAAAACAAAAAGTCATGTGGAATATGTTTGATCGCCAACGGATCAAGATCAACAAGGCTATCGAAACCCTGCATCCAGATGTTCAACTCGACTATCGGGGAAGCCTGTTGGATCTGGAGCAGTATTAGAATTCAGCGTTCAAGAATTCAGTGATTAAAACTCATTAATACGATCTTCGTTTCCGCGTCGTGGTGGTTTATGTCATTCAGTTTTTGTAGCGGAACTCGTCAAGAGTTCTGAACTGAATAGGGCTCGGAAGTCTTGACGACGTCCGCTACGTTTTCGATCGT
>CAZQQR010000056.1:9950-22381 GCA_964595515.1 uncultured Pirellulaceae bacterium
TCTGAACTGAATAGGGCTCGGAAGTCTTGACGACGTCCGCTACGTTTTCGATCGTTGGTTTAGATCGTTGGGTTTCAAGCAATGGTAGTGGACGAGGCTACGAGTCCTTTCGAGCCAACAAACGCAGGAGATTCGTAACCTCATCAGCTACGGTCAACCCTGATTCTTAGTTCTGACGAACTACTGCCTTCCTATTTCGCCTCGTTTTTCGGGGCGACTCAAACCAACATTTTCTGCCAGCATCTGAGTTGCTTTTCTGTCTAAAAAACACAATTGTCTGCAGATTTGTTTTGAATCAAACGCAACTCTCTCGGTTCTACGCCGATAAGAAAGTGTCAACAGATTGACTTTAACAGTTCCGTCGGAAGCGACTATGAGATACCGCCAGTGTTTAGTTTTGGTCTTCACCGTATTTGTGGTCAGCAGCATTGGCTGCGCGTCCAACCCACTTGCCAACGGTGTTGCGCGGTCTCTGAGGTCAGAGACGATTAAGCCCAAACAGGGCAATTACATTCAGCGACTTTTGAGTGCTTCCGAAGCCGATGATGATGACGCGTCGTTTCCGTCGGCTTCAATGATCACTCCTCGCCGCTCAAGTTGCCGGGCAGCTTCAAGCTGACACGGGTAGACTTAGGCGCAGTTGCGTCTGACCAAATTGACAACCTCTTTGCCGACCAGAAAAGCCGGGAGCAGTTTCGAGTAGTTGTCGACATCCCCCAACCAAACGACTCCTGATTTCCATGGGCCGTCATTGGCTTTGACCAGTGGCATCTGTTGAAGACTCGGTAAAATTGGTTGCAATTCGCGTTTGGAAAAAATGCGAAACTCACCTTCGACTCCGGGTGCTAGGTGCTTTTTAAGCTGAAGCGCAACATGGCCCATCGTCATGCGTGGGTTCAATTCGACGAATGGCTTGATTTTAAACTCATTGTTTTCGTCCCGGCAAACGAACGCATCGACTCCAAAGTACCCCTCGAACCCGCGCTTATTCAGCTCGGCAATGAGTCGTGATTCCACCCACTCGACAGCTTGAGTAATATTCTGGCAGTGATTCTTCAAAACGAAGATTTTGAGCGCTTGATCAGTCTCTATCATCGACGTTCTAAACCGAGTTCCTGCATACCTACGGCCGGGAGTGATTAGAGGTAAAGTCCATCCCAGGAAACGCGGTTCGTTTTTGCCTCGCGATAAATGCCAAAGAAACGACAGGTCCAATACTCGATCCAATTCAGGTTCGATGATTCCGATCGGAGTTGGCGAACCTGACGAATCCAGCGAATCAGAAGATGGCAGAGAAGCCAACCAAGCGTGGTCTTCGGCGGTCAATCCGTTGCAGTTGAACCTTCGTTGGCCGCGTCCCGAGGTAGCAAGATCCAGTTTGAAGATTGCATTCTCATAGCCGCGGCCAGCAATCTCTTTTAGACCGTCTTCAACTTCATTGATTTTCGAAATCGGAATTCCAACAACGGAATTCGGTGTCGACCATTCCGGCAATTCGTTGCAACTCTGGGATTGGGAAATCCACTCACCCAGTTTTGCTGATCCCCAAGTTTTGCGAAACAGGTCAATATGATTTGGCTGCCAAGCGGGAGCTGGGTGTCGAACCTTCGAAGCCAACGCCTGAACCATTTCATGATTTTTTGGCGTCCAGGCCCACGGAACCAAATCGTGGAGCTTTCTATTAACGAGCGACGCTTGATCACTGAATAACTTGAACTCAGGTAAATCAAAACCGTCATCGATCAAACGTTTTTGTACTTTGCGAGTAGGGACGCGGTTCACCAATATCACATCGTCCTGTTTTGACATCGGAACCATGACCAGCTCAAGATCTTCTCCAAGCTGTTTCATGACGTTTGCATCGCGCTGCGTCAGTTCACCGGCCAAACATGCTTCGGTGGCTGGGTCGAACCATCGCACCGTGGGCGCTCGGCCACGCGACTGGCGAAAAATCTCGATAGCGTCGATGAAATTATTTGTTAGGCCGGCCTGGACGCGGCCTTCTCGATTGAAGGTCGCATTGGGCCCTCGCCCTCGCTGTGGAGACATCGGAAACTCAAGCGACGCTTGGTAAGCATCCCAATCGCTTAGCTCAGGGTCTTTCCACTGTCGAAACCAATGCAAACCATGTTGAACATGGCCAATTTCGTCTTCATAAATCGTTTGAAGCAAATCCGCAGTTTTTGCGTCGCCGATTCTTCGGAACAATTTTGAAAAGTGCAGGCTGAAATCAAGATTGGCTTGTTCGAATGTTAAACTCAATCGAGAAACGAAATCCATCGGCGACTTCATGGGCTCAACGACGCGCCAGAATTGTCCGCTGACAGGAAACTCTCCAAACTCGACGCCACATTCTTTCATGCGGCGAAGATACATTCGCGTGTGCTCTTGCTCTTCTTGCAGCGTAACGAAAACGCCTTGGCGAAACGCGTGTGGTGCATCGGGAAATTTCAGCAGAACGAGCGCCATCAATTCAGTCGCCAACAACTCATGGTTGGCAAGAAAGTGCAACAATTGCCCGCGAGCTTGTTCCGATTCAAGCTCATGTTCGCCAGGCGACTGAGTTCCCTCACCAGGGTTGTGTCGCATTTTCAGTTCGGCAGGTCGGCCCGGGCATCTCAACGATTCGATGTTTGGCAATCGATGTGAGCTTGGCTGGCGCGAAAGCCGACCCGGGACCATGAGCTTGTCTTCCAGCGTGGTTCCAAAAACGATCTGCTCTGCGAACTCATTTAGATTCATCCATTCAACTTAGTAGACGAACTAAATTCTTGCCACCACAACTATCGTTTAGAACGTTTTGGTGAGGTTCTATCGCGCTGGGCTGTACTGCCTTGGTTCTACTGCTTTGGTTCTACCAAGTTGGGATATCCGAGGTGCGTGACCGAGAACCGTAAATTTCTCTGTAGCGGAACTCGTCAAGAGTTCTGACATCATCAGCTCCGAGAAGTCACAACCACATTTCGGCGACGTTCGCAGCCAAGTACCAAGTTCCAGCCAAACAACTAGTTTGCAGAAACCGAAAGTTCTTGGACAACGCTCGTCACCAATTCAGGCATGACGGTTGGAGTCGTACTCTTCTCTTCCACGGGCTTGGTCCCAACAACACATTCGGACGTGTCGTCGGCATCGGCACATAGTCGGTTGAGCCCGTCGAAGGCAGCGACTTTGTAACTTTCGGCCATCGTCGGATGGTTGAAAATCGCATTGGCAAAATAGTCGATCGTCCCATCGAACGACATGACGGTTTGTCCAATATGAATGATCTCGGTTCCGGTATCACCGATGCAGTGAACACCAAGAATTTTTCGCGTTTCGCGGTGGAACAAGAGTTTCAGCAGGCCGTCTTGGCCGCCACAGATTTGCGATTTGGCGAGTTCTTCAAATCGCGAGACACCGATTTCAAAAGGGATCTTCTCTGCGGTTAGTTCTTGCTCTGTTTTTCCGACCATTGCAATTTCTGGAATGGTGAACAGGCCGTAGGGAATCTGTCCCGTTTCGACTTGCTGGTGTTTAAAGATCCGGTTCGCAGCCTGACGTCCTTGTTCCATCGACGTACTCGCCAAAGCCGGGAATCCAATCACGTCACCAACCGCAAACACAGATGGAGCTGAAGTCTCATAGTTTTCGTTGCACTCGACACGTTCACGTCGGTCCAATTCAACACCGGCTGCGGCAGGATTTAGAAACTCGGTATCGCCTTTTCTTCCGACGCTAAAGAATGCGGATTCGCCGACGATTTTTTTCTGACTTTCCAATTCAACGATTACGCGATTGCGAGCTGCTTTTTTTACGGATGCGACGCTTTCACCGGTCCTGAAAGTAATTCCCAAAGACCTCGCAGTGAACATCAAGTGATCTACGATTTCCTGATCACAAAAACTTAGCAGCCGTTCCTGGCCATCAACGATCGTGATTTTTACGCCGAGGGCAGCAAACATGATTCCATATTCGATACCGATCACGCCTCCACCGATGACGACCATTGAACGCGGGATGCGTTTGATCGTGAGAATTTCATCGCTGTCAAAAATCGTTTCGCCATCAAACGGGATATGGGCTGGTCGATGAGGCTTGGTTCCTGAGGCGATGAGCGTATAGTCCGTGGTCAGTCGCTGTGAACTGTCCTCGTTGGCGATCTCAATTTCATTTTCACTTACGAAAGCAGCGTCACCGTCGTAGATGTCGATATAGTTACGTTCGAGTTGATCGAAAATAATACGTCGCTCACGCGTAACTACTTCGGCCAATTTTTTTCGAAGGTCATCCATCGTAATATGGCGTTTTTGGCTGAATCGTTCACCGTAGACTTCTTTTTGCCGGTATCCCGTAAGGAATAGGATCGCTTCACGGATCGTCTTTGAGGGCACGGTTCCGGTGTGTAGACAAACGCCACCGACGGATTTTCGATTCCGCTCAACGATGGCGACTTTTTTTCCCATTTTGGCAGCTGCAATTGCGCCCTTTTGTCCTGAGGGGCCACTTCCAATAACGACTAGATCGTAATGCATTTCAAATTCTTTTTATTAAACGTATCGCAAAGCAAAAACACCGCATCCCACGGTTCCAATAACGATCATTCCAATGATCGCCTGCTCATCAACCAAGTTCGTTTCTTGTTGGTCGAGAGCAGCTTCCAGCGGAGGTGTCACCAAATCAAGGTTTAGCTCGGAATCTTCTGTCTGATTCCCAACGTCGATCCGATCGGCAACTGTTTGAAAGCTCTGGTCAACTGAGGCCAAGAGCTGTATCGCAACAAAGGCAGCGGAGACAAGCAGTGCGACTACCGAAATATATTCCAGACTTGTCGCGCCTCGCCGTTTTCTGGTTTCCAGATTGGCGTTGTTTCGTTTGAAGTGCTTTTGTTTTTTCAGAGCCACAACTTGCTTTCAGTACAATCGGATCACGTTTCGTGAACACTTGCTGGACCCAAAAATAGATCCCAGTTAAGCGTTCAATGTGACAATTCGAATTAAGCAAGTGTATTTAGGGAAAGCCCTAGAGATGCACTGAGTGGTTTGAGCAGTCAATGAGCGGTTAGATCAGAGTAAGTTTTTCCTGTTGCTGTTTCTCTGAGGCCGCCCGTGAAGGCAAAGAACATCTTTGCCTTCGCGAATCAACTAAGGTGCATTGAAATAATGGACTTTGCGATTACTAATGGTCAGTCAAAGGTAAAGTTTGGGGTAGTGGACGAGGCTTCGAGTCCTTTGCGTTCGTTGGCTCGAAAGGACTCGTAACCTCGTCCACTACGGTCAATCCTGATTTTTAGTTTTGACGAACCACTAGTTCAAACTATCGGACGATGTTGGTTAGCTCTTCTAGTACCTCATCCGCGACGGTGATTGTTCTCGCGTTGGCCGAAAAACCTCGCTGGGCCACAATCAGTCGTGTAAATTCTTGAGCCAAATCAACATTGGAGCCTTCCAATTGGTTTCCAATGATTTGACCACGTCCATCTGCCAAACCTGCACCAATAGACGCTGCGCCGCTGTTAACGGACTCTTGGAAAAAATTACCGCCGAGTCCTTCCAGGCCGTCTACGTTTGCAAATCGAGCGATGGCAAGCTGCGCCAGCGAAATAACTTTTCCGTTGGATGCCAAACCGCTGACTTCTCCGTTCCCGTCGACGGCTACGGATACTAAAGTGCCTGGTCCAGTGCCGTCTTGAACTACAGCGGCTGAGTAACCTGTTGCCATGTGGTTCATGTTGTCAAATGTTAACTCGATAGTCTGGGCTTCGGCGACTGAATCGAATTTGAGTTCGATGTTGGAGTCTCCGATTCCAGCTTCACCCGCCAGCGAGAACGTGCCGTCTTCGTTGAACAAGATGTTATTTACTTCCGCATCAAACGTTACTCCAGCGCTCGTTTCCATAGTCGCGAGAAGGTCCCAGCCATTAGTGGATTGCTTTGAAAACTCAAAATTGACACGATGTTCTTCCCCTCGTTTGTTGTAGAGTTCTACGGTCACGTCAAACGTATCGCCATCGCTACCGTCGGTGGTGACGATCATTGAGTTCCGGGAAAAATCTGTCGAACCAATGTTGCCGGTCGCGTCTTCGATCGTCAGACTTGCAAAAGCCTCTCCCGTATCATCCGCGGTAACCAGCAATGTTCCATCAGGAGACAATTCGGCAACAGCACCCGTTAAAACCGAGTTGACTTGATCCACCAAATCTTGCATCGTGGCAGTCTCAGCATTCAACGTTGTTGAAAATGGTGTTCCATCCGGATTCGTTCCAGTAATCTCCAATTGGTCACCAGCGGCATAGTCGACCGAGTTAATGGTCAAATCATTCAGTAGCGTTGCCAGGGTGGCTGGCCCTGCGGTGGTTAAAAATGGTTCAGACGAACTTAAGACTTCTGCCACCGGCGGCGAAGCTGACGTGGGTAGGTTTCCAAAAAAGTCAATCGTTTGAGTTTGGGAACCTGGGATTGCTGACCCCAGCGGGATGCTGATGGCTTTGTCTCCAGGGGTTTGAAGCCCGAATTGAGTGTCGGAACGTTCGCCAGTCGCGCCCGTTCGCTGGACACGAAATCCTGTCGATGGATCGACTAGATTGCCTCGTTCATCTAAGGAAAAAGAACCGGCGCGGGTGTAGATATTCTCTCCGCCGGATCCCGTAAGCACAAAGAAGCCTTCTCCTTGAATCGCAAAATCCAACAGCTCACCCGTTGACTCCAAGGCACCTTGACCGAAGCTTCTTCCGAGTTGACTGACACGGACGCCCTGCCCGATTTGTTGCGGATTAACACCGCCGATTACAGCACCAGCCCCCGAGCCAGAACGAATCTTGTCATATGTCAAATCGCTGAACGACGTCGTCTGGGCTTTGAAAGCCGTTGTGTTCATATTCGCGAGGTTGTTTGCCACGACGTCCAGTTGTTGTTGGTGTGCTCGGAGTCCAGATACTCCAGTGCTTAGTGCGCTTCCCATTTTTTGCCTCAGGTTTGCCAGATGTAAAAGTTGTGAATATCAAAGGTGGTTTTTATGTGGCGTTTGTGACGCCGATAATCTGCCCAATCGAAACAGTATTTCCGTCGATCAACAGGTTGATCGTGTCTTGGGCAGTAAACAGCTCATCGACGACACCCGATTTGATCTCGCCACTCGAGTCGTCTTGGTATTGAACATTCTTGCCAACAAGCTCAACTCCTTGTGTGACTTCTTGGAGTCGCAGCATGCTTTCGAACGAGCCGTTTAAATCTTCGACCCCTTCCAGCATGGAGAACTGCGTCAGGTCGTTAATTAGCCCTTCTTGGTCGACGGGATCGATCGGATCCTGATTTTGAAGTTGAACGGTTAGTAACTGAAGGTAATCGACCGTGGCAACTTGTGATGATATGCCTTGCATGATGAGTCCTTGTTAGGTGAAGTTAAAAAACTGTTTTGTTTAAGCGATGAAGTCGACGCCGGTGACTTCCCGGGTAACCTGAGCGCTGCGTTGTTCGTTGGTTTCAGAATTGGCGTACTTTTTTGGTAGAGTATTTTCTTGCTCTTGACCAGGATCACTTTCATCCGAGTTTCCGTAGGAGATGTCGAGACTCGTTTCGTCATAGCCAAGCTCTCCGAGCGCCTCCATGAGAAGATCCTTTTCCTGTAACAGCAGTTCGGAGGAATTGAATTCAGCGGCAATGATATGAGCAATCAACTGATCCGCCGATTGTTCAACATTGATTTGAATTTGCCCCAACTCAGGTGGGTTGAGTGTTAACGATACAGTTTGAGTCGGTTCACTTTCGAATGAAGTGAATTCCGTTTTGATCGAGTTGACCACTTGAGATGCGGCTGTTGATTCAGGCAACAGGGTTGGTGAGTTGGGCTGTAAGATTCGACTGGATTCTAAAGTGGGATCTACGCGATTGTGGGAAACAGAATTTGGAATTCCGTTTTGCTCGGCAATGACCGCGCCCTCGTTTCCAGATTCGAATCTTGAAACGGGCTGAAGCTCAAATTCGGCGGTGGCTTGGTTGGGGCTGGGCTGTGAAAAATTTAGTTCTGGAGAAGAAGCGTGCGGTAGTGCTGATTCGTTCGAACTATTTCCCTGTGATTGGGAATCGGACGACGTGGAAGAACTGAAATTGTTCGAGTCAGTTGCGGTGCCATCCAAATCTGTTTCGTCAGCTTCGCTTGAATTTAGGTCGCTTTGGGCAGGGTTTGCCTCATTCAAATTAGCCGTTGAAGTTTTGGTCTCAGAAGACTGATTCTCAGTCGATTTTGACTCAGCTGGAATCAGTTCAGCCGAATCGACTTCTGATGCAGCGGTTTCATTCGCGGTGATGCCGGATGTTTCAGCGTTTGGATTATTAGGCTTTGAGACGTTGGTCTGAAGTGAATCTTGTATTGCCGAATTGGACTCCAAAGATTGTTCGGCGAAAGTTCTCGAGTTTAAGTTAGTAATCTTTGGGGTTTGAAGCCCAGTTTCGTTTGCTGCTAGTTCATTATTATTCCTGAGTTCCCTCAGGCCTGTCGGAGTATTCTGCCCGTCGAAAAATTCTGGGCTTGGTTTTGGGGTTTGTTCAGTTGGCTGAGGTTGAACGAGGGAGTCTTGAGCCTCAGTTGTTGAGGCAGTTTCAATGTCGATTTGTTGTGATGTCTGATTTGGCAGTGAATTTGCCGGCCGCGAAACGTCGGCGGCATCGGAAGCCCCAAGTGGTTCCAATGAAGCTGTGGGCTGCTCGGTTGGATGTTCGAACTGAGAAGTTTCGGGAGAAGGTGCGCTGACGGGTAACCCTTCAGTCTGTGTCAGTGGAAGATCGGCACCAGTATTCGAAAGTTCGTTGGAGAACGTGTTTTCCGTTGGCAGTGTTTTCGTTGCTACGGGAACAAGTGTTGATGGTTCACGGTTAACGGGCGCGAACAGAATTTCCGGAGCGTTCGTATGGTTTTGCTCGGCATTGTTCGGCTGATTGAAACTGTCAATCAAGTTTGGCTGATGGTCGGGTGCTTGAACGATACTTGGAGAAATGGCTGGCGCTAGGTTTGTTGCTTCAGGATCTATTTCTACCTCATCAACGCTTTTGATCCGGTCCAAGGTTGCTTCGAAAGAAATGTTCGATTCGGTTTTCCCTTGAGCTTGGCTTACGTCGGTCGATGCGGTGGAGGCATTCGACGCGGTGCCAGGCGGTAAGGCAATCGAATTGTAGATGGGGTTTTGCACTTGTTTCCTTTGGACAGACTGATTTCACAGTAAGGCAACTCCCGTGCCAATTGTGCTGTCAGTCTTGTTTGGAAAACAGGCTCGACTTTGTGGCCTGATTGATAAGCCATTTAGCTACGACCGATAAAGTCGGACTAGGAGTGGCCAACGTTGAGGGGAATCAATTGCGTTATCAGCGCAGTATTTTCCTTGCCTGCGTGTGCTTGGTAATTGCTGGTAACGAGTTCGTTAATCAACGATCTTCCCAGCGATTCGGTCTCAAGAGGGATACCGATCGGGATTCCCCTCGACTGAGAAGATTCATTCTATGAGTTTGCCAAACCAACCTACAGTTTTCTGCCAAAACGAAAACGCTGACGAGTATCGACGGAGAACTAATGGCTGGTTGCCAATCAAAACTACGCTTTCACATGTCTGCAGGCCAATCGCGGCGTGGTGCGACGTTTGTGGAGTACATTGTCGTCGTGATTCTTGTGAGCTTCGGTGTCTTTGGAAGCTTGTATTTTTTTACGGCTTGCGAGCAGGAATACCAAGTCGTCGCTGATCGACTCAATGACATTCAAAATGTCTCGATAGGAATCGAAAACGACCGTTCAGATTCCAAATCCGTCGAAGAAGTTAACGACGAAGCGCTAATTGCAGACAATCTAGATCACCCGATCGACTATCGAGCCTTCGCGGTCTTCATGTTTGCATCGCTGTGTGTTGTGGGTGTGCTTTACGCTCGGCTGGCATTCAAGCGGCACTACGAAAAGGAAGAAGCGGGTGTCCTCCAACGTGGCGGGGCTGTAAATCTTCCACCTAAGCATTCAGCGGCGCTTGAAAATGTGTTCCGTCAACGCAACAACATGCGACGTCAGCTTGGTGATACTTGGGATTCCTTCGTTGACGGTTGCGGAACAGCCGGCGATTTTATGTCGACAGGATTGTTCACGATCGCTCCAGAGACGACGATCAGTGAGGCAAAAGTGCTTCTCAAGGAAAAAGGATTTCGCCGAGTCTTGGTTGTTAAGAAGAACGGTCAACTCGCCGGCATCGTCAGCAAGAAAGACCTCACGAAAAAAGAGTCTGGCGATGTCTCTCAAGTGATGACCTCGGAACCCATCGTCGTCGAGCCGGAAATGCGAATTAGTTTGGCACTTTCGATCTTGTTAAAACAAAGAATCTCTTGCATACCCATTGTCAAAGACGGCTACCTAATTGGCCTCTTATCAACATCCGATCTAATGGTTTTGTTGCAATGCGTTTTGGTGAATTTGGAGACAAAGCACGAAGACGAGCATTCGGAGTTAGAGCAGTTGGTTTCCAGCTCCCGCATGGAGACGAGTCAGAAACTCCAAGCAACTTCTTGATTTCGAAAAAATTTCATCGCGTACGTAGTGGTTCGTCAAAACCAAGAATTAAGATTGACCGTAGTGGATGAGGTTACGAATCCCTTGCGTTTGTTGGCTCGAACGGACTCGTAGCCTCGTCCACTACCCCAAGCTTTACCTTTGACGGACCACTAAGCTGCCTTGTTTTGCTCTCGATAGATCCGAAGTTTATTGGAAAGCGTGCGGGTTGAAACGCCAAGTTTCTCCGCAACGATTCTTTTGTTGCCGTACTTATGAATGGCCGCCACGATGATTTGTTTTTCGATATCAGCAAGTTTCGTTTGAAGCCATTGTTCCGGCATCGGAGCTGACGAAACTGGCGCTGGTGCGTCATTCAATGACTCCAGGCAATCAACATCAATCATCGCACGCGTTGTGAGAACACACGCCCGGTGAACCAAGTTCCTTAACTCTCTAACATTGCCCGGCCAGTCATGCTGGGACAGCATTTGCATCGCAGCAGAAGTGAATCCCTGAATCCGAACTTCATTCTCTTTCCGGAACTGATTAACAAAGTGCATTGCCAGCAGAGGCACGTCAATAGATCTTTCTCGCAGTGACGGAATCTTGATCTGGATGACGTTGAGTCTGTGATAAAGATCTAATCGAAAATTCTGCTTGTCGACTTCTTCTTTTAAGTCTCGATTGGAAGTGGCGACGATTCTCACATCTGTCTGTATCGTTTGGTTGCTGCCGACTCGTTCAAACTCTTGCTCTTCCAGGACACGCAGTAGTTTGGCTTGAGTTGAAACGGGAATTTCGCTGACTTCGTCAAGCAACAACGTGCCGCCATGAGCAAGCTCGAATCGACCAATCCGCGTCTGGACTGCATCTGTGAACGAACCACGCTCATGTCCGAACAATTCACTTTCAATTAGATTCGCCGGAAGTGCGGCGCAGTTTACGCGAACAAATTCTTTCTTTGAGCGATGGCTAGAGCCGTGAATCAATTGGGCAAACAGTTCTTTTCCAGTTCCACTTTCGCCAGTCAATAACACGGAGGCGGAACTCTTGGCAATTCGAGTTGCCAGTTTGGTTAGTTGTCGGATCTTCGCAGACTGTGTTACCAGTCGTTTCGGATTCGCTTCGATAGTTTTGTGTTCGGTTGAGGTCACTTTTTGTACCGACAGATAAGTAAAACGGAACGTGAGACGCGGGTCTCATCTTTGTTGGAGTAGTTTGAGAGCAAGGGTCAACTGCGCTGTTTTGAATAAGCCGATTTCATTTGGACGGCCCGAACGCTTTCGCGAATCACCGGGGCCAGGCTTTCTCGTGAATCGATCGCTGATTTTTCAATTGCCCCGATTCGCGGGATGATGGTGGTCACGATTTGGATGGTCTGGTCGATCGTTGCCTGGGTGTCCGGAGGCATGGAAACACTGTCGTTTTTCAAAACGTCACGCAGCGGTTTGAGTTGTGCTTCGGTTTGTTTTACCTCTGTTAACAGGCTGCGAATCGCGTCCAACATCTCATTTTTTGACGTGGATTCCTGATTCTCAAAAACGTGCTCGACAGCCTGTTCGACGACTTGGTATTGGCTGAGCAGTTGTCGAGCCAAAGCTTGAAACTGCTCAAGGTTGTTATTTGACATAGTCATTTGCCTTTTTCAAAATTGTATCGAGTTGTGCTTCCATTTCAGTGAATGACGCTTTTGAGGTTGAAACTAAATCCAGTTGTTTCAGCCAGCTCTGAGCGGGCTGCGCGAGTTTCACAACGACGCCTTGATTGGCGACTTCGCGATAGATACTTCTCGCGTCGTCCCAATTCCCAAGTCGGCGGTGGCAACTTGCAATCATAAAGTCCACCCATACGGCTTCTGCGGCAGTAATCGTGCTGCCGTCGATGGACGCGTAAGTTTCCAGTGCAGCCTGGATTCGATCCGTTTGATAGAGGCTGTT
>CAZQQR010000057.1:0-1638 GCA_964595515.1 uncultured Pirellulaceae bacterium
CCTACTCTTCAAACAAGACCACTCCGCCTGTCCAGTTTCCCTGCGGAATCTGGATTCTTTCACCAGCTTTGGCGGATCGTTTGTAGATCGTCATCGGCATTTCGTCTTCGTTGTTAAATTTCAACATATCGCCAGTTGGTGTCCATCCGGTCACATCGATGGCTCCTTTTGTCTCTAACCCAGTTGCAAAAAAGACTTCACAAGTCTGTTTTGCAAAAACCGACATATCTGTTCGGCTACCAACTTTGATTCGTGTTACGTTCCAACCTTTATGCCGTTTGGGAATTGACTTAAGTCTAATTCCACTATCGAAAAACAACGTCCGTTTTAACTCTAGTGGGTGAACCGACCAGTTAATTCCATTGATGATTATTTTTGCAGTCTCGTGCTCGAAAGGACTTCGTGGTCCCAATAATTTGGCCGAGTTGGTCATCTTAAGCGTTCGGAAATTGTTGAAACGATGAAAGCACAAGAGATGCGCGTGCCCCACTCCCCATCCGGTTCCTACTGCCGCAATAATATCGTCTCCGTCAAATTGCCAAAACGTTTTGTAGAATCCGTGTTTTGTACAGTCGATATGTTGACGCAGAATCGTCTCGACTTTCCAGTCACGCATGTTCGTTGACGAGACGAGCGCCAACACATTCTGCATCGCAAACGGATCGGTGTCTTTGTTGACGATGGACCAGTATCGTTTGGATTGTTGATCGTAACGAACTACAAATTTCCAACGACTTCCTGGCATGTCGACAAAGGCATTTTGAGTGTCAAGGTTTAAGTTTCTCCCGCTGCCGGAAACGGTAAGGATTGCCGCAACCGGTTTTTCGGCGTCGGTGCGCATGATGCTGGCTTGTGTGCCGTCGCCCATAGGCACCAAGTTCCCGTGAAAAAGACGGTCGTTTTTACCTCCAAAATGATCTTTGGTGATCGAAGCGAGGTTTGATTTTCTCCAGCTCGATGCGTCCAACAAATTTGAATTTGTTGGTGCCGAAAACGTCAGTGCCCGTATTCGTTTTTCGTGGGCCTGTTCAAAAGTCCGCCATATTCTTCCGGCAAAAACCGGCATCGTGCCGGCGTCCGAATAGTATTGCCCGATCGAGAGCAGACCGTTTGAAGCGTCTGTTGGGTTGGTCCAAGTTCTTCCGCCATCTTTGGAACGCCGGATTACGATGTTGTTCCAGTGCTTTGTTGCTCCCAGCAGATACAGGTCGCCATCGTGCTCGAAAATGGTCGACCCAAATTGTCCGTCAATCGTCGAGAGTTTCTCCCAATTCCTTCCGCGATCCTTGGATTGAAATACTACAGTTTCATGTCCCGGTTTTTTCGGTAACCACCAAGCGTGCGACGCGATGTAAGTCCCGTTGGGCAGAATAGCCAAGCATGGACATGACACATACCGAGTGCCAGGGTCGTCACTTTTGCTAATCAATATCCCGGGAGGCGGACCGTTTTGCGAGAATAAACTTGATGGAAAGCAAGTCAGCGTGAGCAGAAGTACCACGCGAAAAACAGACGAGTGACTCATAGAAGTAAACTTGGTTCACGATATAGCCGGACTAGAGCCAAACAGTATATCAATCTCCTTGTTCGTTTGCACTTGGCGAAATATCAACGAAAGTGAGCCCACTCGAAAGTGAG
>CAZQQR010000057.1:1738-13221 GCA_964595515.1 uncultured Pirellulaceae bacterium
GAGATCGAACTTTTGATACGAGCTCCGCTCCCTAATCTACAATTGCAAAGCCTAATAAATGTCTACTTCACCGCCTCGGCGGGTTGAGAGGGCTTGCCAAGTTTCTTTGCTGATCTGATCGGCTACAAAACCTACCGAGCCGTCGACACGGCCTACGTTCACTCCGCCAGAGTGGTAACTTCGGGCTGTGACGGCAGCGTAGGTTTTCACATCGGCAGATTTTCCTTCCTGCTGACTATTCCAGTCCACGTCGTATTCGACATTCCCGTCGATATATGGCACCCGCGTGTTGGGAGTAAACGTGGTGGTGAAACCAACTTGGTGGATCCGTCCGTCGACCCACTCAGTGTGTCCAGAGTTCGTTTTGAAATCGCCACCCATACTCGCGATCGCCTCAGGGTCGGTCGGCATTGGAAGGGTTCCCGTTCCGATCGGTGCATTTCGGAAATATGGCGTGTAGGCTTTGACTTCTGCAAACATGAACGTGTTGCTTGTTCCATCAGCGATCGCAGGCAACGTCATGCTTCGATTGGTGACGATGACGCCATCTCCAATCGCGTCCTGGTCTGGGTCCCAGACGAACCACGGACCAGCGTTGCCGACATAATTCAGCGGATAGTGGTAGGGCTGGTTGTTTTTCAATCGAAGTTTATCGTTGACCTCGGAAGGACAAAGGTAAGTCTGAACTCGGGCCGTCGGAAGTGGTTGCAACGAGCCTCCAAGATCGACGTGAGGGTGTGATGAGTAGCTCACGGAGAAATCAATTTTGTCATGCAAAGTTCCTTGCTCCAGATAAGGCAAGATACGAGCTTGAGCTGACCAACCTGTGACACTTGAGACTTTGTAATTTCCTAACGCTTTCCACATGGGAGGCAAATTCTCAAACGTGGATTCGTGGTTGAGCGTCCCAATCCCAAGTTGACGAAGATTGTTTAAACAAGTTGCTCGACGTGCCGCAGCTCGGACTTGCTGAACCGCCGGCAACAACATCGCAATCAGAATGCCTATGATGGCAATCACAACTAAAAGCTCAACGAGCGTAAAACCTTTCGATCGAACAGATACCGATTGAAGCCCAAATCGGCGCACATTTTGACACAACATAATTTTTCCTTTACCAGCAAATTGAGTCATGCCTCGAAGTGAGGCATACGTCCGGGCAGTGGCTGGCTTAAGAAGGACCGAAGTTCGATCAACATGGCTTGCTAAGCGCCCGAATTTGAATAAATTGAGTATCTCGTACTTGAGATTCAGTCTCAATTGCACGTAGTTTAACGGCTTTTACTGGCGCAACAACCCCAGACCGGAAATATTGACTGGTCTTCCAGCAATGAACTCGACCATGAGCGAAAACTCCGACAAAGATCCTTCATCTGAGCAGGAGCATGTAGATTTGGGTGAGGATCTCAAAAATCAGCTTCCCAAGATCATTAGTTTTGACACGCTCGCGCGATGTGGTGATGAAATCTGGATCGAAAATAACAACCAGATTTATCGCTTGCGACGGACCAAGCAGGGAAAGTTGATTTTGACGAAGTGATAAATGGTTCTGCAGTTGGGAACACCTCTCAATATCGCAAACTCAACTCGCAGGGGAAGAACCATTTTTGGTTGAAGCTTCAACCGTCGAAACAAACTGCTCGACATCGCGAGGCGTCCTCAATCGTACGAATTTTACGTTTGGCGGTGGAGACTTTTCAATTGCTGAATACCGTTTCCGAAGCTTCCGAAACGTGATGACCGTCCAAAGCACGATCGAATCGCGACTAAAGAGAGTTCGAAATGTTTCACGATTGCCTGTGTTTGGCCACAGCTCTTTCTTTGTCCAAGCTCGATTGAGTGCACGAGTGACAGCACGATAAAAATTCCGCGAGAACGACATGTCTAACCAGACGATCATCGTTGCCCGAGCCCATTTTATTTTGAATGTTTTTGAATGGTAGTTTCCGTCCAAAATCCATCGATCAGATTCTAACGCGTCGCGAATTTTTGATTCAAAAATATCGGTGGGCGTTTCCGTCCAATTAGGGCCGTGGTAGTAACGATCCATCTCGATGTATTTGCAGTTTAGAATTTCCACCAATCGCTTCGCCAATGTTGATTTACCGATGCCGCTTGTGCCAACTACATTGATGCGAAGCAGATCTTCGGATGAAAGAGATTCAAATTGAGGTTTGGAAGCCAATAGATTCTTTCACGGTTTCAATGGATCGAAGCGAACTCAATTGCATTTATCAACTGTGTTTGTTTTTTTGGGCGAGCGGTGATGACGCATTTTTTTCGTTGAAGTGTAACCCTGTTTCCAAGTTTCGGGTTGGCACATGAAAAGCAACCTCGGGTCGTTATAAACATTTCTTTAAGAACTTGCCCGTGTGGCTTTTCTTTGATTTCGCAACCTTTTCAGGTGTACCACTGGCAAGTAATTTTCCGCCTTTGTGTCCGCCTTCTGGGCCGAGATCAATGATGTAGTCTGCGGTTTTGATAACATCGAGATTGTGCTCAATCACGATCACAGAATGTCCGTTTTCGACCAATCGAATCAGGCTGAGGAGTAACCGATCTATGTCTGCAAAATGGAGTCCAGTCGTTGGCTCGTCGAGGATGTAAAGATTGTGTTTACTGCGTTTGAGTTTGCCAAGTTCCGAAGCGAGCTTTACACGCTGGGCTTCTCCTCCTGACAAAATAGTCGAGGGGTGCCCGATGGTGAGGTAGCCCAATCCCAGTTCATACATCACCGAAAGTTTACGAAGAATGGTGGCTTGGTCGGCAAAGAAGTCGACGCCTTCTTCGATCGACATCCTCAAGATTTCCGAGATGTTTTTGTCTCGGTAGGTAACCTCAAGAGTCTCCTGGTTGTAGCGATCACCCTTGCAAGTCGGACAGGTGACTTCCACATCAGGCATGAACGATAGTTTGGTAACGATCGTTCCTTCACCGCTACATTCTTCGCAACGTCCGCCTTTGACGTTAAAACTGAATCTCGATGTTGTGAATTTTCTACGCTTCGCCTCGTCCGTTTCTGCAAATAGTTTTCGGATATTGTCGTAGAACCCAATGTAAGTGGCTGGGTTTGATCGGGGTGAACGGCCGATCGGCGACTGATCAATACTGATGACGTCGTCGATCAATTCGTGCCCAACCAATTCGTCGTGTTCGCCAGAAAGAACACGGCTATCATGGAGGAGGTTGTAGAGTTTCTTGTAAAGTATTTCGTGGATCAATGAGCTTTTTCCGGATCCGCTTGCACCGGTAACGCAAACGAATTGTCCCAGCGGAATGGCGACGTCCAGGTTGTTCAGATTGTTCTCGCGTGCTCCTCGAATCAGTAATTGTTTTTGAGTCGGCGGCCTGCGGTCATCCGGCACGCGGATCTCGTCTTTTCCACTTAAGTAACGACCGGTCGCTGAGGTTTTGCAAGCCAGGATTTTCTTGATGGGTCCATCGATGACAATTTCTCCACCGTGAATTCCAGGTCCAGGACCGATCTCAACGATATGGTCGGCGGCTCGAATGGTATCCTCATCATGTTCGACGACGATGACGGTGTTTCCGATATCTCGTAGTCTCCGAAGGGTCTCGATCATCTTTACGTTGTCTTTGGGATGAAGCCCAATGCTCGGTTCGTCGAGAACATACAACATTCCCATCAGGCCAGATCCGATTTGTGACGAGAGTCGGATTCGTTGGGCTTCGCCGCCTGACAAAGTAGAGCTTTTTCGATTCAAGTTGAGATAGTCCAGGCCAATCGAAATCAGTAGATCCAGTCTCGATGTGACTTCTCTTAAAATGATTTCGACCACCCCTTTTTGTTTTGCTTTTGGTTTGATGGACTTGAGGAACTTCATTAGCTCAACCAAGTGCATCTGGCCGGCTTCGTAAAGGTTAGTGTTGTTGATCGTTACCAATCTTCGCGAGCGTTTCAGGCGTGCGCCGTGGCATTCGGGGCAAGGGTGTTCCACCATGATTTTTTTCAAATACGAGTCGATCCCATCGCTGCTTTCTCCTCGCTTTTTGTACCAGCGATAGGTTTGCTCAATTTGGGTAATGACACCACGAAAGCTCACATGCTTTCCTGCGCTTTTGTGTTCTTTTTTTGATCCGGGGGGAAGTTGAATCTCGAACTTTTTCCCTTTGGATCCATAGAGAAGCAAATCGATGGTTTTTTTCGGAAGTTTGTTATACGGTTTGTCGAGGCTGAACTTGAAAGCCTCTGACAGACTGTAAAGCATGCGGCCTCCCCAAGTATCTTTCTTGTGCTGCATGGCTTCTTTTACGAATGCGCCCTCGTTGAGCGAGCGAGTTGGATCGGGGACAAGCAGCTGGGGGTGAACTCGCATTCCAGTTCCGAGACCAGTACATGTCGGGCAGGCACCACTGGGATCGTTGAATGTAAAATTGCGATGATGCATCGTTCCTGCCACGACTTTGTCGGATTGGCAGCCGAATCCTTTGTAGAATTTGTCCTTTTTGGCTTTGGAGAGTTTGCTGGTGATTTCAAAAACCAGCAGTCCGTCACCCAGTTTCAGTCCATGTTCAATCGACGTGACGACTTGTTTGTCGATTCCTTTTTCGACCACAAACTGATCTACGATTGCTTCGATTCGGTACTCGTTGTCTTCTTCAAGTTCAATGTCCCCGCCGAGGTCAATGACTTTGCCGTCGATTCTGGCCCGCCGATATCCGTTAACTCGGATTTGTTCGAGCGTGTATTCGTAGTCTTCTCCGTAAATTTTGAAAACGGGAGCGCGAACCTCGACTTCGGTGCCGTCAGGAAGCGAAAGTAATCGCTCCATCATTTGATGCGGCGTTTTGATCGGCGTCGTTTTTTCACAGTAGGGACAGTGTGGTGTTCCCACAGTGGCGTAAAGCATACGAAGGTAATCGGAAATGTCCGTCATCGTCCCGACAGTTGAACGGGGGTTGGAGCCGATCGTTTTTTGGTCGATTGAAACGACGGGAGACAGTCCGTTGACAAAATCGACGTCTGGTTTTTTTAGCTGGCCAACAAATCGTTTGGCGTAGGAAGACATCGACGCAAGAAGTCGACGTTGGCCTTCCGCGTAGATGGTGTCAAAAGCCAGAGATGATTTTCCGCTGCCACTTACACCTGTCACGACAATCAGTTTATCGCGAGGCAACTCGACGCTGACATTTTTAAGATTGTTTTCGCGTGCGTTTTGAACATCAATGGTTTGTTGCATCGTAGTGTCAAGGTAGACTTGCGGTTGTTGTCTGGAAACGAAAAGTATGCAGCAAATTTTGTTGATCGCCAACAAAAAAAGGAACTTCCTGTTTGGAAGTTCCTTTGGTTCGTTTATCAATTTCGCAACCCATCCTCGGCGGAATCAACCTCCGGGCAATGGCTGCTGAATAGGTGGTTTGAAAGTCGTTACTTTACCGCACTGTCGGTGACGGACACTTCACCCACGCTGGCAGCTTGGATTTCAACCGTCGCCTTCATCACACCAGAGACTTGATTGCCCAGCGTTGTGTAGAAACTAAGATCACATTCGTGTTTTCCTGGTTTTGGCTCTCCCGTGTAAGTCACCTCAACGATGTGGACTTTTTTCGGTTCCGGATCGGCTCGAACAGTGAAGGCGTCGCTCTTGCATTTAACGTCCTTAATTTCAAACGGAACGTCAGCCTTCAAGAAAACTTTATGCGACACCTGTTCACCGGGTTTGATTTTTCCCAAAGTCAAAATTTGGGGAGCAATCTGAACGGGGGATCCGACCTTGGCGGTAAATTTGAGCGGGGCCTGTTTGAGGACCATGTTCCCATATCTGTCCCGCATGTTGGCATTTTCGGTGTAGACGATAAACAGTTCGCCTTGGGAATAGCCGATTGGAGCTGAGTCTTTCAGTTGGGCAACCAAATCGTAGTTGACCAGCGAACCGCGGCGAGCCGTTTCCTGTTTTTGGACTTTGATGTGTCCGTAAGTGCTCTTGATATCGACGATGTTGAAGTAGGGATTGCCATTGTGGGAGAGCTTGATTTTTCTGGCTGGCATTTTTCCAGCGGTGACCTGTCCGAAATCAATGGTCTCAGGGGCGAAGTTTAGGCCGCCAACGATCGTACCGCTGACTGTCAATTGGCACTCGCCAACGAATTGCCCACCCATTCGCACTGTGACGGTGGCTTGCTTAAATCCCGTTCCAACAGCGGGAGAATTAAACCGGCAAATGATCTCGCCTTTTTCCCAAGTCTTAAGAACTCGTTTTGACGGCGTAGCAATTGTACAACCGCAACTCGACGTTACTTGTTGTATCGTGATGTCTTCTTCGTAGACGTTTTGAATTTCAAAACGGTATTCTGGAATCTCACCAAGCGGCACCTTGCCAAAACTGTGGGAGTACTCCTTGAACATTTTCCGGGCCCACTCTTGGGCGTCACAGGAATTAACGATCCCCATCACAAAGATTGCGACGAACGGAATTACAAACTTAAATTTGGAACAATTCATTGGAACAACTGAAAAGATGAAGTTGCCGGTTATGATAAATCTTAACTATCTTTTGCTGGCGTTGCTAGGATTGATACAGCAACTTCTGAATTACTTGAGCGGAGTTGGCTCAAAAATTCCTACCAAGTCCATACTCTGGGATCAAACTAACAGACTCGGTTGAGATGCATTTTTCCCATTTTGAAAATTGCAAATGGTTGCTGTGTCGGTATCGGCATTTGGCTAGACAATCATTGGGAAAGCTTTTAGGCGATTCTTGTTGCCGTGTGACTTTAACGATTCTGTCGTAGCGGCAAGAATAGAACAGAGTTGTACTGCGGAAATGTACTCTTGAGGTGAATTTGAACGGCCAAAAAGAAAAACCTAAATCGTTCTTGTTTGGCCCTGCGATCTTGGTGACCGCTGCCTTTATCGGTCCAGGAACGGTCACTGTAGCCAGCAAAGCGGGAGCCCAATACGGTTTTGTCCTCATTTGGGCGGTCTTGTTTTCTGTGATGGCGACGATCGTGTTGCAGGAAATGGCGGGACGTTTGGGAGTCGTTACCGGCGGCGGGCTCAGTCGCGCGATGTCAAAATCGCTATCGAATCCGATTCTTCGCTGGGGAATCCTTGCGCTCGTTCTGCTGGCGATCTTTGTTGGAAACGCGGCGTATCAAACGGGTAATATTTTGGGTGCGGCCAGCGGTGTGGTTGCTCTCAATGAAATTCCTGTCGAGAACATCGGCGAATCGAACAGATCCACTGGCTCAGCAGCATTGGCGACTGACACGTCAATTATCAACCAGAACTCATTAGTGGTGATCATCGGAGTCGTGGCATTGGTATTGATTTGGATTGGGCGTTTTAAAGTTCTGCAAATTGTGTTGACGGGCTTGGTCGCTTTGATGAGTGGCTTGTTTCTGATTGCTGCTGTTCGAAGTAACCCCGATTGGTCGCAAGTCGCAAATGGATTTGTTCCCAGTATTCCCAAAGACTCTTTGTGGGTCGTGGTTGGTTTGATTGGAACAACGGTAGTTCCATACAACTTATTTTTGCATGCCAGTGCCGCGGCAGAACGGTGGGGCGATTCAGGAAGTGCGTCACCCAATGAAACGACCGATGTAGCGGTTGGGGATCGGATTCGAAGTTCGCGATTGGACACAATGTTGTCGGTCTTGATAGGCGGATTGGTTACGATCGCAATCCTGGTCACGGCTTCGGTTGCGTTTCATGGTGTTGCTGAGAAACAGTTTGGGAGCGTGAAGGATATTGCGATTCAGCTTGAGCCAGCTCTTGGATCTTGGGCAAAAACGTTGTTTGCAATCGGGTTGTTTTCGGCGGGTCTGACAAGTGCGATTACGGCACCGATCGCGGCGGCTTATGCAGCATCAGGGTGTTTTGGATGGTCAGGAAAGTTGTCGGATTGGCGACTCAAATTGACGGCGACTGCAGTCGTAGCGGCAGGTATCTATTTTGGAGTCTTATATGGTAAGAGCCCAAAAGAAACGATCATCCTCGCACAAGCTGCCAATGGATTGCTGTTGCCGATCATGGCTGTATTCTTGATTTGGATTCTTAATCGAGCAGATCTGATGGGGCGATTCAAGAATCGTATGCTTTCGAATGTCTTGGGAGGCATTGTGGTTATTGTGGTTACAGTGATTGCTTTCAAGAACTTGAATTCAGTTTCTGTGAAGCTCCAAGATTTGGCGCGTCCTCGGGTCAGCAATGATGTTAGAGGTGACGCCAGTCATTTTTCGGATTCGAAGGATTCGGTTGGCGATACTGTCGGTCGCAAGTTTGGGGTTTAATCCTGTAATTCTTGCTTGGAGCAAAAGCAGCAAATTTGCGTTTCTTTAAAAAGCGAAATTGGTATTGGTCGATGGCTAAAAACACAGTTCTCAGTTTGATCGGCATTTTCGGTTTTGTATTGGCAATGTCCGTCAGCGATTGTCTGGCCGAAGAACCTGTCCGACCCAATATCGTATTGATCTTTTGCGATGATCTTGGCTATGCGGATGTTGGTTTCAATGCCAAACATTTTGGCGTCGAAACAGATGTTGTGACACCCAACATAGACGCGCTTGCCAGACAAGGAACGATCTTTCCGCAAGCCTACGTGGCCCATCCTTTTTGTGGTCCAAGTCGAATGGGATTGATGGCTGGGAGGATGCCTCATTGTTTTGGCGGGCAAAAGAATTTGCCGGACGTTGCCAAGAATTTGGAGGACTACAATCAAAAAGGCATTCCAGAAAACGAAATTCTGATTAGTTCTGTTCTTCAGAAAAGTGGTTACCGGACAGGGTGTGTTGGGAAGTGGCACATGGGTGACTCAAAACCGTTTCATCCGAACACACGCGGCTTTGATGAATTTTTCGGATTCCTTGGCGGCGGTCATCAATATTATCCCGCCATATCCGACAAGGTCGTACCGAAAATCAATGACTACCAATATTTCCTTCAGCGTAATTTTGAGGATATCAAATCACCTGAAGGTGCTTACCTGACAGATATGCTTTCGGAAGAAGCCGCAACATTTGTATCCAAAAACGTCAGTGATAGTAAAAAGCCCTTCTTTTTATACCTAGCCTACAACGCGCCCCATTCTCCGTTGCAGGGTAAAACTGAGGATTTGAAATTTCTCTACCCCAACCATATTCCGAAAGCGCCGAAGAACGGAGTGGACTTTCGAGACTATGAAAAAAGACAAAATCTTGTCGCGATGATGTACGCGGTTGATCGTGGTGTTGGAACAATCGTTGATACGTTGAAGGATCCCAATCGAGATGGCAATGAATCGGACTCGATTCTGGATGAAACGCTAATCGTGTTCTTGAGCGACAATGGCGGCAAAATTCTTCAAGCAGGAAACAACGCTCCTCTTCAGGACGACAAAGGTTCGACCCACGAAGGAGGCATTCGTGTTCCCATGTTTATGCATTGGCCCACGAAGGTTCCATCCCAAGCTGTGTTCGACCACCCCGTCCTTGCTCTGGATCTGTATCCGACATTTGCGGGGTTGGCCGGCGCGTCAATACCGAGCGACAAAAAGCTTGATGGCAAAGACATTTGGGAGGACTTTGTTGCAGGCAAAAATCCGCATCCAGATGAAACCATGTTCTGGCTTCGTCATCACGGCAGTGGAAACGAAGTCGCCATTCGAAAAGGTAACTTAAAAGCCTATCGAAAGAACAATGGCAGGTGGCAGGTTTTCGACGTTACTTCGGATGTAAGTGAGTCAAAAGATGTCGCGAAGCAGAACAATGATTTTCTTTCCGATCGGATTGTAGAAGGAAGCGAGTGGACCAAAGGGCATCTTCAACCTCAATGGCACGATACGAAAACTGCACTGGAGACTTGGCTCAAAAACAAAATGCCAAAATACGATTCGACGTTCAAATCCAAATAGCGAACATCCAAAATGCGCAGCTGTATTTTGGATGCTCACGCGCGAGCTATACGCAGCACCGCCGACTAGTCGTTCCAGTGTGGAAATTTTTCGCCGTGATCGATGGAAGGCAAATTCGCCACGAATTCGTTTCGCTGGGATTCTTTTTCGAAATACCATTCGTTGAACCCGTAGTCGTAATCAGTCTTGGCCAAGAAAACTGACATCCAGGTGCCGTCGTCGTGAGAATGGTTGTTTTCGATTTCGCAACATGGATAGGAGGAGTGCATTTCCTGACATTCTCCGTCAGCAAGTCCCCATTGTTGAAAACACCACCGGTTAGCCACGTCTCGCTGTATGAAGCCAACCTGAAGCATCGCAATGTGGGGAAACTTCTCGACTCGTTTCGTCCGCGCTTTGAAGTAGTCGATTAGCTGGGATCTTGATTCGTCTGTCGTTTCAAGATATTCATCCAGGCTTGATAGCCTAAGCTCGTAATCGAATTCGCTGGTCATGTTTGAAGCCCAAATCAATTTGGCATCGAGAAATGCAAAATACATCATGTTCTGCGTTTTAAATGATGGCAACCAGCAGTTCATCACCAAACCGTAATCCTAAATTTGGCGAGGGCGTGACGCCCCAATGTCGAGCCATCGCCTATCGCATCTCTTCCCCGATGCCTCGCCCTGTAAATGTTACACGCCAGCATTCGCTGATCTGGACCAGTTCGTATTGCAAGCCTGTTTTTTCGATTCTATTTTCGCGGATCTTTTCTAAGCGATAGATCCCACCCAATAGATCCACAGAACGCAGTTGATTCACAAAACGCAGTTGATTCACAAAACGCAGTTGAGGTCCTACCAATGAAACGCACTTTTCAAATCTATTTCAACACCGCCATCGTAGGTATTCTCGCAAGTCTTTGTTTCAGTACCGTCGTAAACGCGCAAATCAATTTTGATTTTGCCCAAGGTATGATTCAAGACGTTGTTGATAACCCATGGGACGGCTCTTTTGCCGCTGGTCTCAATGGTAAATCTGGGAACAGCAACAACCTGGATATTAACATGACATTGAATTTGAATCGCGACACTGACTTTGCCAAAACGGCTTTGTTGGCCAGCTATTTTTACAGCTCCAACGATATCGCGACAACGACGGACCGGTTTTTTGGACAAGCCCGTCGTGATCGGAAACTTAACAATCCGCGTTGGTCGTGGTTCAATCAAGTTCAACTGGAAACCGATCGTTTTAAAGCTTACGACTACAGGATCGCGCTTCACACGGGTATCGGGTATGAAGTTTACAAGAACGATAACGGGTTTTTAAACCTTCGTGTCGGTGCGGGTGCATCCAGGGAAGTCGGCGGAGCCAACGATGATTGGATTCCGGAATTGCAACTCGGTGGTGATTGGGAACGACAGGTTACTGAGAACTTGAAACTGTTTGCGACTGCTGATTACTATCCGAGTTTTGAAGACTTTGCCGATTACCGGTTAGTGACCAACACAGGGCTTGAGTTTGTCGTCGACGCGGAACGAAATATCAATTTTCGTATGTTTGCGTTGAATCGTTACGACAGTACTCCGCCTGCCGGAAACAAGCGGAACGACATCGACTACGGGATGGCCGTTGTTCTAGGATTCTAATCTG
>CAZQQR010000057.1:13321-15597 GCA_964595515.1 uncultured Pirellulaceae bacterium
CGCTCGCTGGAGGTGTGGTCGACGAATAGCCTTTTGAACATCTCCAATCTAATGGTTAAACACCTGCTTTGACCCAACGATGAAAACTTGACGGCTACCAATTCCAGGGACAAACAACACCAAAGATTGACGTGTTCTAATCATTCAGTCTCGGAGTTGTTGATTTATTGCATCATTGTTGAAGTGAGGGATGTTGAGGCTTTTTTTCTCTCTCCTTCTTGTGATTTATGACGTAGGGTTCAGGAGGCCATTTACGATCACTCGCTGCCGATCGTTGGCCCGGTAAGTCAGACCCTCTACCGCCCTCACCGTTTACGAAATCATGAACGACAAGAAACACCTACGAAAAAAGCTTTGGATTAATCAAGAAGTTCAAGGCGCGATCATTTGTCGAACCGTTTTGCATTGGTTCTTTTACATGACCGCAATCATTTTTGCAGTTGTTATCTATCGTTCCTGGATTGATCCGGACGAAATGGCGATTCGATTTGTTTACGATTCGTTTGAGTATTTTGCTCCAGCTGTTTTGGCGAGTGTGCTGTTACTGCCATGTGTCGTTTATGACACGTTGAAAGAAACCCATCGCGTGGCTGGGCCGATTCATCGCCTGAAGGCTGAGATGACAGAATTGGCGTCGGGTGGTCCTTCGAGAAATCTCAAATTTCGAGACGGTGACCACTGGTCAGATATTGCGGACACGTTCAATTTCTTGTCTGAGTCGCACGAGCAGCTTCGTAGTGAACTCAAAGAGTTAAAGGAAGAACTTGCCAGGCGACAGCCAGAAGCCGTTATTGGGTAGGCGCTTTTTTGAGTTTCGATGCTGGCGAAGTTTTCTGTCAGGCACAGCCTGACCTACGATCGAAACGAGCCTCTAAAGCAGTTTCAATAACGCAGTCGACGACAGAGCGAAAAAACGGTTCGTCCACAGTTCACTTGTTCGAGATGCAATGCAATTTCGAGAAGCTTCGCAAAATTAGGTTGTCGCCTGAGACGGCAGGTGAAGCCTTGAAACCGTCCGCGAATTTCGATTTGCTGACCTCTTCGTATTTCGTTCCGTTTCGCTTAAACACATAGGCTTCTCCTTTTTCGCTGAGAGCAAGCAATCGTTGGCCATCGAAAATGGGAGACGCAGCGAATGCGCCCCCGACTCGTTCTTGCCATTTAGGCTGACCCGTTTTCAAGTCCACGCAAGAGAAAATTCCTTTGTCGGCAGTCATATAGATCTCATCGTCAATCACGATTTGAGACGACTTTCTGGGCGTTCCTTTGGTCATTGACCAGTTGATGTTGGAGTCGGTCAAATCGCCTTTGCCTGAAGGATTGATTGATAAAATGCTCCCCATGCCATTTGACAGGATTACATTTCCGTCCTTGGCACGAACTGGTCGAGCCGAGGCATTCATGCCCCCGTGATAGATCGTCCAGACAGGTTTTCCGGTCAACGGCCGGTACGCAACCGTCGCAACGGCGCTTGGATAGATCAATAGTGGCTCTCCATCGACTTCAAAGATCGCGCCAGTCCCATAAGCCTTCATTCGGTCGCCAACATCCGTTCCATAGTCGATCTCTCGTTTGGTTTTCCAGACTGTTTTTCCGGTCGTCTTGTTCATTCCCACGACGTACTGCTGATCCACTCCATCAAAGGCAACAATCAAAAGGTCTTTGTAAATAATCGGAGAAGCCGCCGGGCCACGGAAATGATCACACTCGAAATCCGTCCGTTGCCAGACGGTCTCAAACGTCGCGGTATCAATACAAGTCGTGCCGTATTTTCCAAAATGAGTATAGATTTTGCCCTCTTCGATCGCGGGCGTTGAACTGGCGTAGCTGTTGGTTGAGTGACAAAAGTCCGGCTCTGCATTTTCATGAATCACGAGGTCACGAACAATTTTTCCTGAATCAATGTCAACGCAAATTGCCGACATCGTTTTTCCGTCTTCCCTCGCTGTGGTCAACCAAACTTGTTTCCCCCAGATGACGGGCGAAGACCAGCCTTTGCCATGGATATCTGTTTCCCATTTGACGACATCAGAATTGATTTTGTCAGGAATCGACATCGTAGTGACAATACCGTCGGCTGTTGGGCCACGAAACTCTGGCCAGTTTTCCTGAGCAAATACGGTTGCCGAGATACAGAACATGAGGACGCTGTAAATCAATGTTGTTGATTTGGTAGGATTCAAAACAGACTCCAGGAAAAAGCTTGATAGGCACCAGATGCACCACGTCGACGTGACTTATCTTAAATGACGCCCAAGACATGGGCACGGGGTGAA
>CAZQQR010000057.1:15697-22169 GCA_964595515.1 uncultured Pirellulaceae bacterium
GCAGTCTCGCCGTTTTCATCGACCGCGTTTACGTCGGCTCCCAATTCAACCAGCAGCTTTATCGCCTGAGCTACTTCCTCAACCGTTCCAGGTTCTTCTCCAACTGCAATCACTCCGATTCCAGCAGCAGCCAACAACGGCGGGCATTTATGAGAATTGGCAATCGTGGGATCGGCTCCGAGTTTTAACAGCAGTTTCATCATGGGAACGTCTGCGGTCTTGGATGCCATCAAGAACGGCGTTGCTCCCTTTAGGCATAATTTGGCACGGCCACTTCCTCCTCGTTTTAATCGCAAATTGATATCAGCACCGGCTGCGACTATGGACTCGATGAATTGTTGACTGTGAACTTTTCCTGATCCCCTAGGCTCTGGATCTCCATCAGGATTGTCACCGACCTTGGCTTTGCGAACCCAAGTGAGTGCATGGAGCGGCGCAAAACCGCTTCGCTGATCGTTTGGATCGGCTCCCAACTCAATCAGTTTAAGAGCCAACTCAAAATGCCCATTTTCAACAGCCATCAAGAGTGCGGACATTCCATTGCGAGGATTGCGGCCTTTCGAATTGGCGGGCTTCATCGCACGATTGACGTCCTCGCCTGATTTGACCAATTCAATCGCTGCATCGATGCGTCCTTCACGAGCCGCGAATGTAAGCGCAGAAAAACCAGACTTCAAAACCTTGCTGACGTCGGATTTGGCTTTGATCAATTCCTGAATGACATCCACGTGACCCTCGGCTGCTGCCCACATCAACGCGGTCTGGCCTTGACGCTCTTGTTCATCAACGGAGCAGCCGTTTTCAATGAGGAGGCGCACGATGTTGACGCTGCCCGTTCTCGCAGCCGTCATTAGCATCGTTTGTCCGCCTGCCAACTCGTGGTTAACGTTAGCGCCGTTTTCGATCAGCGTTTTTGCGACCAATACGTTGCCGGATTCGCAAGCAATCGAAAGTGGCGTGACTTTGTAATCATTCTGTGAGTTGGTCGATGCCCCAGCGCCAATCAGCTTTTTTAAGATCCCATGGTTACCGTGAAACGCTGCCCAGTGAACGGCTGTCATTCCGTCTGATTGCGATTGGTCAAGTGTTCCGACTTGGAAGATCAATTTTTCAACCAGTTCCCATTTGGCATTTTCCGACGCATCGGCCAGGGGAACACCCGCTGATTTTGATTTTGTCATTCGTCGCGAGCTGGCTCCTTTTTCCTGAGCCAGGGCAGAAGAAGATGTTAACGCGGGTAATAGAATCAGAAAGCAAATCAGGCATTGGGTAACCAAAGCGTTAGGAATCTGCGACACAGCCAACTCCAGAAATCTTGGGGCTACTCAGTTCGTCAATCGGTACTTCGATGACCAACCTTCGTATCGTTACAGGGATACCGGATCAAACAACTCTTCGACGGTGCCGGTGCTGTCTGAAAAAGTCTCCAGCGGCACACCGACCTTGTTGAGCAGCGTCAAATGTAGGTTCGAAAGCGGTACGGGTTTGTCGTATTTAATGTGACGATTGCCAGTCAATTTTCCACTCGCGCCACCGGCGACAATAATCGGAAGATTCGAATGATCGTGAGCGTCGGGGTCGCCCATGCCGCTTCCGTAAAGGTAAACCGAGTGGTCAAGCAACGTTCCGCCGGCTTCTGGAATCGATTTTAGTTTTTCCAGGAATTCAGCAAACAGAGAAACGTGGAATTGGTTGATCTTCGCAACCTTGGCAAGCTTTTCAGGGTTGTTGCCATGATGTGTGATCGGGTGATGCGGATCGGAGACACCAATTTCAGGATAAGTTCGATTGCTGGCTTCGCGAGCCAATTGGAAACTGACAACCCGCGTGATGTCTCCCTGGAACGCTAACACCTGAAGGTCAAACATCAGACGAGCGTGATCGGCATACTTGGGAGGCACTCCCGTTGGTCGATCAAGATCGGGCAATGGATTGTCTTTCGCATTCGCCTCAGCCTTGGCGATTCGACGTTCGACTTCGCGGATACTGGTCAAATACTGATCGATTTTGTTTCGGTCGGCGGTCCCAACACGTTTTTTAAGGCGCTTGATTTCTTTCGTGACTGAATCAAGTAAACTCGCGCGACGTTTCAGTGCCTTTTCTCGTTGCTCCGGTGTGCCGCCATCTCCAAACAAAGTTTCAAACACCATGCGAGGATGGGCCTCGGAAGGTAAGGGAGTCGTCGGTGAAGACCATGACAAATTGTTTTGGTAAACGCAGGCGTATCCGTTATCACATTGCCCGACGTTGGAAAGCAAATCCATCGATAGTTCGAGCGAAGGAAGCTGCGTTTGCTGACCGATCTTTTTCGCTGCGACTTGATCGACGGTAGTCCCGAGAAAGTAGTCAGTGCTTTCAGTTCGTTTTGCGCGAGCCGCACTCAGGAAAGCCGAATTGGAAGTGGCGTGAGAACCAGGGTAGGCGTTCTGCAAATCCATGTTCGTCAGCACGGTCACTTGGTCCTTAACGGACTTGAGCGACGACAAGCTGGAAGGCAACTCATTCAAGTTGTCTGCCTTGGGAATCCACTCGGCGGGATTGAATCCCATCGGCATGTAGATGTATCCGATACGTTTCAACGAATCTGCACTGGCGGGCGTCGCGGCGCTGGCAGTGAGCGCTGGAATCATGGAATCCAACAGCGGAAGACAAAGAGCGGTTCCAGCACCACGAAGCAGCGTTCGGCGAGAGATTGCTTTTTTTCTAATCTTCATTCGCAATGATTCCGTTTTGAATTTTGTATGATCGCGTCGGCAGTTTCGTGCTCACCACATTCTAGTCAGTGTCAATGCTTCGATATCGGAACGGCTGACTCAAAACGAGGCCCTCGATGATCGAAGAAAAACGGAACCCCTCATCCTTTGCTGCGCCGACTATTCGCCGTACGGCGGGACCATCAAATGGCTCAAGTCCCCGGCCCAGGGCAAACACCATCAGTTTTTCAGTGATGGTTCCGACAAACATTTCAGGTCGTTTCATTATAGCGGCTTCGAGGTCCCCTACCCTCTTCAATTCAAATCCGTCAGGCATTCTTCCCGTCGAATCGATCGAATTCGTTTCCTCATAATCTCTCCATCGACCGAGGGCGTCAAAGTTCTCAAGTGCAAAACCAACGGGATCCATCAAATTGTGACAGCTCGCACAGGCGGGGTCGGCACGGTGCATCGCCAGCCGCTCACGAACGGATGTCGAAACAAGAGCAGTTTTTTCTTCCAAGGAAGGAACGTTGGCGGGTGGTGGTGGCGGAGGAGTGCCAAAAATGTTTTCCAGAATCCAAGCTCCGCGAATGGTCGGCGAAGTTCTGGTTGCATACGAAGTCACCGTCAAAATACTTCCGTGCCGAAGTATTCCGCCTCGATTTGATTTGTCGTCGACGTTGACCTTTCTAAAGTGACTGCCGACCACCCCTGGAATTCCGTAGTGTTTCGCCAAACGCTGATTCAAAAAAGTGAAATCGGAGTCAATCAAATTCAACACACTTTCGTCATTCTTGATCACGTTTGCAAAAAGGTGTTCCGTTTCGCGTTGGAATGCAGATCGCAAATTGTCGTCAAAGTCAGGGAACAATCGCAGGTCGGGTGTGATCGACTTTAGATTTCTTAGATACAACCACTGACTGGCAAAATTGTTTACCAATGACCCGGAGCGTTTGTCACTTAACATCCGGCGGACTTGTTTCTTTAGCGCTACTTCGTTGCTAAGTTCGCCGGCTTCGGCAATCTGCAACAGCTCTTCGTCCGGCAGGCTGCTCCAAAGAAAAAATGACAACCTTGATGCCAACTCAAAATCGCTGATCGGATAGACCGATTGCGATACATCGTCCGCGGGTTCCGATTCGATATGAAACAGAAAGTTTGGATTGATCAAAATCGAAGTTAACGCCATCTCGATTCCGGCTTCGAAACCACTTTCTTTGGCGGCTTGCTGATAGAAACCCATCGGAGATTCTAGGTCCGCTTCTGTTACCGGACGTCGATAGGCACGTCTTGCCAGCCGGCTGATAATTTTCTTGGCGGTTTTCAATTCTTCCTGTTTGTTTACTGGGTAATCAGTGAAGATTTTTCTTCGTGCTGTATTTGAAGACCGAAGTCGTTTCATTTCGTTTGTGTTCTCATTGTCGACCGGGCCAACAATGGAAACTTGAAAAATGGCCGGCGTGCGGCGCGGATGCCGGTGACGATTGAATCGGGCATCAAATGGTTGGCGTTTTGTCTCCATCAGCGAAGCGAACGTTCGAGGAAACGTTATTCCGACATCGTGACTGCCAGCGGATACGGCGATCGTAGTCGTCAAGTTGGCGTCGACGAGCGTGTGGTCTTTGCGGTTTGCTGGTGGTTTGACGGAGAATTGATGGAAGCGATTTCTGTCGATCAAAACATCGATTTTGTGTTCATGGTGAAGCCCTTCAATCATCTCGTCACGATCACGCTGGAGCCGAATCGCGAATTTGTAATTTCCTGAAACGGGAAAGTGATGTTTGATCAAGGTTCCACCGCGAGTTCCCAGTGGCAGTCCGGCAATGTGATCTTCTTGAGTCAGATCCGCTGGCACGCGGACGGTGACTCCTTCGGGGGCGACGAGATTGGTTCCGATTGCGGTTTTACTAATCAGTTCTGCGGCTTTTAGATAGCGATTCAGTCGGGTTGGAGAAAGCTCTCCCACTGTGATGTTGTCAAACCCATGACTTGATTGATCTTTGGGCAGCAATTGATCAACATCAATCTCGAGACCTACCAAATCTCGAATCGCGTTTCGATATTCTGTTCTGGTAAGCCGGCGAAGAGCCTGCGGCCGGCCAGGTTTCGGGAAGGCTTTGGCGCGTTGATCCAATACTCGAGACATTGCTTGAGAGGCCGCAGTGTATTCCGCCTCAGACGGTTTTGGCGAATCGGCTGGCGGCATTTGGCGAGAATTGATTCGGCGAAGCATGCTTTCCCAATGCTTGGAATCAAATTTGGGGTCTTGAAGAGCCTTGTTGGAAAACTCAAGAGACTCCAAATCGAGTGTGCCGCTTTTGTCAGACTCGTTGTGACAATCGATGCAGTGAGCTTGAACAAACGATTCTATAGTTTTGGAGTCATCGTCATTGGGTGCACGAGTTGACCCGTAAGCCCGATGATCTGAAGAAGCCGGAGTGCTAGTGTTGGAAGTACTCGAGGCAACTGGGCTTAAAAACCAACCCAGTACCACCAAACTAGGAATCAAGATTCGCATTCGTGCTCGCAGCCGTGATTGAAATCAACATTGACGTTAGTCTATTTTAAACCAAGTCCCAATTCTTCTCTGCAATATTTGATACTGCGCATCAATTCGCCCATTTGGAAATCTGGGTCGCCCGCTTTGCCTTTAGGGATTGCTTTACCGGATCGAGCAAGCTGGAGGAACCTTTCGAAATCTTTGGCGCGAGCGTTCGGGTAGGCGGCCCAGAATTTTGATTCTTTGTGATCAAATGATTTGTTGAATCCAGAGATGATTTCCAGCTGGAACGGGCAACCGGGGCATAGCTCCGCGAATCGAGCCGTGTATTGCTTCCAGTCAATTTGCCCTTCGCCGATCGCGTTCCACGCCACGACCGATCCTTTTTCGCTTTCCCAAATCGTCGAGTCTCGCATTCCAGAACTGACCGCGTACTTGCCAAGCACTTCGAGGTTATCAAGCGGATGCTCGAGGGTCCAAGTCGCATTTCCACTGTCGATCGTGCAGCCCACGAAATCTTTGCCGGCAGCTTCGATCAGACCGGCCAGTTCCCAGCCTTGCATATCGCCCGCATGATTTTCAATTGCGATCTTCACGTTTGAATCAACCGCGAACGATTTGACTTTTTTGAATACGTCGATGGTTGCATCAATGTGAGGTTGGATTCCGCCAGGCGTGTTACGGTCTTGTTGTGATCCGAGGTAACACCGAAAGACTGGCGAGCCAATGTCTTTGGCAATTCGAATTCCCAGCTTAAGAAGTTTTTCAGGGGTCTCCCATTTTTTCGCATCGAATTTCTTTGATGTTGGGCAGACGCCTCCTGTACCGGCGTGAATCAGAACTCCTGCATCCGCTGCCTTTGATTTTAGCTTAGATAGATACTTGGTTTCGAAGTTCTCGTAGACATCAAGGTCGGACAGCAGCAACGAATCAACGTTTTGCTCGATTGCAAAATCCAACAGGCGATCCGCTTTCCATTTGTTGGCGCGAATGGAAAAATTGTCGAAACCAAGTGGAATTTGTTGAAGCTTTGGTACGGTCGAATCAGCAACCGTTTTTGTTTTCGGTAATCCCAGTGCTGAGACCGCGATTGCTCCGACGGCTTGGTTGAATCGGCGACGGTTGAATCGGCAACGGTTGGGCAGCGATTTTGTATCGCCGGAGGCTCTGGTGGTTTGGGAGCTCATAAAGATGTTGTTAGTAGTGGGCGGTGTTTATTTCTGGTTCGATTATAAGCTTTGACAGCAACACCGTTCAACGAAAGATCAAGAAAACA
>CAZQQR010000058.1:0-13128 GCA_964595515.1 uncultured Pirellulaceae bacterium
TAGGCGAGGTAAATCTTGTTCGTGTATCAATTTTCGCCAGCTTGAAAATTCAGGTGGCAAGTCACCTTCGGAATATCCAAGTAATTGATAGCAGCGAGGAGACCACCACATCGAATCTTCTGCAACATTGGGCCATTGCCAAAACCCGGTTCCACTGGGCAGGAAAAACTGTTCGCCACCAACACCAAAACCCTGTGTTGTCTTGTTTCCAATGGTAAGCATCAAGCCCGTCATGTTGTCCTGTTCTTGCCGAAGCGTCACCTCAATAAGAAGAGATTCGTTGTTTGGTAATTTTCCATCCATGGAAAACTCACTGCCCGTCTCCAAAGATTCCCGCAGCAGTTGGTAGAGTTCAGGAACTCCAGTTCGATGACTGAAGGCGTCGATGTTGCGGCCGATATCACTCGGTCGCAGGCCAATGTAACGTGTGATCGAACGTGTGAACTTGCGAATGTTAAGTTGTTCATCAAGGAACAGGATTCCCGTAAACGTTCGGCTCAGTAGCAGCTCCAGATCCTCGGTAACTTCATCAAGTTGAAGGATTCGATGTCTACCTTCCTGATTGACGGTGTGGAGCTCTTCGTTCGTGCTCTGCAATTCTTCGTTGGTGCTTTGCAGTTCTTCATTGGAGGCAATCAACTCTTCATTGGTGGCTTGTAGCTCTTCGTTGCTCGACTCCAGCTCCTCGACCGTGGCTTGTAGTGTTTCGCGAGCAAAATCAAGTTCCTCCTTTAATCGTCGAGTTTGTTCGTCTTCAGCTTCCAGTGAATTCATGTCAGTGGAGTCAGTGAATTTAGGACGAGTCGCGACGAATTCGGGAGTTTCGCAAACCGTGATCAGGTAGAGTGTCTGCTTCTTTGCGACCAGAGGATCAACCTTGATTTCATAAAGTCGATCTTCTGCCTTTTCATCTCTCGGGAATCGCAGGCGAACTTGTTTGAGTGAAACGGCCTTTGACTTGCTGCGGCAACGATACAAGGCTGCGCCAACTGTAGAAGCAAATTCTCTGCTGAGTAACTTCAGGACATCGTTTGTTGACTTGCCTACAGGGAAAGTTAGCAGTTCTCGAGCGAAACCGGTGCAGTAAACCAATTCGTTTTCCTCGTCCACTAGAAGGCAAGATGGTGCAAGCAAGTCTAGTAGATTGTGAAGCTGCAAATCCGACTCCTCGTCGTCGTGAATTAGTTGGCCGTCATTGTTCTGATCCCTACCTTCGCTGGAATCTGTTTCGCTATTGGCCGAGACGAGAGGAAGTCTTGTCGAATCGGCCAAGCGATTGTCAGAATTTTTTTGAAATAGCCGCCACTGTTGATCAACGATGTCAAACTCATCCGCCAAATCGCCCATGGTTTCACTGGGGCCCAGGAAAAGTACTCCGCGGTGCAGAAGGCCAAAATGAAAAACGGAGAGAAGTCGTTGTTGAACTGCCGGCAACAGGTAGATCATTAAATTGCGACAACTGACAAAGTTTAATCGCATAAAAGGAGGATCTTTCGTGGCGTCGTTGAGCGCGAAAATTACTCGCTGACGAATCTCTTTCTTGACTTTGAATCCCTTTTTGTGAGGTGTGAAATACTTGGCTCGATACCTTGCCGACAAATTCCGGATTGAATCCTCGGCATATATCCCCTCGCCTGCGAACTGAAGGGAAGCCGGGTGAACATCCGTCGCAAAAACCTTGAATGTCTTGTTTTGGGCCCCAGCTTTCTCCAGGCAATCGTGAATGACCATTGCAATCGAGTAGGCTTCTTCCCCGGTTGCACATCCGCAAACCCACGCCCGAAATTCTTCGGTTGTATCGAACGCCTCGATGAGTTCGGGGATCGTGACGTTGCGTAAGACGTCAAACGCTTCTTGGTCACGAAAAAAGTGTGTGACCTCTACGAGTAAGTCGCGAAACAACATCTCTGCTTCTTCTTCATCCGACTCAACACGTTCCAAGTACTCGTCAAGCGAAGCAACGGCACAAAACTGCATTCTTCGTTCTAATCGACGTCGAATGGTGCCAGATTTATAATAAGAAAAATCAATCTTGTTTCGAGTCAGCATGTATTGGTGAAGGCGCGAAAGCGATCGCTCTTGGGAATTTACCGAAACCGAGTTGCGAAGTGATTGCCGATCTCGAAGCCTGTAATAGCTGAGGAGATGACCAGGCATTTCGTCGACCGGACAAGTAAGATCGACGGCGTCGGTGGCTATCGCGGCCTGAGGCATGGAGTCAAATTCTGCCGTTTCCGGAGTTTGAACAAGAATAACGCCTCCTGCGTCCTGTACGTTTTTTACTCCGCAAGATCCATCGCTGCCCGATCCGCTCATGATCACAGCGACTGCTTTGTCTCCAAATTGAGTGGCTAGCGAGGCCAGAAAACTGTCGATTGGTAAATTGAGTCCTCCCGTTTTCTGCCGAGCCGTTAGCATCAACTTGCTGTTAGAAATTGAAATGTCATTTTTGGGCGGAATCAAATAGATGTGGTTGGGCACAATCGCAATCCCATCCGATACCTCGTGGACTGGCATGTTGGTGTGCCGACCGAGTAGTTCAGCCATCAGGCTTTCAAAGTCTGGAGATAGATGCTGGACTATAACAAAAGACATGCCACTTTCAGGCGGCATGTGACTGAAAAAAGTCTCAATCGGTTTGAGGCCTCCGGCGGAAGCTCCAATGCAAACAACGAGTGTCGATTGATGGATGTCGCTCATTGGATACTCGAGACGTAGGTGTGATGTCTCTACAAGAAATGCTGGATAAGAATCATCGAAACGAGCCCGCTCTTCTTGATTTCCGCTCTACCGGCTAAAAGAATTCTTTCGGGCTCAACCACTAGTAAATTAGCCAAATGTCGCCAGAATTTCAACAAGCGTAACAACGCAAATATTGCCGGGGGTCCCGACTAGCTACAACAGATCACCTCTGCCATGCACGGCCGCTATAATTCGGATGCTTCACAGTTTTCTTTACGATGGGGAGCAGATTAAAGTGGTTTTGCCTTAGCAATTGCGTGGATACAGTTCGGATTCGCAAGTTGCGGGAGTTCAAGGAGTGCCGATAGCCGGTGGGGGCTTTGTAGATATTTCTTTGTAGATATTGTCGGAGGCCGCTGAGATTGAAGAGATCGCGGCAGAGTGTTTGCAATTGGCCTATCGACAAAGCCATCGAGCGATCACGTCGTTTGCTTCTTCGTACTTTGCAGAGTAAAAGTGGTCGGCTTCTGGGATCTCGACAACGGTCGGGCAACTCCAGCTGTTTTGAATTACCTCCAACTCCTCTCGCAGACCTTCAAAGGCATGGTTTTCATCCAGTTCCTTCTCGCCGAAAACCAGCAGGGTTGGAATGTCTACCTTGTCGATGAACGTTAGCCAGTTGTATTTTTCTGAAGGACCGTATTTTTCAAGGTAACCACTAGGCGTCATCCAAGTCGGAAATGGAACGGGAACTTGAATGGGGGTGTCACCCTGATTTTGATCAACAAGTTCTTGGCATCGTTTCATGGTCTCTTGAAAGGCCGCACCGCCTGGGCCAGTAACGAGTCGTTTGTGACTGAGCCGTGTGGCAGAGAGTGCAACGATTGAAGTGACGGAATCATGAGGGGCATTGGCTTGAGTGTAAAGAGACTTGATTGCTCCAAGCGAATGACCAAGCCACAAAATGTTTTGGTGCCCCCGCTCAAGCATGAAATCTGTCCAAGCGTTCAGGTCAAACGTCGATTCAGATACGTTTTCAAAAGCGGCACCGAGAGACCGGCTGCGCCCTGCCGAGGTCGATGTATTGATCATGTCATGGCCGCGAGTGTTGACGACAACCGGGCTAATCCCAAGTTCGAGCATCGCGCCACTAAAAAAATTAAGCAAACGAGAAGAGTAGAAATTTCCACCAAGGCCATGAATCAGGATTGCGGCATCCACGTTTCCGGCATCAGGAGTCGAGCGGCTGGGAGTATTTGATTTTTGATAAAAGCCGTGTAGTCGAACGTGGTCTTTGGTTGATGTGTGAACTAGTTCTCCAATCATTTTTGTTCCTTGGGGCACAACTAGTGGCGCAGCAAAAAGCCTCAGCAGATGCCGAGGCTATGATTCTTTTGTTAAGATTTTTGCGATTAAGCTTGATTGGTTGGTTGGGCACTTAGTTGAGCCAACAGTTGCAAAACACCATTGAGGTGTGCCAAGCGAGGTCCGTAACGATCAACGAATTCGTTTAGGACAAAGTCGCTGTCCATCATGTCTTCATAACTATCGTTAACTTCGACAGTCAGGTTTTGAAGGAATTCAGTTTGAACTTGAGAAAGTGCTTCTGCAGCAGCGCGACACCTTCGAGCGAGCAAAGGATTTGCGTCTTTCCATTGATGTAATTCGTTGGCACGCTGACGCTGTGAAGAGCCCATCTGGTCAACAAGGTCTTCCAGTAATTCGTTTTGACGGTCCTGCCCAACCACCAATTGGTGGAGGAGCGCGACCATTTCGCTCTGTGCGTTATCGGGTTGTCCCAACGAAGGCTCGCTAGCACTCTGTGCTACATCGATCCGAAAAACTGGTGACATATCTTGCGATTCGTTGGTCATGCTGTGACGCTCCGAGGTAGTTTTCTCTTGAACAGGTCCAGTATAAACCGCGCCCCTTGAAGTGTCGAGCAATTGAATGACTAATCAGAAAAATGGATGAAAGACTGAAGCGTTCAAGCCGTTTTAACGTCAAGGTTTTACAACCAAATGATGAACATTCTTTTTGTACGACTAATGCCGAATGGAGCGAGCCTTTGACCCATCGACGGGTGTCTCAAGTTGTCCCACACTCTCTCCGATGTCACACTAGCGGGTGCATTCAAGGACGAAAGCGTTCGTAAAATTAAAGCTAAAAAATATCAGGATGGTATGTTGACAAACGTGCCTCCCGATATTCAACGTGAACGGCAAAGTCACCCAGGCGAATTCGTTCACCGACGTCACCAGAATTGAAGGACCAATTCGTGATTGAATCTTCAGGGAAAACAAATTCCTTGTTCGGTTTCCTGACAGTCGTGGAACTACCGACGCTTGGCCACTGCGGTGGTCTGTTGGTTGTGTCGCGCGTCGGACGCCCCGTCGAATTTCATTGCACGGCTCCCGTTGCGCCCAATCGGGCTCAAGAAATCATGTACGGCAAAACGTACCAGGGATTTCTGTTCGCAGAACAAATCGGGATGGCTTTGGTCGACAAAGCAAAAAACAAACCTGATATTTTTGTGACGGATGACGAGAACGTCCTGCCAATCACTGAGATGATCGATTCGCCACTTTTATTCGTTGAAAAGCAATCGGTTGACGAGCCGTTTGATGGCACCGGACTCAAGAAATTCTTGATTGACCAGCAGCCTGTCTACTGTATCAATGCGAAACCAGACGAGTTTTCGTGCATTCGTTCTTCCGCGGAAAACTTCGCAAGTAATTTGCCATTCGAAGAACCATTCGAGCGGATTTACTCTGCCATCGAAGAAGCGAACCAGGTGCTTCGAGCTGGTTAGTTCATTCGTTCAACAGGCTTGAATCGTAGTTGCCAACCACCGGTCGCTTCTTCCCTGTTCAAGCGATTTTTGACAATTGGCAATCCAAACTAGACTTCGCTGTCCATTTTAAAATGAATATGCCGCAGGACGAACTTCGACAACCCAATCCAGTGTCAACGCCATTGGGCGCGGTCAACTGGAATCAGGTGCTTGAAAAGCAGCCTACGGAATTATTGCATTCTTGGGTTCCTGAAGCGACGGAGAAACCGCATGTCGTTTCGGCGAAGTTTGGAAAACGGCGGGTGAAGGTGAAGAGCTTTTTCTTCATGCCAGATTCTGAATCAAAGCCTCAATCAAAAAAGGCGGCTTCGTTTTTGGATCCGTTTACCGATCAAGCTGAGGACAGTCACGATCTTTACGAGGCGAAAACAACAAAAGAGAAGTCGAAAACTAGGACGCGGATCGCCCCGCCAGCGGATGTGATCAAACTCGAAGACCGGTTGTTTTACCTGCTTCAACCACCCCTCGAATCGTTGTTGGGAGGAAAGACGCTTGAGTTTCCATTTGAGCCCTTCAGTTTTCAGTACGCGGGCATTGCTTTTCTGTTCCCTCGACGAAACGCAATCTTGGCCGATGAAATGGGACTGGGAAAAACGATGCAGGCGATCACGACGGTTCGAATGCTGTTGCGAGCAGGCTACATCAAAAACGTGTTGTTGATTTGCCCCAAACCTTTGGTTACCAACTGGCTGCGCGAGTTCAAGACTTGGGCTCCCGAGATAACGGTTGCTGATGTCAAAGGGAATCAGCAGCAGCGAAGATGGCACTGGAAAGCAAATCAGTCTCTTGTCAAAGTCGCCAATTATGAACTGTTGACCCGGGACGAAGGAATCGTTACCGATCCCAACAATGAACACGATCTCGTGATTTTGGATGAAGCCCAGCGGATCAAGAACAAGTCGAATGCGACCAGCCAAGTGGTCCACAAGATCCCGCGAAAACGAAGTTGGGCTTTGACTGGAACTCCGATCGAAAACGGAATCGAAGACTTGGTCGGGATCTGCGAATTCGCGGCCAAGGGGACGGTGCGAAGTGGAATGACGCCGCGTGAGGCAAAGACTTCAGTCAAAGACGTGATTTTGCGGCGGACCAAAGACTTGGTGATGAAAGACATGCCCCCACGGCTGATGCGGGACCCGGAATTGGCACTTTCGCCTGATCAGCAGATCACTTATGACAGCGCTGAGAACGATGGCGTGATGCGACTCAACGACATGGGCGATGAGTTGACAATCAAACACGTTTTTGAATTGGTGCTAAGACTCAAACAGGTTTGCAATTTTGACCCGGCGACGGGAGCAAGTACAAAAATTGATCGGCTTCGTGCTGACATGGAAGAAGTCGCTGCCAGTGGTCAAAAGGCGATCGTGTTCAGCCAGTGGGTGGATACTCTCAAAGTCATCGGGAAACAGCTGCCCGAATACAATCCATTGGAATACCACGGACGGATTCCTTCCAAGCAGCGAGATCCGATCTTGGACGAGTTCAAAAACAACCCGGACAGAAACGTGTTATTGATGAGCTACGGCGCTGGCGCGGTTGGTCTAAACCTTCAGTTTTGCCGGTACGTATTCCTGTTTGATCGTTGGTGGAATCCGGCGATCGAAGATCAGGCGATCAATCGAGCGCATCGTATTGGAGCCGCCGGAAGCGTTACCGTGACTCGAATGATTATGGCTGGAACGATCGAGCAGCGAATTCACGAAATTTTGGAAGACAAACGAGAACTTTCAAACGAGATACTTTCAGATGGAGACGCGCCTGGAAAACGAGGATTATCCAAGGATGAAATCTTTGGCTTGTTTAACCTAACGACTCCCAAGGGTAAAATCTCTCCCAAGACTGCTTGACCCAATTCAACCTCTCGATGTCGCAACCCAAAGAAATCAAAAAAACCAAGCCAAAACCAAACTGGTACCCGCCTTGGGCCCCACGTTTTTGGAATGGTATGCGCGTAAGTGATTACTTTCAGCTGCTGCGCGAGAATCGATTTAAAATTCATCCACTAAAGTACGGAATGTGCTTCATGGTGAGTGGTTGTTCGCTAATGAATTCCGCACTTTGTCGTGTCCAGAATTTGACGCATGGCAAGAAAATCGCTCAAGCAAAAATTGAGCCCCCCATTTTTGTCGTTGGTCATTGGCGTTCAGGAACGACTTTGATGCACGAACTCTTGTCGTTGGATTCGCGGTTGGCGTATCCGACCAATTTTGATGCGTTTATCCCTGGGCATCTCCTGGTATCGCGATTCGCGTTTTATCCAATCGTAAAAATGTTGATGCCCAGTCGTCGACCGATGGACAATATGCGAATGAGTGTCAGCTCGCCGCAAGAAGACGATTTTGCGCTTTGCACATTGGGAGCGCCGACACCCTATCGACGCATTGCGTTTCCGAACCAGCCCAACCGCGACCACCTAGCGCTGAATCTTTCTTCTGCGAGCCCAGAGCTTCAGGCGGATCTGCATCGTGCGATGGATCAATTTCTCCGAACGCTGACAGTGAGGTATCAATCACGTTTGGTATTAAAGTCGCCGCCGCACACCGGCCGCATCAAACAATTGGCGGAGTGGTTTCCGGGGGCGAAATTCATTCACGTTTCGCGGCATCCGTACAAGCTGGTTCCGTCAACTATGCGGCTTTGGCGTTTGCTCGATTCACTACAAGGCTTTCAAGTTCCCAAATATGACGAGACGAAGCTAAAGAACTATATTTTCGAATGCAAAGAGCTGATGTATTCGGCTTACTTCGATCAAAAGGATAGCTTGCCAGCGAATCAGTTGGCTGAAGTTCGTTTCGAAGATCTAATTGCCAACCCAACTGATGTGATGAGTTCAGTATACGACCAACTGGAATTGGGTGAATTCGATCGGAATCAGGGAAATATTGAAGGGTATTTTGAAAGTCGAAAAGACCACAAGAAAAACCCGTTCCAACTGGATAGCATGCTCAAGGCAGACATCGATTCAAACTGGCAACAGTACATGCAAGCGTTCGGCTACGACGAGCCGATCGAGTAGATGTCGGCAGAAGATATTGGCTTTAACCGACCCTGTTTAAATTCCGTTGTCGCTCACGAACCTGAGAATTGCCATTCTGAGATCGAAGCTCATCCCTCAGTTCCTGGTCTGTCATGCGAATACGTCGTTGGTGATCGGCATGCTTGATCCATAAATCAGCCAGTGAGGTGACGAGCAATGAGACAGCCACAAAAGCGGTTAATTTTATAATCAACTGAAGTAACTGCTGAGCCATCACGTCGATCGGAAAATTGGAGAGTGCGTAAAATTCAAAACGCAAGTGGTAGATTCCCAGTCCGAAAACGGCAGCAGCGATGATTGTTTTGGGGAGACCAATAATTAATTGCGTTAGGCCAGCGAATGAAAAAGTCCGTTGTTTCCAATTTGCCAATCCAATACGACTAAACTCTGGTGAAATTCGACCCGTGTTGAACATCGGACCAGTTTGAAGCCAGTGAGATGCGACAGCCACGAGAAACATTAGCAGCATGAGCGGCAGCAGGACCGAAAGCGAACTCGAAAGTGTGGTTTGGAGTTGTTCGGTAACCTCACTTGTTTCGACGCTTAATTTTGTGCCGGCTTCATTCCAAGTACGCGAAGTCCATGCTTTTAACCATGTACCAATTTGTCCAAGCGTCAGCGAAGCGACAACCAGCATCCCCAGCATTTGAATCGCAGTTGCAAGTTCCAAGCTCTTCGCAACATCGCCATCGCGGCGAGCTTGTTGTCGACGCGTCGGTGTTGCTGCGTGTTGGCGATCTCCTACGTCGCTCATTGGGGAACCCCTTGTTGCGGAGCCTGCAGAGTTTGAGAAACGTTGGCTTCGGAAACATAGATTGAGTCTGAGATCATGGCAATGAATTCGCCAAGATCATCCACGAACAACCAGACACATCCGCCCATTGTGAACGAGATAGCAAGAAACATTACGATCAGGTTTGAACTGAGTCCCAGGCTCAAGAGATTCATCTGTGGATAGGTGCGGCTGATCCAACCGATGACAATTGTTGCGGATAAAAGTGAAGCGACTGCCGGTGCGACGGCTCGCAATGTGAGGATGAAACTTTGTTGAAGCAAACGAGGGATTAGATCGAGAATAGATCCCATTTCGAGCGTGCTACCGATGGGAAATGACGCGAATGTGTCCAACGTCGCTGCGATCACCAATTCAGGTCCGCCGATCACAGCGAACGCAGCCAATGACAAGACGCCAAACATTTGACTGACTGGCGAAGTCGGTTGCCCGGAATTGGGATCAAGGTTGTCCGCAATCTGAATCCCTGCCATTTGACCGATGACAGTTCCGGCGATTTGAGCGGCCGCAAAAACGATCATCACGCCAAGCCCGAGCATGATCCCAACAATGATTTCGGAATAGAAAGCTGAAAACAGATTGGAATCGCTGGATACGATTCGTTCCGCGGGAATCAGCGCAAAGGTTGTCGCGGTTAGAATGCCGGCAAGTGCGAGACGAAACCGAAACGGAATGGCTCGACTACCCAGCACGGGAGCCGTCATCACGACTGCAGTGATTCGGGTTAGGGCCAACAGGAATATGATTGCCGGATCCATCGACCTTATCCACCAAGGTCAGACTTTGGAAAGTTCGGTAGCTGAAACGGACTGGAGGATGGGCTCGTGGAACGACCTTCATCGTTGAGCGGTTGCAAAGTCTGCGGATTGAACTGGATCGCAGGGCGTGGCTTGAGCGTCGGCATCGATGTGTTGGGCGTGTTTTGAAGAACCGGCATCGAAAATACTTGGTTCTTTTCTGTTTTTGTTCGGGGGCTGGTGAAGACGGATTCCGCGGGAAGGTTTGCAACGCGCGGTGAATCTGCGGCGTTTGAAGTCACATTTGATGGAGAAGCCCCGTGTGTGCTTGCTCCTCCAAACAACTGGATTGATTGAGAAGTATTGGATTTCGGCGATTGATGGTCAGCAGCGTAACCCGAATCCCATTGAGTCATCGGACGTTCAAAAGAGGTGCGGGCAAAATCTAGTAAATGATCGGTACACCAAGGAAGTAGTAGACCGACAGTCAGAATCAATGCCAAGATTTTGGGAACGAACGAAACGGTTTGATCCTGAACTTGGGTCATTGCCTGAAACACACCGACGATCAGGCCAATGACGAAACTGGCGATCAAGATCGGACCGCCAATCATCATGCAGGTTTTAATCGCCTCGCGGCTAAAGTCGATCGCGTCTTGCGGGTTCATGGTTTCATCGTGGTTGTTTAATAAAGCTGTTGGGAGTAAGGCTATTGAGGGTAGGCTGTTGAGGGATCACGCGTTGGCCTGATGCCGGTCAGGAATAAGTGTTGAAGCTTTGGAGCAGCATCCCAACCACCAGATTCCATCCATCAACCAGAACAAACATGATTAGTTTGAGCGGAAAGCTCACCATCGTCGGTGGCAGCATTAACATGCCAGTGGAAACAGTCACCGAAGCCACGACCAAGTCGAGCACCAGGAAAGGCAGATAGATTTGAAACCCAATCAGGAATGCGACCTTAAGTTCGCTAACCACAAAAGCCGGCAACAGGACGCTGAGCGGAACGTTGTGGGCACTAATCGGAGCTGTACCATTTTGATCTGAATGACCCTCGTACTCTGCTTTTTTGTCTGGCAAATATTCGTAAAACATCGCGACGGCTTTGTCGTTGTCGGCAGCAATAATCTGGTTAGCCATGAATGTTTTTACAGGGACAACGCCTCGATTCCAGGCTTCGTCCCAGCTGATTCCATTCTCTGATTGCGTGTACGGGTCGATGGCATCCGTTTTGATTTGATTCCAAACCGGCGTCATGATCAGCATCGTAATGAAGAGTGAGAGCGCCGTCAGGACTTGCATCGGCGGAAGTTGTTGTGCGCCAAACGCTTGTTTAAGCAATGTCAGGACCACGATCACACGGACGTAACAGGTGGTCATTAAAATAATTGCGGGTGCCAAGCTGAGTGTGGCGATCAGCAAAATGGCTTGCAAGGAAGAGCCAAGCCCTTCCCGTGATGTGAATTGTTCTGGCGAGAACAGTTTGGAAAGATCCGCGGGATTGGATTGTTGTTCGACTGGTTCTTCAAACGAAGTTAGCCCGATTTGGTTGACTGGCTGTCGACCAGCTTGCGAGTCCCATGTCGATTCTACCGGAGCGATGTCGTTGAGAGGCTGAAGGCTATTGTTCTGTTGAACTTGGAAGCCGCCTGACCAGCCTTGTCGGTCAGGTTCTTGAGCAAATGTAGATGTAGAAACTAGTGACGCAATTACGATCGCGCAAAATGTGGTGCGACAAAACAGCATTCCAAACCGAAATCTAATTTGCCCGAGTTTCGATTGCGTGGCAGCCCAAGAAACCGTGCTGAATCTTGGTTTTGGGTGCTTGGTCAAGTTGTTTGATTGGTCATTCATTTGAAGTGTCATCAATGCGTTCAGGCTTCAAAAAGTGCTCCGCCGGATTTGGCGCTATCCAGCAGGCGAAGGACTTCGGTCAAATTCCTGTTTTGATTGGAGGCCGAGGCTTGTTCCAAGCGATCGGCCGCCTTCAAAATCGTTTGAGTTGCTGAGGTAGAAGCGGGTGTTGAAGCTTGGGCTTGTTTAGCTGTTCGTTTTCGATTGGTGCAAAGCGAAGTCAAGTGATCGACTTCGGCGGGGTCGGTAATTTCACCGATCGGGTGCGTGCCTTCGGGGCCGTTCATGAGTAGAAGTAATTTGCTTCCCAGTCGAACAAGCTGCAGGTTTTGTTTAGGGCCAAAGGGGGCGTTGCCGACCACTTCTACGACTTCTGTGGGAAGATGTTTGTTTCCTGACAACCCAAACTTTCGCATGGTCCACACGAAGGCAAAGTAGCCTCCCAACACAAGTGAAAGGCTTCCCAGCATGCGTCCAATGTCCGCCCCGCCAAAGAGTGATTTTGCTTTTCCAACCCAGCCCGATTCGTCGAGATTGAATTTGCTCAAGAGCTCAGAAGACTTGTTGGAAACAACGTCTTTCCATTTGGAGACGGTGGCTGCAGCTGAGTCCAAAGAAGAGTCGAACGATTTCGCGTTTTCGATTTCGAGGTTTTGAACTTGGGATTCAAACGAAACAGGTTGCTCTGGAAAACTGATTGGCTGATTTAGTTGAGCCGTTGAAGCAGGATGTGCTTCGAAGTGAGCGTGAGCCACGTTTGCGTGGTTCGGCTGGTTGGTGTTGGGTGCGACCCAAGAGCCAGAGTGGTTGGCTTGCGCCGCAAAATTTCCTTGCGTGAAATTTTGCGCGAGCGCGCTGTCAGGAAAGACTAGCAACGCAAGTAACAAGTAATATTTTTTTTGGTTCATCTCATGCGCCTTCCATGACGATATAGATGATGGGTCATTCCATTTCCGACAAAGCACTCAGTCTAAAAACTGAAGTCGTTGTTATCGCAACGATTCTCGTAGGTCTCGGGAGTGACCATGAGATTTCAATCTTCGATTGGAACATTCCTTCGTTCCCCGAATACTTCACTTGGCTTTTTCGCGGATTCGGGCGGTGCTCGCAAGTCCATTAGTTGCTAGCGAGAACTCTGGACAGTAGGCTGCTATCGCGCGACGGCTTG
>CAZQQR010000058.1:13228-15423 GCA_964595515.1 uncultured Pirellulaceae bacterium
GGATCTTTTTCAATCAGCTTGCTCAAGCGAACTTCTTGATTGATGTCTTCAGGTGGGATGTTGGATTCGAAAGCGAGGATATCCTGGTCCGATGCTCCGTTGGTTTCTGATTGGTGTGTAACCGGTGGGTCTTTTCGCGTGACGAGACTTAAGAGAGTAATTCCAATCAAAAGAACCGCGAGTGAAGGCCAGTTTTCCGAAGCAAATTTTTGCAACCATAGGACCCATGCTGGGGCTGGCGGTTCGGGAGATCGAATCATCGTGACGACAACTGGCGACTGGCTTTGTTGTGATGGCTCGGTAACCAATGGTCGGACTTTTTGAATTAACTCAGTCTTGAGTTGGTCGAATTTGTTTCGTGCATCCTGAGCAAGTGCTGCCTTGTACTGAGAGTTGGATCCTAATTTTTCACGATTCGCAGTCGCTGGTCCAAACAGTTCATGAACAAGCGCCTGTGGAACGTCGATACTGACGCTCACGTTTTTTTGGAATGTCGTTCGAGCTGGTTTTCGCGATGCAGGAAGCGAAGCGATTGGTTTGACCGGTTCAAGATTCAGAGAAGCGATACGGATTTGAGGTTCAGGTTCTGAGCTCAAGTCTTCGATCGAAGCGAACCCGTTGGCGCCGGCTTGGTAAATGTCCGATTCAGCGCTGGCTTGTACGACGTCAAACTCTTGTTCAACAATAACCGTTGGAACCGGTGCAATTGTTTGAGCAACGAGCGGCTCCTCGACCGGTTCAACTTCAACGTTTACGCGAAACTCGACTCCGGGATAAGCCTCAAGGGCTTCGCGAATTCGATTTTCATAAACACGTTTTTGCTCGATTTCCATTCGTTTGATGTGCGCGGTTTGGTTGACGTTGTATTCGTCTGTGTCTTGATGAGCGAACCCAGCACTTAGATCGATCACGACAATGTTGTTGGGGTCGAGCCCCGCAACAGCGCCGCCAATCATTCGTTTCACAGTATCCACGTGTTGATCGGTTAGATTGAGTTCAGCAGTAGGCCGAATGGAAACAACGGCGGTGTGGCGCGAACGCTGGAATGCTGAACGGGAGTTGGATTGGTCCATCTCAAGCCAAGCTTGATCGACGAACGGAAGCCGGATCACCATGTCTCGAATTTGTCGCTTTTTGTCGAATCTTTCGATAGACAACTGCTGAGATCGGGAAAGAAACGGGTTGACGGAAGGCGTTGGTTCTTCGTCTTCACGAAGGTCTGCTGGAACCGCGTTATTGTCAGCCACGGCTTGCAGATACGCTCCTCGCTCGGCAACGGGAACCATGATTTTGTTTTCTTCGATCCGAAAATTAGTCAGCCCGGCTTGGCCAAGCGCGATTTGGATTCGCTGCATATCTTCGTTGCGAAGCGCGCAGTTATTGAGAAGTTCGCACATCGGCGAGTTCTTCTTGAGGTTGTTGACTTGGAGGATCGCCAACGCCGCGAGAACGAGAACCGCAATTGTGAAAGCACGAAAGCGAGTGTTTGCGAGGATTGATGAAATTCGGTTGGCGTTCATGGTTCGAGTCCTTTGATCTCATGCTTGCCGTTGATTGGTTTTCGAACTGCTGGAGAATTCTCTGCCGTGTTTTTAATTCGCGAACGAGGGATGACCAGCACGTGAGCCAGTCCGCCCAACGGACAATTCCAGGTTTGGATTTCACCGCCATGCGCCGAAGCTGCACGGTAGGCGGTTTGCAGTTTTTCTGTGGATGATACCGTCATGATTTTGGGAAGCTCTTGGTTAACTAAACTATCGCCAACGATCGAACACGCAGTTTCGGCGGACGAGTCACAGGATAAAGTCTGGCGTTGCTCGGAGGTGTCAGCGACTTCGAGTTCCCAATGATGGTTGCCATTGATCAACGACACCGACATTTCTCCCCCGGAAGGCATGGCTTCGATGGCGTTATCAAACAGGCCTTGGGTTGCTGACTTGACGAGTTGCAAATTGATTCTGGCGTTGATTGGCTCTAAGTCTGTTTCCAGTGAAATGTTTTTCGAGTCCAGTAGTGTTTCGTAGTCGGAGAGCAGTGTTTCAACGAGCTGTGTGACAGCGGTTAGCTGATGATGACGTTCTTGTCGCATTGATGATCCAATTCAGACGCACTGAAATCCGCTTCCGAGGGTGGAGCTTTTAGCGGAAAATCTGAATTGCTGTCAATTGGTTTTCCGGTGGTAGCATCTGATGAGG
>CAZQQR010000058.1:15523-19332 GCA_964595515.1 uncultured Pirellulaceae bacterium
TCATGGCGACGTCTGAGTCCGCGCGGCCAGAACTCTTAAATGTCCAGAACTCTTGAACGATCCAGAACTCTTGACGAGTTCCGCTACGGAAAAAGAAGCAATCCAAATTGGCGGGATTCAAGGATTTGGACGGAAGGTTAACTAACCGCCGAGTCGATCGTTTCCATGATCCATGAATTCACGTCGGAGAGCGTTTTCGCGATCAAGCAGTTTTTGCCCGGGTATTGCCGAAGTGTGACCGAGAATCCTGCGATATGTAGCAATCTCAACTGCTCGCACAACACGGTCTGGTCGAAGTCTTTTGATTTGCGACTGTGAGCCCAGAATACAGGAACGTCGCGCGATTCAGCCCAGTGAATCAAAGGTTTGTCCGCTTTTGGCATGGGGCCGTTGACCGAGATGACGCCAGCAAACACGTCAGGGCGTTCAAGTGCGATTCGGAACGCCATCGTTCCGCCAGCACCCGCGCCAGCAATGAAAATCCGTGAAGGTCGGATGTTGAAACGTTCGGTTGCTGACTCGACGGCAGCCATGACTGAATCATGTGCCATATCAATTGAGTCGAGTTCCTGTTCCCAAAAGTACCCCGCCTCAAAATTTCCAACCGGAGCCTGTGGGGCGATTCCGACGAAATTCCGGGTGCTTGTTTGGGGCATGATGTCGTTCAGCTCAGAGGAGCTTGCGCCATCAGAATGAAGCCACACCACCAAAGGATAGGCATAATTCTTTTCGTAGTGCATCGGAACAAAAGAAGAGATATCTACTTTTGAACGGATGGCGAGTTTATCGAAGTGGTCGAAAGAAATCGCTTTTGCGGTTTCATTCAAGCGAGTTTTTGAAGCAGCCGTCGCCAATGGGCTGATTTTTATTCTATTCATTCGCCTGTCGAATTTGGACTGACGTGACATTAGTAATGACTCGAAGGCAAGTTTTTAAAACAGTTGTCAGTGAAAGTCAACTGCATCGCTTTTTGAAAACCAAAATGAATCAAATCAACTAACACGCTAGCAATTTTTACGTTCCAAAAATAAGTTGAACGCGAAATTTTGTGACGAATCTGGAGTTTGGATGTCACACCTTTTTGATGCATCGTCAATCAAAAAAACGACTGCCGATCCAAGCAAATGAATCAGGCAGTCGTTCTATGAGTCAAACAATCGACGAATCAAATTTTCGGCGAATCAAACGCGTGCAGAAGTTGTACGGAACGTTTGGAAGCTTTCGGTTAAGGTGTTGGTTCATGGAAAAACCGACGAACCGATGAAGCGGAGTTCTACAAAAGCTCTTTTACTTCGTCTCGCTCTTCGCGGAGTTCGTCAGCAGTCGCGTCCATTCGCTCGCGACTGAATTCATCAATTTCCAAACCCTGTACGATTTTGTATTCCCCATTTGCACAGGTGCAGGGGAACGAATAGATCAGGCCTTCATCGATCCCATAGCTTCCGTCGCTTGGCACCGCCATGCTCACCCAGTCTCCATCTGCGGTACCGTGTTCCCAAGTGTAAAAGTGATCGATGGCCGCGTTGGCGGCGGAGGCAGCGCTGGAGGCGCCACGGGCTTCGATGATTGCCGCTCCACGTTTTTGAACAGTCGGGATAAATGTCTCTTTATACCAAGCTTCGTCAAAGCAATCCTTCGCGGCTTTGCCATCAATCGTGCAGTTACTAATGTCGGGATACTGAGTCGCCGAGTGGTTGCCCCAAATGGTCATCTTGCTGATGGAGTTTGAAGGGCTTCCTGTTTTGGTCGCTAACTGACTGAGCGCTCGATTGTGATCAAGCCGCGTCATGGCGGTGATGTTGCCCGGTTTGATTTTTGGGGCGTTGGCAGTGGTGATCAAAGCGTTCGTGTTGGCTGGGTTGCCGACAACGAGGACTTTGATGTCGGTTTTAGCACTCTCGTTAATTGCTTTGCCTTGCACGGAAAAGATCTTCGAGTTGGCCTCAAGGAGATCTTTTCGCAACATTCCTTTTTTACGCGGCATCGCTCCCACTAACAGCGCGTAATCGGAATCGGCAAATCCGGCAACCGGATCATCCGTCGCGACGATGCCACTGAGCAGCGGAAACGCGCAATCATCCAGTTCCATCACGACGCCTTGCAAGGCGTTCATAGCCGGCGGGATTTCAAGTAGCTGCAGAATCACTGGTTGATCTGGGCCCAGCATGTTTCCGGCTGCAATTCGAAACAGCAGACCGTAACTAATTTGACCAGCTGCACCTGTAACCGTGATTCGAACCGGGCTCTTCATTTGTTTGTCCTTTTGCGTTCTGCGTGATCGTCATCGATAGATCGATTTTGGAACCAAAAAATATCACGCAGAAAGCCGCTTTCTTCAAGTAGGCTATCCAGCAAAGACTGGCGGTCATCTTCGAGCAACACGTGCTACATCAGCCCGCTGAGCCGAAATCAACTTGGTGAGCAAATACGGCTAAACGCGCCCTGGGATGGGTTTGTGTGGAATGCGGTCGCTGAACGTTGTGTCCTTGGATCGGAGTTAAAACGCTCAACGATTGTTTTGGCTATTTCGTCAACGACAGAGCGTTTGACCAGCGAGACCGTGGATCCTCCAAAACCGCCGCCCGTCATGCGGGAGCCGAAAACACCTCCTGCATGACCAATGTCGTTGGCAAGCTGAACCAGGACATCCAGCTCTAGGCAGCTCACTTCATAATCACGACTCAGTGACGCATGGCTTTGGTACATCAACTGCCCGGCCTCAATCCATTGTTGGTTCGTGATGTGCTTGGCAAAGGCTGCCGTGCGCGCGATTTCAGATACAACGTGCTTCGCTCGCCTGTATTCGAGCTCACCAATGAGGTCGCGTTTGGATTGAAGCGTTTCCATGTCTAAAGATCGCAAGCTTTGAATCTTCAGTGCTTCACAAACCGAATCGCATCTTTTTCGACGTTCGGAGTATTGAGAATTTGCCAGTTCATGCGTCGCATTACTGTTGATAATCAACAGGGCGATTTCTGATTGGTCAAAAGGGATTTGCTGAAAAGTTAAATCGCGGCAATCAAGCAGCAACGCATGGTCTTGTTTTGCAAATACGGAGATAAACTGATCCATGATGCCGCACGGAACGTTGGCGAATTCATGCTCTGCTGTTTGACAGAGTAATGCCTTTTCCGAATCTGCAAGTTTGTGGTCGCAAGCCAGTTCCAACATGGAAGCGAGCGAGACTTCGAGGGCAGCGCTGCTGGATAGTCCGCTACCGGTTGGAACGGTAGAGTTTATCAGGATTTGCAATGGTGGAACGGTCGTTCCGCATGATTGGAATCCGTGAATCACCCCTTTGATATATTCTCGCCAACCAGAACCAGACGGTAGGAGCGATTTGTGATTTTCAATTTCAAACGATTCATCCGACTGAACGCTGTGAACCGTTGAACTTTGTGAGGACGGATCGAGTGGAGCGCCAACCGCGATCGTGTATTTATCGATCGCAACAGGGAGTACCAATCCGTCGTTGTAATCAACGTGGTCTCCGATCAGATTGACTCGTCCAGGCGCTGCGGAAACCCAAGCTGGCGCGCTGCCAAAACGTTTTTTGAACAAACCAATGGTTGTTTCAATTAACGAACTGAGTTCGGGATCTGGATCGTTTGTTTTCATTTTGCGGGGTTAACGTTGAAAACGTTAAAGAAGACCGTTGACCGACTGTTAGTCGACCGATCGGTCTTCCCAGTTTGTTCTTCGAAGTCTACTGGTCAGTCAAAGGTAAAGTTTGGGGTAGTGGACGAGGCTACGAGTCCTTGCGGGCCAACAAATGCAAGGGATTCGTAACCTCTTCCACTACGGTCAAT
>CAZQQR010000058.1:19432-22020 GCA_964595515.1 uncultured Pirellulaceae bacterium
TCTGGAACGTCGATCTTGTCAGGGAGGCCTTCCATGATTACTTGCCCGCGCGTTTTCGATTTTCGATCTGCCAAGCGATAGCTTAGTAAAAGCAAAGCGATCCCCGCCAACACGACGGAAACAAAAATCAGCAGGATCGAATCTAGCTGGTCCGCTCCGATATCAAGAATCGTTGGCTGATACGCGATAAGGATTGGACTGACTTGCCCTGAAAATCCGCCTTCGTCGGTGCGTTCTGATTGGAATTTCCAAAACCGATAAACGAAGCCATTGATTCGGCACGGTTTCCGTTCAATGTTGTCCGGGGTCATGCCGTCGGGAAGATGAGCGCAGCAAACCGTTATTGGAAAACGGTCGTTGATATCATCGTTGCCTTTGCTGCTTTTGATGACAATTTTTTTACCATCCAGATCTGGAAAGACCATCAACTGATAGTAGCTTGAAAGCCCGAGTCGTGTTTGCACATCAGGATCGAGATCTTTGATGACGGAGCAGCTCCGGATGATACCCTTGATTTGAATCGTCTTTCCAAAACTCTGCCCCGCGTTCTGCATCAGTTCTTGGAAGCCAAGCGGTTGTTCTACTGTTGTTTCTTCTGCGCTCGGTGGTGGAATGTTGGAGACGGCTTTGATCATTTGAAACAACGATTCCGAATCGCTACTTGAAAGCGGTTTGGTATTGTTTTTCTTGATCGTATCCAAATTGCCAACATCAAAGCCGTTTCGTGCAAGGTCAACATGGGACTGGCGGACACCTTCAATGTTTAAGTTTGTCGGAAACCACCCCAAACGCGAAGCTATAAAAACGGGTACGGGCAAATCTGAAACGGAGGCTTCGAGCGATTTCGAATAAAGAAAGCCACTTAGTCGAACCGGTTCGTCCAATTTCGTTTGATCAACAAGCATGCTCGGGACCGACTCAGTCAAGACAATCATCGGAGCATCCGTTGGGGAAACGCAGTGACAGATATAGACTTTTTGGATTTCATCTTCACTGGCACCGGCAAACCGGTGTTCCCGAATTCCTCTCAGCCGAACGTGGCGGTCAAAAACCCAAAACCGATAATCGTCCGTTTGAGCTTGGATGTTTTCCCAGCTTACGTCCCGAGAATAGTTTGAATACTCCCAGCGACTTTTGGGAGACGTTTTGCGGATTCGGTACATCGTTCGAATCAGCATCGAGTCGTCCAAGTTCAGCGGCAGACCGTCTTTGACATCGTAAGCTTGACTGATCGAAAACCCGGAAAGCTCGATCGGTTTTTCGTTCTGTTCCTGAGCAGATGCGATTGAAACGACGAGGCAGAGGCAGGCAAGCGTTATGATCGATGCGATTCGTTTCAAGATAGGCTCCTCAAATGACTGGCCGTTACGTTTAATCAATGTCGGCATCATAGAGCGCCATGATTCTTTCACGATCGGACTTGATGTTCGGATCCTTCGTAAGATCGTCCAGAGTATCTTTGATTCTCTCAGCGGACTTTTTCGAAGGAACAAGTTTGACGACTTGCGACATTCGAAAAGCCCCCCATGCGATCGCGGTTGCGATTAGCGGGATGAGCAGAAACGCGCCGATCAAAAATTCTCGACTTGGTTGCCAATAGTTAACCGACGTAAATTCGATGGGAGGAATGATCGTGAGTGAGTCAGCCAGGACGACCGGGCTATTCTGAACCGATTTGTCTGCGGCCAGGTAAGTTCGATTCTTAAAAAAGTAACCATCGATGATCACGTTTTCATTCATGTCCGCGTAATCAGCGGTGACCTTCGGGAAATCATCTGGAAGCGATTTGACGTAGACGTTGATCGGGCCGAGTTTCGAGTCTTGCGGTCGCATCCACATTACGTGGTATTCCGGGAATCCTAATTGGCTGGTTGACCGAAGCGTTTCCTTTTTCGCAGAGCGGATCCAGCCTTCGACACGCACTGGTTTGCCGCGATAGGCGTCGGGTTGTCCAATCAGCTCGATACGGGTCGTCTTGGTAGCGATTGGCGTTGGAGAATTTTCGACGATTTCCCACAATCGAATCCAGGCGGCCGAGTCTCCTGACCAACCGATGGATGTTTTGTCTTGGACTTGTTGAAACAGAAAGTCATCGAGGGTTAGTTGAAGTCGTTCGATCGCTTGCTGTTGACCGACGGTAAAGTCATCACCCTTTGCTGCCGCGATAAACGCTGGCTGGATCTTGTCGGTCCAAAGTTCTTTAGAAGCATAAAACTCATCCGACAGTTTGCTCTTTTCAGGCGAGCTTTCTGGTGTCACGGCAAGCCGGTCAAACAATTCTTGATGAAACTCTGCTCTTTGTTTTTGAATCCTTCCAACGATCGATGCAAATCCAGACCGCGACGCCTCAGGGATTGGAGTGCTTTGTCTCATTGACTTTATTCCGCGAAGCAATGCCTGTTGCCGTTCAGGGTTCAGTTTGCGAAATGCTTCTGCCCAAAACCGAACTGCCGCCCTTGGATAATCGACGTCGCTGGTAATTTGCAATTTAGATTGCGGGCTCGCCGTTCCGGGTATTGCTAGTGAGATGCTTGTGTTGCGAGTCGTGTCAACATTGGGAGGTTCTGAGGACGAGTTCGAAGCGCCGT
>CAZQQR010000059.1:0-11378 GCA_964595515.1 uncultured Pirellulaceae bacterium
TTCTGCATTTCGTCTGAATCCATGATCGCATTGACGACATCGTTTCCGGAGATGCCATCTTCAACTTCCGCCTTGATTTCAATGGTACGATTCATGTCGCGGCGCTCGATCTTGACTGGTTCCCAGCTGGGAACCGCTTTTGCGATTGAATTCAGTGGAAGTTTTCCATTTTGGCCTTCGACATACGCCGTATCGATTCCTGAAAGGTCGTTGCGCTGATCAGCTGCCAAACGAAAATAGACTGGGATCGTGTGATCGCCTTCTCGAAATGTTGAGAGTTGAAGCCCGCTGTAATAGGCGTTCAACGTGTCAGCGACATCGGAGTTGGTTACACCCGCGAGGTTGGCTTTTTCTTCATCAATATCCAGTGAAATCTGAAAACCTTCGACGCCCCATGAATCACTAACGTCCCAAGTTCCGTTTTGTTTCAGGACAAGTTGTTCGACCTGCCGGGCAATTCGTTTCAACTGCTTAATGTTGGCAAAACCGTCGCCTGAAACTCGAATGACGACAGGTTCAGCTGGGGGGCCGAGTGATAGTTTTTTAGGTACGATTCGAGCACCGGTGATCGGCTGAATCCCGAGGTCGGCGTCGCCTTCATCTGTGACGCGGCGAATATCACGAATGAAATCTGGAGTCGCATTTCCGCTGGTGGTTCGAATTAGCACGGTCGCAACATTGGCGGCGGGGGATGGTGGATTGACTGCAAGCGCCCATCGGGATCCACCTCCACCAACCAACGAGCGCATGGCACGGAGCCGTTGGATCGGGTTTCCTTCGACATCCACCGAAGCACTTAATTTGCGAACTGCCGATTCGAGTTGCTTCACCACTTCGTTCGTTTGAGCAATGGTAGAGGTTTCGGGGAGCATGATGTCGACAAAAAATTGATCGCGCCGATCTTGTGGAAAGAATTCGCTACTAACGGGCAACTGCATTGCTACGTACAGAAGTCCGACGGCAGACAGAACGACCAGCCATTTGAATCTAACTGCCGTATGAGCCAGCACACCGTAGAGACGCAAGATAGCGTTTTCCCCCGGCTCTTGGTTAGCGGATGCTTGGCTAGAGTTCGCGTTGGATTTTTTCCTGAACAATTGCTTGACGTAAACGATTGCTTTGCCTGACGCGTAGCTGAGCCAAGGCAATGGAGCAGATGGAGTGTTTGGGTTTTTCGGTGCCCTGATCAGTAGGGCGGCAAGAATGACACAGATAGTCATTGCAAACAGCCAACTAACCAGCAACGTTGTTGAAAGAGTTACGGGCAAACTATAAACGTACTCGGCGCCGCCGCCTTTGAGCGCAAGCAACATCGGAAAGAACGCGGCGACGGTCGTGAGTGTTCCTGCAAGCATTGGAAACATAAGTGTTTTCGCGGCTTCAATCGCACCCTCGCGCGGGGTCATACCGTCCATTACATTCGTCCGCGTTTGATCGCAGACTTGGACAGCGTTGTCGACGAGTAGCCCTAACGCGATGTTGGCGGTCGCAATGACGGTTTTGATTGGGGCATCGGTAGGTTGTCAATCAGTTCGTCAGAAAATTGAATACTGGAAGCAGAATGACCATCGTGTTGGTCCAAACTATTCCACGCCGGCGGCTCCCGTGGCTGAGTCGTTTTCGCAATTGGATTCTGGGATCGTTTCGCCCGGGGCAAACTACAATTCGAATTGGTGGGAAGTTTTTAACGATCCCGAGTTGAATCTTTTGATCGACAAACTGCGGTCGCAGAACCTCTCTCTCAAAGCAGCCTGTCACCGAATTGATGAAGCCCGTCTGCAACGAAATATAGCGGCCGCCAATCTGTTTCCGCAAAATCAACGGGCAACTGGTTCATTCTCTCATACTCAGCTCAGCCGCAACTCGGGAACTGCGTTTCCTGGCACACCGCTGACCGTCAATGATTGGTCAAGAGGATTTGATGCCAGCTGGGAAGTTGATCTTTGGGGTAGGATTCGCCGAAGCATTGATGCGGCGGATGCTGTTCTTGAATCACGAATCCATGATCGTGATTTCGCGATGGTTTCATTGATTGGAGATTCAGCGAGTCTCTACATTCAGATTCGTTCGTTTGATGAGCGAATCGAGTTGGCGAAAAAAAATGTAGAGTTACAACAAGGCAGTTTGAAAGTCGCCAAAGCCAGGTTCAAAGAGGGGCGAACGTCAAAACTGGATGTGGTCCAAGCCGAATCCAATCTCGCTTCTACCAAATCATTGATTCCACAGTTCGAGTTGGCGCGCCGACAGTTGCTTAACGCATTGGCCGTTTTGTTGGGCGTGCCTCCCAGTAGCATTCCTAATCTTTCTGCTCGACCTGGAACCATTCCCGAGGTGCCGTCCGAAGTGATCGTAGGAATTCCGGCTGAGTTGATCGGCCGTCGGCCAGACATTCGAGCGGCCGAGAGAAGCATGGCGGCTCAGTTTGAACAGATTGGAATCTCAGAGGCAGCCCTATATCCGACGTTTGCGATTAACGGACAACTTGGTTGGCAAGCGGCACGGTTGAGTGATCTATTCCAGTCTGGAAGTTTCAACGGTACGATCGCGCCAGGCTTCAGTTGGAATATTTTGAATTACGGCCGGTTGAAAAATGCGATTTGTGTAGAAGAAGCTCGGTTCAAGCAAATTCAATTGGATTTTGAAAACACTGTTCTGTCGGCCCAACGTGAAGTTGAGGACGGGATCATTGAGTTTATCAAACGTAAAGAACAGTATGAATTCGATTTGCAAACCACCGAAGCGAATGAAGAGTCCGTTGAGCTGGCGATCGCGTCTTTTAAAGAAGGCAAAACGGATTTCGGCCGCGTGTTTGTCGTTCAAACCAACCTCGTTTCCGCGCAGGATCGACTGGTAGAAACCAGAGCCTCGATCGCGTTGGCTTTGGTAAATACCTACCGTGCGCTGGGTGGGGGATGGCAATTAAATGCCAATGAATCTAGCCCAGCAATCGCAGTTGAATCGCCGCCGGAAATCTTCGTTCAGGACAGGCTGACTCCGATTAACGCTGAAATGTTGGTTGAGTAACGAGCGCAACGATTTTACCGCAACCGCCTTGCTCGCTCTACGGGCGACCTTCAGCGCGACCTTCAGCGTAACGTTCTAGAATCCCCATAGGTGTTTACGAGATATCCTCGCTAGATCGAAGTTTGTCTTTGGGTTAGCAGGACGCGAGATCAAGCCCTTCGTCGAAACATTCTGTAGCGCTACAGCTACACTCTTTTACCAATCCAAACCTGTCGTGGTTGACTCGTTACAATAAAGGCATCGGTCCGGCCATCCAGTAATCGAACGACTGGAAAACCTCTTGGTCCTATTCAGTCTGATTTGTGATGACAATAAAAAACGGCAACGAAGTGAAACCACGATTTTACATTTCTACCTGTCTGCTTTTCGTTATTGTCGTCGTGTTGGCTGGCAGACTGAGAGCCGGCGAACAGGAAGACGAGTTTTCCCAAGGCGAGAAACTTTTTGCTCTACGCGTACAGCCAATTTTCGCTCTCAAGTGTGCGGCCTGTCATGGCGATGACCCCCAAGAACTTGGCGGGGAGTTTGACATGCGGAACCGGGTGTCGGTTTTGCGTGGAGGCGAGTCGTTCGGTGAAGAAGTCCTGATTTCAGGCAAAGGGAAAGAGAGTTTTCTTTATCGCGTGGTCGCGCACCTCGAGGACGGATATGAGATGCCGCCCAAGCTTGCAGACCGACTGACGGAGGAAGAAACTTGGTCGATTCGCGATTGGATTACAGCCGGCGCACCTTGGCCGGATGATAAACGAATTCTCAAAATTCAAAAGAAGTATGCCGAAGGCGAGCAAGTTCAAACGTCGAAAGCGCTTTCGGATGATTGGCAGAACCGGCGTTATGAATCGGAAAAGTTGTGGGGTTATCGTCCACTGAGTGTTGAGAACGTTCCAAGCGGTAGCCATCCCATCGATTGGTTTTTGGATCGAAAGCTTGCCGCTGTTGGTATTCAGGCCGCTGGAGATGCGCCGCCAATCGCGATGGTTCGGCGAATGAGTTTTGGCTTGACCGGACTTCCGCCAACAGCTGATGAAGTGGCGCGATTCACCAAAGCGTACAACAATGATCCAGCCGACGCCGTCAACGATTTTGCTGACAATCTCATGGCGAGCCCCCACTACGGCGAACAGTTTGGGCAGCACTGGTTAGACGTGACGCGGTATGCCGATTCAGCCGGGTTTGCCAACGATTTTGCCAGACCAAACGCTTGGCGTTACCGAGACTATGTTGTCGAGTCTTTCAACAATGACAAATGTTTTGATCAGTTTGTGCGTGAGCAAATTGCGGGCGACGAAATGGATGATCAGAATCCAGAGTACCTAATTGCCACCGGGTTTTTGCGGATGGGGCCTTGGGAGCACACCGGAATGTCGGTGTTCAAGGAAACGAGGCAGTATTGGCTTGATGATGTGACAGATTCGGTCGGACAGACATTCTTGGGGCACGCGATGCAATGCGCCAAATGCCACGACCACAAATTTGATCCCGTTCCGACTCGGGATTATTACTCGATGATGGCGGTGTTCTCGACGACGCAGTTTGCAGACCGCAATGCAAGATTCCTGCAGTCTGAATCCCGGGCGAATTTCAAACAGGCCGATGATTGGGTCAGCAAAAAACTTGGATACTACAACGATCAGTTGAAAGTTATTGGCGATCGGATCAATTCTCAAAAGAAAAAAGAAAAAGGCGAGATCAAGGTTGGTGACGATGGACTTGCACCGGGTGACCTTTCGTCTCAAGCCCGAATGAAAAAAGCTGTTCAACGACATTCGTTGGAGAAACTTCGCACGAAACCAATCGCACATGCGGTTTACACGGGAAAGACGGTCAAGCGAAACAACTTCAACAAACGCATCATGATGTTCAAGCAGCCTTGGGAGCAGGGTGTGCTTGATCCGGATGTGATCTTTACAGGCGGCAGCGTTTACTCACACGGTGAGGCAGTCGTGCCAGGTGCTTTGAGTGCGGCAGAATCACTTGGTCAAATGGAGGCAGCGGCATTTCCGACGGCCGCTCAAGCCAAACGTCGGTTGGCACTTGCAAATTGGATCGCCAATCCGCAAAACCCGTTGACCGCGCGGGTGATCGTCAACCGAGTTTGGGCTTGGCACTTTGGAAAAGGGATTGCCGGTAATCCAAATAATTTTGGTGGCACCGGGAAACCACCAACCCACCCTGCACTGCTTGATTATCTGGCGAGCAGGTTTATCGAGGACGGTTGGTCGATCAAAAAGCTTAACCGACTGATCGTCTCGTCGAAAGCTTACCGTCGTTCGTCGACACATTCAGTTCCGCAAAGCGTCAACGACCGTGATCCAAAAAATCAGCTGTATGCAACGTTTGGGGCGCGGCGTTTATCGGCAGAAGAGATTCGCGATGCGATGTTGTTTGTCAGCGGCGAGTTGAATAGCGATGTCGGAGGTGTTCCTGCCCGCCCGAATATCAATCTCGATGTGGCTTTTCAACCTCGGGCATTGATGGGAGGCACCGCTTCCGTTTACGAACCCGACCCGACACCCCAGCAGCGCAATCGTCGCACGTTGTACGCTGAAAAACTTCGTGGGCTGCGGGATCCGTTTTTGGAAACGTTTAATCAACCGGTTCCTGATGATTCGTGCGAATTGCGAGAGAATTCAACCATCGCACCCCAGGCACTCACTCTGTTCAACGCGGAAGAAGTACACGCGCGGGCGTTGGCGTTTGCAGCGAGATTGTTGAAAGAAAGCCAAGATGATGAAGAAGTGATCCAAATGGCGTTTCGCGATGCGATGGGTAGGAGTGCGACCAAGGACGAAGTCCAAGTGTGCACCGCGGCTTGGTTGGCACGTACAAGAGACGAGGCAAAACTTCATCCCAAGCCAACGGAGTTTAAGGCAAAGATTTCTCGGACGGTGAAATCAGAAAAGACCGGGCAGCTATACACTTTTGTCGAGCACCTTCCAGCCTATGAAAACTATGTTCCCGACCTGCAGCGGTGTGATGTGGATGCGAGAATCCGAGGGCTGTCGCATGTTTGTCTTGTGCTTTTTAACTCGAACGAATTTGCTTATCTGGATTGAGAACCGATCAGCGGCGAAGGTCCGGATTGATCCTGAGCTAACAAGAAACCAAATTAGAACAACTGACTAATGACTAAAAACTTGATCGCCAAACTATCACGTCGTGAAGCCTTATATGGACTGGGGGCGGGGCTGGGATCGATAGCCCTTTCGTCCTTTTTGCAGGCGGAAGAAAATCGGGCAACGAGCCTGCGATATTCGGGTGATACGCAAACTTTTGATGCTGTGACGAATGCCACTGCCAAGATTAAAGCCAAACGCTGTATTTTCTTGATGATGGAAGGTGGTCCTTCACACCTTGATACCTTTGATCCGAAACCGGAATTGACGAAACGCCATTTGGAAAAATTCAAACGAAGCGGCGAGCAAGAGAGCGCGATGTCGTCTGGTGATCGGTATTTTGTAAAATCACCGTTCGATTTTATTAAGGCAGGGAAATGCGGTGCCGACATGTCGACGGCTTGGTCTCATCTGGCGACTGTGGCTGATGATCTTTGTTTCTATCGTGGCTGTCAGGTTGAGTCCGTTAATCATCCCACCGCCTGCTACCAAGTGAACACCGGGAACCGGTTTGGCGGAGACCCTGCTGTTGGCGCGTGGGTCAACTATGGGCTGGGAAGCGAGAACAAGAACTTACCGGGTTTCGTTGTACTCCCGCGTGATGCTTATCCTCAAGGCGGTGCGGGAAACTGGTCGAACGGTTTTTTACCAGCATCTTTCCAAGGCACTCCGCTGCGGCCAACCGGTAGTCCGGTTCTGGACCTCAATTCACCTGATTGGATGAATCGCCAAAGTGCGAGGGAGAATCTTGATTTGTTGGCCAAGTTAAATCAAAAACACCTAGCCAGTCGTGAGGGGCGAAGCGACCTCGAAGCTCGTGTTAAGTCTTACGAGCTCGCCTACCGAATGCAGGTCGAAGTTCCTGGTGTGATCGATATGGAAGGCGAAAATCAAACGACGCTTGAATCGTATGGAATTGGTAAACCCGAAACAGATGCGTTTGGCCGCAAATGTCTGTTGGCTCGTCGGTTGGTTGAAAAAGGCGTTCGGTTTGTGCAGGCCTACGCTGGAAATTGGGATAGTCACGACTACATTGCCAAAGCTCATGGTTCGCTAATCCGGTCTGTCGATCAGCCGATCGCGGCTTTGATAAAGGATCTAAAACAACGCGGATTGCTGGAGGATACACTCGTCGTTTGGTGTGGTGAGTTTGGGCGGACTCCCGACAACGGGATGCGAGGTGGAGGTCAAAGCTACGGACGGGACCACAACGCCAAAGCCATGTCGATGTGGTTCGCGGGGGGCGGCACCAAAGCCGGGCACACTGTCGGAGCGACGAATGAAATTGGTTCCGAAGCAGTTGAGTGCGTCCATCATATCCGGGACGTTCACGTCACCATTTTGCATCTGCTTGGACTGGACGATAATAAATTGACTTATTATCACGCCGGACGACACAAACAGTTGAGCCAATTCGGCGGCGAAGTGATTACTGAGCTGCTTGCCTGATCACTTCAAGAACGTCAAAAGTTTTGATCGTTCCTTTGCGGCGATTTCACCCCATCTGGTTGGCGGCCAGTTTGTTGATGTGGACCTCTTTCTTATCTGCCTTAGACCGGTGAAAAAAAGAAGGAACAAGGAAGCACGAGGCTACCTTGTTCCTTTTCAAGTTTTTCAACCGGACTACTTTAGGTCAAAGCGGTCGAGGTTCATGACTTTGGCCCAAGCTTCAACGAAATCCCTGACGAATTTGTTTTTGGAATCGCCGCTGGCGTAGACCTCTGCGATTGCTCGCAATTGCGAGTTGGAACCGAATACGAGATCGACGGAACTAGCCGTCCATTTAACGTCGCCGTTCTCGCGATCGAGCCCTTCAAAGAAGTGATCGCAAACAGCAGACTTTTTCCACACCGTATTCATGTCCAATAAATTCACAAAGAAATCGTTAGTCAACGTTTCAGGCTTGTCCGTGAGCAGGCCAAGTTTTTGGTTACCAGAATTCGTGTTGAGAACTCGAAGACCTCCGATCAAAGCCGTCATCTCGGGAGCGGTCAACGTCAACAAGTGAGCTCGGTTCACCAGCAACTCCGGAGCTGGCCGGTCGATTTTGTGAGCATAAAAGTTTCGAAACCCATCCGAAGTCGGCTCAAGCACAGCAAACGATTCGATGTCGGTATGTTCTTGGGTTGTATCAGCTCGACCTGGCGAGAAAGGGACTTTGACCTCATGTCCAGCTTTCTTGGCGGCTTCTTCGACTGCGGCACATCCACCGAGAACAATCAAATCCGCCAGCGAAACTTTCTTTCCAGTCGCGTTAAATTCCTGTTGGATTTTTTCTAGAGCTGAAAGAACTTTGGCAAGCTCTTTCGGTTGATTGACTTCCCAATCTTTCTGCGGAGCCAAGCGAATACGAGCGCCGTTTGCACCACCACGTTTGTCTGTGCCACGGAATGTCGAAGCCGAAGCCCATGCGGTTGAAACGAGTTGTGAAATTGAAAGATCTGAATCAAGAATCTTGCTTTTGAGGTCAGCGATTTCTTGATCGCCAATCAATTCGTGGTCAACCGCAGGAATCGGGTCTTGCCAAAGTTGTGCTTCTGGAACATCTGGGCCAAGACATCGGGACACAGGTCCCATGTCACGATGCGTCAGTTTGTACCAGGCTTTGGCGAACGCCTTCTCGAACTCTTTCGGGTTGTCATAAAATCGTTTTGAAATTTTTTCGTAGGCAGGATCTTTCTTCATCGCCATATCGGATGTCAACATGATCGGAGCATGAGATTTTGAATCGTCGTGGGCGTCTGGAACAGTTCCTTTGGCGGAATCATCGGTTGGAATCCACTGCCACGCGCCGGCGGGACTTTTGGTTAACTTCCACTCGTAATCAAACAAGTTTTCAAAGTAGCCGTGGGACCATTCGGCTGGCGTCGAAGTCCATGCTCCTTCCAACCCACTAGTGATGGTGTGAACGCCTTTGCCTGACCCGAATGAGTTTTTCCATCCAAGCCCCTGCTCTTCCAGACTAGCTGCTTCTGGTTCGGGCCCGACTTTACCTTCTGGATTGGCGGCACCATGCGTTTTCCCAAACGTGTGTCCACCTGCAATCAGTGCTACGGTTTCTTCGTCGTTCATGCCCATCCGCCCAAACGTCTCACGAATGTCGATCGCTGAAGCGACAGGATCTGGCTTGCCATTTGGGCCTTGCGGATTCACGTAAATCAAACCCATTTGGACGGCGGCCAGCGGATTTTCAAGATCACGATCTCCTGAGTAACGTTTGTCACCAAGCCATTCGCTCTCAGGTCCCCAGTAGATGTCTTCCTGTGGCTCCCAAACGTCGGCGCGGCCACCCGCAAATCCAAACGTTTCGAATCCCATCGACTCAAGCGCACAGTTTCCGGTCAAAACCATTAGGTCCGCCCAAGAAATCTTCTGGCCATATTTTTGCTTGATTGGCCAAAGTAGCCGGCGAGCTTTGTCGAGGTTTGCATTGTCCGGCCAGCTGTTGAGCGGAGCGAATCGTTGTGTTCCGTAGCACGCTCCGCCACGACCATCAGTCACTCGGTAGGTTCCGGCGCTATGCCAAGCCATTCGAATGAACAACGGACCGTAGTGGCCGTAGTCCGCTGGCCACCAGTCCTGCGAAGTCGTCATTAGTTCGTTGATGTCTTTTTTGACTGCTTCGAGGTCAAGTTTTGCAAATTCGGTGGCGTAATCAAAATCGTCACCCAGTGGATTTCCTTTGACCGAGTTCTGGTGAAGGATTTGTAGATTGAGTTGGTTGGGCCACCAGTCTCGGTTCCCATATGCACCTGCGATGGTGTGTCTTTGAGGGCCAGCGGCACCGCTCATCACCGGGCACTTACCAACCGCAGCTTCGGTTTTTTCACTGGCATCCTGAGCAGCCGTCACGCCACCCATCCATAAAAAGCAACTGCTCGCCGCGACCAACAGGGCGGCGCTCCACCGAAACGTTCTCATAGCTTCTGCTCCATTCTAAATATAAAAAGCCAAAACGAGCCCAATATCTGGGGCCGCGAAAGTAGTATCTCGTTTGCTGATATATAAATCCAATGCATAATAAATATATCTGCCATGCGTCAAACGAATGGATGCTCAATGCGAAACGACTTCGACTTTCACCAGCTTTCCCACTTCCTCGCTGTAGCCAAAGCAAAAAACTTTACCCGGGCGGCGGAAGAGGTAGGGATCTCACAACCCGCTCTCAGTCGATCGATTCAAAAATTAGAAAAGATCGTTGGCGAGCCGCTTTTTGAAAGGCAACCTCGCGGTGTCAAGCTTACGGATCTAGGGTCGTTCTTTCTGATTCGAGCTAATCAAATTCGAGATCTCGTTGATGACACGTTTGCTGAACTTAACGAAGCCAGTAATCGTGGGCAGATCCGACTAGCTGTCATTCCAACGATCGCGCCCTATCTGTTACCGACAGTCCTTAAGATTTTTGGGAAACGGCATCCTGAGATCAAGATTCAGGTCCAAGAAGACACCACCCAAAACATCGTTCGGCTTTGTAAGGAAGGTGAAATTGACTTGGCCATCGTGGCTTTGCCGATTCACGAAAAATACTTGGAGGTCAATCCACTATTCGAAGACGAACTCGTCCTCGTGATTCCCAAAGGTCACTCGCTGGAAAACAAAAAGCGGATTCGATTGTCCGACATACAGGACTATCCGTTTATCACACTCGACCGGCAGCATTGCTTGTCTGATAACATTGCCGAGTTTTGCGACCGTCAGTCGATCGCGCCAGTGACGATCGAACGGACTAATCAGTTAACGACGATTCAAGAGTTGGTTTCGTTACAGCACGGCATTTCGATCATTCCCGCGATGGCTCAGCGGTTAGATAAAAACAAGGGGCGAATTTACCGGCCGTTCGCTGGAGAAAAAGCAAGTCAAAAACCAACCCGAACGATTGCACTTCTGCAAAACCCGTATCGTTACGAGCATCGGTTTGTGACCTTGTTCAAGGAATACATGCAGGAATTCGCACAGGAAAATTAGGTTTTTACGGAAGTGGAAATTCGAGAAAGAGACCCAAAGACGCGTTAGCAGGGTTACCGTCAATTGAGTTGCGACGGTTTGGAGTGATTGCCGTATTGGCGTCGCAGGCTCCTGATACGGCCTACGCTTTTGCCGACCTACATTGTTTCGTCGCAAATATTTTCTAGCCGAACATTTTTTGAAACGGCAGTTTTAACGATCGATCAGGTTTTCGTCTGCGCTCAAAAACTATGCGATCAAGTCCGTAATCACCTCGCCACCAAATTGCGAAAG
>CAZQQR010000059.1:11478-21974 GCA_964595515.1 uncultured Pirellulaceae bacterium
CGCTCAAAAACTATGCGATCAAGTCCGTAATCACCTCGCCACCAAATTGCGAAAGTTGTTTGTGGCGGCCCGCATGAAAGTACGTCAGCTTGTTATCGTCCAATCCCAACAGGTGCATCAACGTCACATGGAAATCGCGAATTGGATGCACGCACTCAACCGCCGTTGAACCAATTTCATCCGTCGCTCCAACGATTGCGCCTTTTTTCACGCCGCCGCCGGCCATCAACATTGTCATTGCATCCGCGTTGTGACCGCGACCGATCGAGTAGACGCCGCCGCGTCGGTTGTTGTCTGGGGTTCGTCCAAATTCGCCTGTCCAAATGACTAGAGTATCCTCAAGCATGCCGCGCTGTTTGAGGTCTTTAATCAACGCCGCCATCGGTTTGTCGACACTGGCGATTCGAGAGGAATGCCCGCGCTCAATGTAGTCATGACTATCCCAACCCCCTGAAAAGATTTGGACAAATCGAACGCCCTTTTCGACCAAGCGCCGCGCCATCAAACACTGAGTTCCGAAATCGCGAGTGTTCTCTTCATTCATGCCGTACATTTCACGGGTGTACTCAGTCTCGCCATTAAGATCGATAACGTCAGGGACTTCCATTTGCATCCGGTAAGCCAACTCGTAAGACTCCATTCGTGCGGCCAAGTCATGGTGTTCAGGATGTTTAGCGGCATGTTGTTGGTTCAAGAAACCAAGTGCATCGAGGGCTTTGCGTTGATGCTCTCGCGTTTTGAAGGGTTGTGATTTCAAATCCAGAATTGGCGATCCGCTCGAGCGAAGCCGAGTACCTTGGTAAAACGCCGGCAAAAATCCGTTGGACCAGTTTCGCGATCCGCCTTGAGGCAATGCCATTTCTGTCATCACAACAAAACCGGGAAGGTTTTGATTTTCCGTGCCCAGCCCATACGTTGCCCATGCTCCCAGTGAAGGGTCAGCCCCCAGTCGGCTACCAGAATTCATGTGAAAAAGGGCTTCGGGATGGTTCAACGATTCCGCTTGGCAGCCACGAAAATTGCAAAGTTCGTCAGCCACTTCTGGATCGGCCATGTGCTTCCATTGGTCGCACATCTCGATTCCTGACTTGCCGACCTTTCGGAATTTGAACGGGCTACCAACAAAAAACTTGTATCCGTTGGCGAGACTCTTGGTGCTCTTGGATTCAGTCTTGTGAAGCTCGGAGAGTTTCGGCTTTGGATCAAAAGTATCCATGTGACCGGGGCCGCCCTCCATGAATAACATGATCACATTTTTTGCTTTTGCCGGGTGCATTGGAGCACGCGGCGCGAGCGGATTTTGTTTCTTGTCATCTGCGCGAGATTCTTTGGCGAGAAGATCGGTCAGCGCAACCGCACCCAAGGATGCGCCGAGTCCATACAAGAAATCTCGACGTGAAGCGGCAGTTGAAATAGGTCGTGAACAAATACGTTTCATGATTTAGTACAGATAAACAAATTCGTTGCTGTTGAATAAGAGTAAACAAAAATCTGCGAGCGCCCGGGTGTCAGGCCCAACATCAGAGGCTTGTTTATCGCGAACATAATCCCGGAAAACCGGGAGTTTTTCGATATAAGTAAATGGTGCTCCGCTAAATTCTTCTACCAATGATTGAGTGATTTCCGTTGGGTATTCGCGTTCCTCGGGATAAGCATCTTCATGGTACGAGTGCATTTCCTTCACGTAGGCCAACATTTTTTCGTTCTCCAGATCGCTTGGTTCCCGGCCAAACGCCAACTCAAAACCGCGGCTGAGTTGGTCCGGTAACTCCGCAGATTCTTCTTGCAACCTCAGTGCAAAAGCGATCGAACGATCAGTCATCAGATCACTGTTAAGCAGCGTGAACGCCTGCGGCGATACCGATGCGGAATCTCGCATCTCGCAGGAATCGTTAGGATTGGGTTGGTTGAATGTTTCCAGGAACGGGTTTGCCAATCCACGAACTCGATAGGCGTAAATGCTACGTCGGTTGCGTTCCTTAGGCGTGCGAGATGGAAGGTAAGTTGGTGCCAGTGAAAACTGGATCATTCGCGGTTGAAGCGCGACTTCCATGTTGATTTCGGGTTTGATCGGAAGCCCACCAGCAGTCGGATTCAGCTCTCCCGTGACCCGCAACATTCCATCGCGAAGCTCTTCAGCACTGAGCCGACGGGTTGGGTAGTAGGCGAACAAGTTGTTATCAGGGTCAACGGTCAACAAATCGTCGAGTCTTGGATTAGTACTATCCTGCCGGTAGGTTTTTGACGTCAGGATCAGTCGATGAAGACGCTTCATTTTCCAGCCGCCGGAAACAAAATTGTCCGTTAGCCAGTCGAGTAACTTTGGATGCGTCGGAGCCGCGCCTTTAACGCCAAAGTTGTTGGGGTTGCCAGCAATGGCTTTTCCAAAGTGGTACTGCCAAATTCGATTGACGATGGAACGGGTCGCCAGCGAGTTGTCTTTGTGAGCAATCCATTGGGCAAGACCTGTTCTTCGTCCACCGAGTTCTTCCGTCAGTTTGAATGGGTCGCCATCTGTTTTTTCTTCAGTTGGAATGCCGACAACGCTGAGAACACCGGGGGTAACTTCTTCGCCGGGAGCTTCGACCGCGCCACCAAGAAAGATGTGTGAGGCCGTGTCCGCGTTCTTTTTACTCTTGGTCGACATTCTGAGTTTGCGAGAATTAAGGAACCCGGGGGTCGGCGCGTTATAGACGGACTGAGCCATGGGTTGGTAACGCTCGAGCCGGCGGGTCCAAATCCACTCGTCCTGCTGTCGGACTTTGTGTCTACCTTTTTCCGTTTCGTCCAATCCAGCCAATCGTGGCGGTTTGTCTTCGTCTGCCAGATCTTTATCTCGATCTTTGGGTGGAACGTATTCCAAACCTCGATCGGCGTACCATTTTCGTTCGGTCTTTTCGATTTTCTGCTTAAGTGCTTTGAATTTCTCAGAAGCAAACGCCAGCAGTTCTTCCGCTTGTTTTTTGCTGTCTTCAAAGCCGGTTTGGTTTTCGTTTTCCAAAAATGGCGCAGGTCGCTCAGCCAACTGCGTAGTCTCGAAGATCGAGTACATCCGGTAATAATCACGAGTGGGAAGCGGGTCAAATTTATGGTCGTGACATTTGAAGCATCGCATGGTTGTCGAAAGGAAAGTTTGACCTACCGAGTTCAAGACATCGTCAACATAGATTTGACGGGCCTGCGGGACTTTGACCATCGCTGGGTCCCAAGGTCCCATTCGGAGAAAACTACTGGCAACTAACAGTTCGGCTTCTTCTTGGTTGTAATCACCTTTTTCTCTGGCTTCGTTGAACTTCTTCTCATCCGAAATGCGTTTTCGAAGCGATGCGTCGGCAAGTTCGTCACCAGCAACCTGCTCCATTACAAACTGGTCGTACGGTTTGTCGTCGTTAAGCGATCGAATTACATAGTCGCGATAGCGCCACATGTTGGAGCGTTCGTAATCGTTTGAGTAACCCGCCGTGTCGGAGTATCGAGCAACATCGAGCCAATGCTGACCCCAGCGTTCTCCGTAATGCGGGCTGGCAAGCAATCGGTCGATTGTGTTCGACCAAGCCTTTTCCGAATCCTCAACCCAAGCCGTCAAAAACTCTTCGACTTCTTTAGGCGTTGGGGGCAACCCAATGAGGTCGTAAGAGATTCGGCGCAGCAGTTTTTCAGGTGGGGCTTGCGGGCTTAACTTAAATCCTGCCGCATCGAGTTTGGCCTCGATAAAGGCATCGATCGGATTGCCTGGTTTGTCATTCGTTGTTAGTGGCACCGCTGGTTTGACGACTGGTTGAAATGCCCAAATGGTTTCTGGTTGGTAACGCCGATAAGTCCAGTCATCCGAAAGCCCGCCGCTCGTGTCGACAATCATGCCTTCTTCGGTGACCCGTTTCCGCGATTCTGATTTGCGGATGGCGGCTTGGGTTTCCGTATCTGGCCAAGGTGCTCCGAGGTTGATCCACTGTTCCAGTTCAGCGATTTGATCTTTGCTCAGCCGGTCATTTTCTTTGGGAGGCATTTCCCAATCTGGGTCCAGCCACTTGACCGCATCCACAACGAAACTCTTCTCGGCGTGTTTTGGGATCAGGACTTCGTCACCGTAAGCATCGCCACCCGCCAGGAATTTTTCCCGCGTCAACATATCGAGTCCGCCCTTGATGTCGTCCTGATCGTCGCCGTGACAACCATTACATTTGACCGACATCATGGGTCCGACCTTGAGCGTGAATAGCTTGTCCCCTTCTGAGAATTTGTCATCCTCAATTCCGTCTGACGAATTAACCAAGACCGGTGAGGTTGGTTGGGCGGGTTCGTCAAGCGTTGCAGCGGCAAAAATACCAAGGCTTGCGGAGAGTAAAAACGCTGTTGAGAAATAAGTTTTCATTGCAGAGAAGACCCAATGGTTTCCTCCACCTAACAGATGTTGGTGAAGTCCGATATTTCGTTGTCTTTGAGACTGACATCGATCTTGATTTGGATTGCGACGTCTAAGCTAATTCTATCGTATCATCGGCAACTCTGATGCTGCTTTTTGATTCACATTTTTGCCCGAATTCAAACGAACTAGATACGCCAAAAAAACTAATCGTTTCCGGCCTCAAGCGATCATTCGTAAATATTCGATCGATGAGGAATCTGTAAATACATTTAAGCAATTGCTTTGATCGTCGTCGTCGCTTCGGCGTCTTCACGGAAGTCGGGGTGAGCGCCGGCTTTTTCGCTTGGGTCAGGTTGGGTGAACAAAGATTGGGCGAACAAAAGCAATTTTGTTTTTCTACTCTGCACCTTCAAGTTGCCGGTTCGCAAGTTCGCGATCGATCATGAACAAACCGTTCTTGTTGCCGTCAATCATTTTAAGCTGATCAATCACGCCACGCGCGTTAGCTTCTTCTTCTACTTGTTCAGACACAAACCACTCAAGGAAAACGTCAGTTGCGTGGTCGGATTCAGCCCGAGCCAAATCTTTCAATTTAAAGATGCAGCTCGAGATGTGTTGCTCGTGTGCTAAAGCACTTTCGAACAAACTCAGCGCAGTCGCGTCTTTGATTTCTGGCGCCGCAAGTGCTTCAAGTTTGACTTCGCCATCTCGCTCGAGAACGTAATTGAAGAATTTGTCCGCGTGGAGAAGTTCTTCCTGGTACTGCATCTTGAACCAGTTTGCGAATCCTGGCAGGCCCAGTCTGTCGGCCTCGGCCGCCATTCCAAGATAGATGTAGGCTGACTGAATTTCTTCTTTAATTTGACTGTTAAGTGCGGCTTCGACTTTTTTGGATTGCATGACTTTCTCGGTTATCTGGCGGTTATCTTTGGCGATTGAGGCGAAGGAACGTCGTAGTAAATGTTGAGCGTTGAACAAAGGCTCTCGTTCCCAGTTTAGAACTAAAGCGAATTGTATCAAAGCCCTCCATTAACCGTGAAAACGGCCGCAAGGATAACGCACGTGAATTTGAGATCAGTCTCGAAACAATGGGCTGACAACAAAACGAGCCGTCTAGTTGCAATGCAGAGAGAATGTTAGCCCACAAAAAAAGCCAAAACATCTTTCGACGTTTTGGCTTAATTGAAGGCCGATCAAACCGGCGATAAAAATGCCCGACAAAGGGCTGGTCAAACCGGCCAACGCATAAAGTATCAGCTAGATTTTCGGCGGTTTCGACGAACCAGCATTCCCAGGCCGACTACGCCCAATGCGAGCGCTGACGTGGGTTCAGGGACAGCACTGATCGTGACTCTGGCAACAACATCGCTTGATTGGATCGCCGTACTGATCGGAATGTTGGCGACGGTATTCGTGCCGACAAAGTTATTCAAGTCCGCAAGATCAATGAACGAGATAAGTTCATTCTCTCCCGTTCTAGTCCCACCATTGGCAGAAAAGGCGGCGTCACCATTGACGTCATTAACTTCGGTCCCGGCGTCGTAAATCATGGCAGCGGTGATTTCGATCACTCGGTCACCTGTATAGACGCCACCCGCATCAAATAATTCGATTGCATCCGCGTTTCCAAAAAACGCATCGTTGGACGGAATAACCATCGAGGAAAAATTGAAAAACCGTTGTGTCGACGTATCAACATCAAGGTCAACAAACGAAGTCTCACCAGGGTTAAATGGCCCCGGAGCAATCATTGGGGCAGCCAGCGCTGTTGCCAACCCGGAAGCCTGGCCATTGATCAACGAATCGATCAGCGGTTGTGCGTTACCCGTTTCGGCTTGAGTCTGAAGTTCGCTGGAAGCCGTGCCTCCTGAATCAAACACGTCGAACGATCCGTCGTGGAACCCGAGAAACACGGGTGTGAAAAAGAAGCCGCCAGCTGAAAGTGCGTTTTCGACTTCGATGCGTAACTCATCAGCTTCTGCACTCACAGGCTGAAAACAAACGAACGCGGCAAGCGCGATCGAGACCACTAATTTCTTTAACATGACAAACCTGTTTCATTGAAAGCGCACCGCCCCTGCTCCACCGCTCCAATAGAAAATTATCAATGAGCAGGCTCGGTATCTAAGTTGAATTATCTGACTGGCGCTTGCACCGTTGGTAAGCCGCCGATCGCGCACCGTCGTTCTATTGGTTAACGCGAGATCGGGATCTGTCGCGCCTCACAAGATCAGCAAGAAAATGAAAAGAAAACGAATTTCCGTCCCAGTCGATTCGATTGATCGGGAACAAATCAGCCGGCCGAAAAATGTGCTTTGACATACTGAAATTGGTGCATTTGCCAACTATGATTGGCGAAATTGAATACGCTTGAGCTTGCTCATTCGTTCTTCTGCAAGCAAAAACAACAAGGCAGCGTTGTGAAGACAGAGTCGGACTTAGTCGAAAAGCTCTTTGATGAGCTTGTGAATACGGATTTGACTGAACGCAACCGAGTCGTATCCAATTCACCTTATCCCGTTGCCGTGAAACAGGCAGCGACCGATCTCATCAAAGCTTATGAGTCTCAGTCAACGCTATTGAATAAAGATCTTGTTAGCGATGTCGCGGAAGTCTCTCCAAGCTTTTTCGAAGCAGAGCCCAGTGAAAAAGACGAAGCGTTAAAACCTGGCGACCGAATCGGCAACTACGTGATCGATTCAAAAATCGGCGAAGGTGGAATGTCGATCATCTACAAGGCGACGCAACAGTCGCCTATCAAGCGAATGGTAGCGCTGAAATTTGTTCGTCCAAGCCTGCTGGCTCCCCGCGTCGCTCTGCGGTTTCTCCGCGAACAACAAGCCTTGGCTCTCGTCGGTCATCCCAACATCGCGACATTATTCGAAGTCGGTTCCACTCCCAATGGCCAACCGTTCGCAGTCATGGAATATGTCCAAGGGCTACCGATTACGCAGTTTTGCGAAAAGCATCAACTCGATAGTAAACAACGAACAATTTTGATGATGCAAGCCTGCGCTGGTCTCGCCCACGCGCATCGACACGGCATTATTCATCGTGACGTCAAGCCGGACAATATTCTGGTTTGTATCCGTGACCGCAAACCGATTGCCAAACTGATTGACTTTGGCATCGCCAGAATCAACCGAGATGATCTTGCGAACAATCAAACGTTGACTCAGATGGGGCAAATTTTGGGATCTCCCCGCTATATGAGCCCGGAGCAATTTTCGTGCAAGCAAGCGAATCAAAGGTCAGATATCTATTCTGCGGCACTTGTGCTGTACGAATTGATTTCACGTGCCCCTTATCGAGAGGGTGTCACGACAGAAGAAATCGTTGAGCAAGCCCAGCAGGCGGAGACGGTGATGCTTAGCGCGTCAGTGAAATCCCGTTTTCAAGACGACCAGACGGTTTTTGGAAAAGACCAACCTGGTCCGCTTGTTAAGTTCTTGAAGAAAGACTTCGACTGGATCATGGCCACAGCGTTGGCGCTGGACCCAAGTGATCGTTATTCCAGTGTTCTCAGTTTTGTTAAAGACTTGCGGGCTGCCCTGAGAAACGAACCCGTTTCTGTTTCACGTCCAAGCGCTTCCGCTCGGCTGGTTAAATACGCGGGGTCGAATCGGAAAACGATCGGCATCGCCGCAGCCATCGGTTCTCTTTTATTGCTTGGGTTTGGATGGTGGACGTTGAAAGACTCCGAATCCAAACTGTCCCAAGCACGACAGGAAGTGCTGGTGGCCACGACCGCTTCTTCGGCATCGACCAAAGAATCAGCGGCTGCAAACGACTTGATCATGCGATTGCTTGCGTCTGATATGTACGAGTTAACCACCGACCAGTTTGATTTGAATTTGATTCCCGTTTATGAATCACAGTTTGAGAAAATAAAACTCAGTGGCGGACCTAAATCCAATGAAGATCGAACGGTCTACGGAATCCTGGCAGTGCTCTATGCGATGTCGGGTGATTTCGATCAATCTGATAATTTGATGAAGCTCGTCACCGAAGACAAGCAGCAAGACGAGTTGCGGATTGTTCGCGAAAAAATTTGCCGTGAGTACGCCGAAACGGCAAAGCAACGATTGACTCAGTTGGTGGGTGAACAGCATTCGACCCAACGAGCATTGCAACAAGTCACTCTTGCCCGATGCTATGTTGTTTGGGGAATGTGGCCTGATGCGGAGTCGTTGGCGTCAGCTGCCATTACTCATTTTGATGATCAAGACCCTGAGAGCTACCAAGCTTTGGTGTCTCGAAACACGCTGGCGGAGATCTACCAGAAAACCAATCAATCCGAGAAGCTGTTGGATTTGATTCAAGATACTCATCAGCGGTTCTGCGATTGTCAACCCGTTCTCAGTACGGCAAAGGGCGCCGCCGCCTTCGAGAGCGTGAGCCAAATGGTCCAGCAGTTAAAAAGCCAAGGAGCTGGCGAAGGCGACAGCCAGGAAGGCAGGGAGCGTCAATGAGCTTGGAGAACCAAAACGGATTTTCGTTGGAAGCAGAAATATCTAGGACTATTAGTACGTCGGCCAGTGGAATTGAAACCAGTGATTGGGTGAAGCGGACTTACCCGAAACTTCATCGGATCGCGGTTTCGCAAATGGGTAACGAGAGAATTGGACATACGTTGTCGGCAACCAGTTTGATTCACGAAGTCTTCTTGCGACTTCAGCGTCGCAACCGGAACGAATGGGTTAACGAACGACAATTCCTTGCCGCTGTTGCATCGGAAATGCGACGTGTTTTGATCGATGCAGCTCGTCGAAAGAAGAGTGCAAAATGCGGTGGTGATCTAAACAAAGTCCAACTGGATGAGATCGACGTCTCAAGAAAACTTGCAAAATCGATTGTGGACTTAAACGAGGCGGTCGATGAGTTTGAAAAAGTCTCACCTGAAAAAGCGGAATTGGTTCGGCTGAGGTACTTTCTAGGAATGTCGGAAACCGAAGCGGCGGAGTCGATGGGTATCTCGCGGGCGACGGCATCGCGGTATTGGAACTATGCTCGGGCTTGGTTGCTGGCAAATATTGCTGGCGAGTAGCGTGCTACGTTTGGGCTTAAACATCTGTCTTGTTGGCTCGGCATCGGGTGTTTCGGGGCAAGCATCGGCTCAAAAGTCTTGACGACGTCTTGATGATTTCCGATACGCCGTGCCCGAGAACACTGGTTTATACGGGGTAAGCGTGCTTCTGCGGGATTGGTAAAAAACAGATCATTGATGCTGAATCATGGAATTGATTCCTGTATGTTGTCGAAGTCTTTCCAGCAACTTCATCCAAAGCCAGCGACATGGTCCTATTCCAATCAAAACCGAACGTTCCCGATTCGGAAAAAGCAAGACTTGAATTTCATCTTCAGCAGATTGCAGATGGCATCTCGATCCAACGACTAAAGTTGCCAGTGATCGATGCCCAGCACTTTCTCTCGCGCCCGTTTTCTGAGCAAGAGATTATTGACCGAGTTTGCACGCACCTGGAGCACGATGGTGGTTCTATTGGCTATCAATTCGTTCCGAAGGAATTGGAGAAATGTGGAGGCGGTGGCTGAGGCGGCGGGAGCTGTGAAGGACTCGGCGGTCTGCCGGGCCAATACGATGCGACTGAGCGAATGATTTCGCTGAACACGGATCTTAAAAGCGAGCCAGCCTTGACGACCGCTACGGTTATCAATGGAGTTGTTTCGGATCTGCTTGCTCAACATCAAATTGACGGCGTCCAATTCCCCGAGATCGTTGACCTTGCAGTTGTTGTCACTGGATTGGGGATGCTGCAAAGCAATTTCGAGTTCGTCAAAAGCGTCGGGGCATTTTGGGATTCAACCCGTTGGGAAGTTGCGCCTCGTCCGTTTCTCGATCGGCCTTCGTTAGCGTATGCCTACGCGATGGCAGCATGGACGCGGGATGAAAAATCTCCGAGTTGGTCCAGTCAATTGCCAAACGATATTAAGCGTCCGATGGCAAAATCGTTAAAGTACCTTTTCAAAACGAGTGATTGCTTTTTTGATCGCGAAGGTTCGGCTTTGATGGTTGATCGTTCGCCTCTGGATTGGCTGAATGTAGCGAAACAGGATTTTGCCACTCATCAAATTATTGGCCTTCGGTTCTTGCAGGGTGATGAGTCATTGG
>CAZQQR010000060.1:0-2317 GCA_964595515.1 uncultured Pirellulaceae bacterium
GGAGTGACGACATTGATTGCAAATCTGATCTCAATGCCGTCACTCCGTGACTCTGTTTTCGGTGGCGACGATTTACCCCGGAATGAAATTCCGGGGCTAGAAAATGCCGTCCCTCTGGGACTCAGAAACCGTTGCTGGAGCGACTGATGGTGTTCAATGTCGAAACTTCGTGACATATGAATGCCTTCCCGATATTTCACACATTGTTTCCACTCGCGAAAATAATTTGCTGCAAACCAAATAACTGAACCTCTCGATTGTGCTTTGGCGAACAACATCCGAACTTTTTTGTTTGCTGGCTTCATTCAATGTATAACCGTGGCTAAACCTTGTGACCGATCTTTGTTGAAAGCAAAAACCGAAATGCCGAAATCCATTTCCAGACGAACCTTCGCCGCGGCCAGCGCGGGCTTGATTGCAGCACCCGGTTTGATGGTTGCTCAAGAACAAGAATCAAAACCGGCTGAATCGAAACAGGAACCGAAGACCAAAGAGGTTCGCGAACCGAAAGAAAAAGCGTTTACTCGCGACTACGATCCTCCAAAATTCAAACCCAGCTGGAAAAATGAGCAGGTCAACCGACAAATGGCGGCTGATTTTGTGATCTACGCGCATTCGGATTTGAAGATGGTTGAGAAGTTGCTCGAACGCGAACCTGGCTTACTCAACGCGACTTTGGATTGGGGCGACGGCGATTGGGAAACTGCTTTGGGCGGTGCTTCTCACATGGGAAGAAAAGACATTGTTGAGTTTCTCCTCCGCAAAGGCGCGAGGATTGACATTTTTTGCTGTGCGATGATGGGCTTGTTTGACAGTGTCAAAGCAATGTTGACCCTTCAACCTGGATTGATTGATGCCAAAGGCCCGCATGGATTCACGCTCCATTTTCACGCGCAAGTCGGTCAGGAAGATTCGGTAAAGGTGCTTGAGTATTTGCAATCGCAAAAAGAGGTCGAGCTAAAGCCGCTACCTCCGTTCTTGAAACGAAAGAAAAAGTAGCCGCAGAGAAGTCGATGGACGGTGTCGCTCGATCTGTCTAGCCGGTTCAGCGACGTGTGGATTTTTGGTTTCACTTGCGACCACGGAAGTCGCAGAACAAACGGAAGTTCCACTCATTTATTTTGCGAGGGCATTGAAGTTAGCTTGAAGTGGAAACCAATTTTCCTCGCTCACCCGTCAGATTTTGTGTTTAGGCGTGACTTCGAATCGTGCTGTTAATCGAATCGTGCGTTAAGGTAGTAACTGATTTCAGAAATTCACTTTGTCAGAAATGCACGTCATGGCTTACGTTGAAATTCGTCGGACGATTGATGCTCCGGCTGAGCTTGTTTTCAAAACGGTTGCCGAGATCGAAAATTTTTCCAAAGCCATCCCGCATATCACCGACGTTGAATTCATTTCCGAAAACAAAACTGGATTGGGCGCAAGATTTCGAGAAACGAGAATGATGGGCAATCGTCCTGCGGTGACAGAGTTAGAAGTAACCGAGCACGTTGAAAATGAAATGATCAGGCTGGTGGCTGACTCTGGCGGGACGATTTGGGATACCGTTTTCGAAGTCTCAACAATCGCTGACGGAAAAACTGAGCTAACCATGGTCATGGATGCCCGGCCGCACAAACTGATGGCAAAAGTGATGAATCTGGTGATCAAACGTATGGTGGCCAAAGCTGTCGAAAACGACATGGATGCGGTGAAGGCTTATTGCGAACAGCCAATCGCATGACATTGTTGAGCTCCGAATGGCGGCGAATGGCAGCCGGGATCAGAGCCAGAACAACAATGGCTTGCAGCAGAGCGGCGCACTTAGTCCTTGATCCGTCGTGTTTTGCTGCTTTCGGAGTCAACAACGGCTCTAGGATCGTCCATATTTCCGGAAACTCTGGAAAAACAGCGTATTTTGGGTCTTCTCGGAAAACGTGGTATTCGTTAGAATTTCGCCTCCTAGGACGGCATGCCCGTCCATTTTTTATCTCCAAATTTCGACAATCAGACGGTTCGAGAATGTACGCGATTATTGCTGACGGTGGACGTCAATATAAAGTTGAAGAAGGTCAAATGTTGGAGATCGATTTTCGTGAGGTCACCGCAGGGGATACGCTGACGTTCGATCGCGTTCTTGCCGTTTCATCCGAAAGTGGGTTTAAGCTTGGTAAACCAACGGTTTCCGGTGCGAAGGTCTCAGCCAAAGTGATCGGTGAGACCAAAGGCGATAAAATCTTTATCCAAAAATTCCGTCGTCGTAAGAACAGTAAACGACGAACAGGTCACCGCCAGAAGTATGTCAAAGTTCAGATCTCTTCGATCGCTGGCTAAC
>CAZQQR010000060.1:2417-6390 GCA_964595515.1 uncultured Pirellulaceae bacterium
GCGACCAATCGTGCTCCGCTTTTAGGTACGACTTTTGGCCGCCAACATTAATGTTGGTTTACGGTGTGATTTTGATCAATTGCTGAATAGCATGGCAAACAGTTGCTTCTTAATCCGGCAAAACCCAAGAATATGGCCTTTGCGCGAACTGGTATTCTGGTTGAAATGGACCTTTGACTTTATTCGCCAGTTCAAATGTAGCTTAAATGGGCAACAGCGACTCAGAATTCAGCCAGGTTGATGCTTCTCCGCTAGAAGGCCTGATTGGTACGTCTGCTGCGATGCAGCGGGTTTATCAGCTTACGCGGCTTTCTGCGCTGAGTAACGCTTCAGTGCTGCTTTTGGGTGAAACGGGTACGGGAAAAGAGCTAATCGCTTCGGCACTTCACCGATTGAGTGAACGGGCCAGCGGTCCATTTGTTCGAGTTAACTGTGGGGCACTCACGGAAAGCCTTTTGGATAGTGAACTATTTGGACACGTTCGCGGTTCGTTTACCGATGCGGTTAAGGACCGAACGGGACGATTCGAAGCAGCACACGGCGGGACCATTTTTCTCGATGAAGTCAATTCGACGTCGTCAACTTTGCAGGTCAAATTGCTTCGCGTCCTCCAGGAACGTGAGTTTGAGCGGGTCGGTGACACTCGGACCATCCAAGTCGATGTTCGTGTGATAGCCGCGAGCAATTGCGATTTGAATCTTGAAGTGACCGAGGGTCGATTTCGAGAAGATCTGTTCTGGCGGCTAAATGTATTGCCAATTGCGCTACCTCCGCTTCGCAGGCGAGATGAAGACATCGAGCTATTGGTAAAGTATTTTTTGGAATCCTACAGTCTCAGCAACAAGAAAGAGATTCGGAAAATTGACCCCGAAGCGATGAAGGCATTGGTCGACTATCAATGGCCCGGAAATGTGCGTGAGCTACAAAACTACATTGAGCGAGCGGTCGTTTTGGCTCAGAGCGATCAATTGGTTCCGTCACTTTTACCAACGGCTGTGATCGGTGATTCCAAGGCCGCCCAGTCTGCTGTCTTTCGGCCAACCGATGATGAATCACTGGTTCGAGAATACGTCTATAATCGTATTAGCAAAGCGGAAGATGATGAGAATGATCTTTACCAGATGATTGTCGACCCAGTTGAGAAAGAAGTTTTGATGCAGGTCATGCAGAACTGTAATCAAACGCAAACGAAAGCGGCAACTAAACTAGGTATCAACCGCAACACGTTGTATAAAAAACTGGTTGACCACGGATTGGCAAAATCAAAATCGACTGATTCCGATAGTTAGACCGATCGTGTCGTTGGCTGCTTCGCGGTTCAAACCATTTCTACCGCACGTTTTTTTCACGGATCCAAGCTTTGGATTGGCTGTACAAAATTTCGATCACCTGTTTTGCGGCGAGCTACGTTGTCGTTTTGGCGCTTGAGGTGTCGCGTATTTTTTTTGCCGCCAAGCTAAGGCCTTTTGTAAGAGTCGGATTTGCTGCGGCAGGTCTGTTTGCTCACACGGTTTACCTTCTTTGGCAAGGCAAACTGGAACTGGACGCCAGTGGTATTTGGCTTAATAGTTGGTTTGGTTGGTGCCTGGCAGCTGCCTGGATATTGGCAGCGGCTTATCTTTGGATTTCGATTCGACAGCCAAAGTCGATTTTCGGGCTGTTCTTACTACCTGTGCTTTTGGTTTTGATCGCGGTTGGAATTCTTTTTGGTAGCCAAGCCCAATTCTCCGAAGGCCGAGCAAAATCAATTTGGGGGATGGTCCATGGAATTTCATTGTCGTTAGGAACCGCCGTCATCGCACTAGGGTTCGTATTTGGGTTGGTGTATCTGATCCAAGCCAGACGTTTAAAGAAGAAACTACCACCGCCTCGTTTGTTTCGGCTTCCGTCATTGGAATGGCTGCAACGATCTAGCGAGATGTCTTTAGTGATGTCAACCATTTTGCTGGCGATGGGATTGTTGTCGGGAATCGCTTTGAATTTTGCCAACCACGCTGGAAAGATGGATGTATTAAGAGGAACGATTGCCTGGTCAGATCCTGTGATTTGGTCGTCCGCAATTTTGTTCACTTGGCTTCTGGTTGTGACTGTGTTCAACATGTTTTATCAACCTGCCAGACAAGGCCGTAAGGTCGCCTATCTGGTCGTGACAAGCTTTCTGTTTTTGGTTTTAGAGTTGGGTGTGGTTTGGTGGGCCGGACACGCGGTGCCCGAAAAAATTGCTCATCTTGAATACGTCTCGCCAAATACGAGCGTGTCAGAAAAGTTCATCGAACACCTACCTAAAACGGAGGTTAGATCGTGAACCTCCAAGTCGTAGGCTGTAGTCATCACGAAGCAAGCGTTGCCATCCGTGAGCGACTGGCGTTTAACCAACAGCAGGTCGGACCGTTTCTGGACGGTTTCTATGATCGTTTTCCTGAATCGGAAGCGGTTTTACTTTCGACGTGTAATCGAACCGAGTTTTATGCGGCCGCCAAGAAACCTGAATTGATTCCCAGTCAAGAAGAAATGATTTCGTTCTTGGCATCACAGCGCGGTTTGGAACGGTCGGAAATTGACTCTGGTCTGTTTGCGCTTTCTGATCGACCTGCGATTAAACACCTATTCACCGTTGCCGCCAGTTTAGACAGCATGGTGGTCGGCGAGACTCAGATACTTGCTCAAGTCAAAAAGGCCTATCAACTGGCCGCTGAGAAAAACCAGTCCATTCCGCTTTCGCACCAGGCGTTTCAGTCTGCAATTCGTGTTGCACGCAGAGTCAGCAACGAGACAGAAATCCATTCCAATCGACTGAGCGTTCCCAGCGTCGCGATCTGCGTTTTGGCCAAACAGATTTTTGAGCGGCTGGACAACAAAAAAATCTTGATCATCGGCGCTGGTGAGATGGCCGAAGAGACACTCACGTATGTCAAATCGGAAGGCGGAAAGGATATCGTGATCACTAACCGAACGCCTGCGAAAGCAGCTGAGTTGGCAAATCGATACGATGGCCGAGTCGCGGATTGGTCTAGCCTTCAATCGGAATTGGCTGTCGCTGATCTGATTGTCAGCACTACGGGGGCAACGGATCCAATTGTGGGAATGGAAATGTTTGATGCGGTTCATCGTTCAAGGAACCAGAAACCACTCTTCATCCTGGATTTGGCGATTCCACGTGATTTCGAAGCAAAAATCGGCGACCAGTTAAACGTCTACCTGTACACGCTTGATGACCTGCAAAAACAGTGTGAGCGAAATCGTAAGTCTCGCGAGAATCACTATCCGAAAGCGTTAAAGATCATCGATCAGGAAACAGATTTGTTTTTGGCCGATATGCGTCGCCGGTCAAGCGGTTCCACGATCGCTCAGTTGAAAAAACAGGCTGGCGAACTCAAAGACGCTGAGTTGAAACGATTGATGAACCGGTTGGATGGTGTTTCACCGGAGCATCGGGCAGAAATAGAAAAATCATTTCACCGATTGGTGAACAAGATTCTTCATCCGCCTTTGGAATCGGTTCAAGATGATGCGGTGAAGGGTTCTGAAAGTTTATTGGACGCGCTGAAAAAACTGTTCCAGTTGGGCGACTGAAAATGGTCTATGGAGTCGTAGGTTTGAATTCGTCAGGCACAGCCTGACCTACGATTGGTTCAGTCGAGTTGGTAGGCAAAAAGTGCGATCGCAAGTGCGTCTGCGTCTAATACTCTTCCCATTCATCATCGTCTTCGTCGAAGTCGTCTTCGAACTCGTCGTCATCGAAATCCTCGTCGTCGACTTCTTCCCATTCATCTTCTTCTAGATCGTCGTCAAGTTCCTCGTCGTCATCGTCGTCGATTTCATCTTCTTCATACTCTTCGTCGTCGGAATCCTCATCGTATTCGTACTCGCCGTCGTCTGCTTCTTCTGACTCTTCATCCCCGTCGTCGGACTCTTCTTCATCGTCTGAGTAGTCGTACTCGTCATCGGACTCTTCTTCATATTCCTCGTCGTC
>CAZQQR010000060.1:6490-15410 GCA_964595515.1 uncultured Pirellulaceae bacterium
GTCATCTACTTCGTCGTCATCTTCGTATTCGTAGTCATCTTCTTCTTCCTCGTACTCCTCGTCTTCATCTTCGTCGACGTTCAAGATCGAGGGCTGTGAAAAAGACAACTCAGAAAATGATAACTTTGAATCGGAATGCAAATCGATACTATCGTTGGCAAGATCCAGTTCAGTATCCAGTTCTTGATCTGTTTCAAATTGTTCTAGTACCTGATTCATCTATTCTTCCTCGTTGCGGGCCTTGTCGCGAATGTCGTTCGTCCTTTGATCTTCTTGGTTTCCATCATTGTGGGGATGATTTTGGTCGGAACTGGCCCAATCCGGCAACCCATGTCCTGAAAGTTGTTTTGATCGGGGCAGGTCGTTGATGGTGTTGAGTCCAAAATGAGTCAAAAAATCTTTGGATGTCGCATACAGGAACGGGCGGCCAAGCTTCTCGCTTCTTCCTGAAATCTTGATTAGGCCCTTTTCCAGGAGTTGCCTAAGCATTTCACCACAACTGACGCCCCGGATGGCTTCTATTTCTGCCTTGATGATCGGTTGACGATAAGCGACGACGGTGAGTGTTTCCATGGCTGGAGTCGAGAGCCGACCACCGCTGGGAACATGGTCCTGTCGGCGAATCCAATCCGCGAACTGAGGGCGAGTTCTCAGCTGAAATCCCCCCGCAATTCGTTTTACTAAAAAGGAGCGACCCAGTTCATCGTATCGACGATTCAAATCTTTAATCATCGTTCTGGCTTGGGTACCGTCCTCCAAAAATGCGAGCTGGCTGAGTTTTCGACTCGTAAGTGGTGTTCGCGACATAAACAAAACGGCTTCTAGACGGCGTATTCGCGACTGAGGGTCACTTGGCCAAACCGTCTCGCCTTCTTGAGTCTGATCTTCCGCTTCAGGTTCACTGTCGATATCAGAATCCATTTTTGCGTTCGCACTCACTCATTTGCTTTGACGTTATCGTCCAGCCAACGCTGAGACTTTGGATTATTGAGACGTTAAAATGGTGGGGCAACCCTGATTCTGGCGGAGTTCGAAATTTTGGCGACCGCCGCTATGCTTTGGCGTCACGTTTCGCGAACTTTTGTTGACTTTCGGTTATCATCACTATCAAACCAGTCTGGATTGACGAAAGCCAATATATGTCCAATTTGAACACTTCGAATCGAATCTGGACGATCTTAATCATTTCTATCGTCGCCCTCCCGGTGATTTCGATCATGGTTTACGGAAGTGGCGAGCGTTCTGGAAAAGAGTTCTCGCCCGATGACTTTATGGAAAGACGTTTTTCCTACAACCAAACCCCGCTGGTTAATTGGGTTCTCAGAAAAAAAACATATTCCGATTCAACGCCGTTTGTCGCCAAAGAGTTGATCGCTGAGGGATTGATTATTCCGATCCGAAGCAAAATCAAACCTTGGCATTTGACGAGTGACAGCGGTTCATCGGTTGTTGTTTCTCATGACTGCGATGCTAGATTTCTGACCGAGATGCTGGATGAAATTGGTGACGACAATGAGAGCTATTTTTGGCTTCAGTGGAATGAAAAGTATCCGAAATCAGCCAAAATATTTTGGCCGATGATCGCTGATCTTGCTCGCAAAGAAATGTATCTAAAAATTCCTGAAGTGCTGGATTGGGCTTCTGAAGTTGAATCCGACAACCCGGAAGAATTTGAAAAACTATTGAATGAAAAAGCGGCTTTGCTTTACCTCGAAATGGGTACCATTGATTTTGAATTGAATCGCCATTTGCGAGCTGGTATTCGATTGAAACGATCACTCGAATTGGCCGATCGAAATGAGACTCAAAAAAAGCTCGATGAATGTTTGGAAAAACTCGGTGGCAGTGCTGATCAAGTCATCAATCCTGAACCTGTCGAAATCATTGATTTGATGGTCACTCCACTGGATTACGAATACGGACAATACGACGATGATCTTCCGCCTCCGGTTGTTGTTGATGCCGATGAGGATGATTCTGGGGCGTCGTCTGATGAACGGGAAAAAAGCGATACAAAGGAAACTGATTCAAACAGCGCACCGTCTGGAGCTGGCGCGTGACGGAAATCTATCTCGATAATAATTCTACGACCCCTATTGATCCTTCTGTCGCTCGAGTCATCGCTGATTGCTACGCCGATGGCTACCTCAATCCCGCCAGTCAACACCGTGCCGGGCAACGAGCTCGTGGAAAGCTTGAACAGGTTCGTCGCCGGATTGTCGAAATCTTGGGCGGTAATGTGGCTGGGATGGAGACCGATCAGCTGATCTTCACTAGCGGGGGTACTGAAAGTAACAATCTTGCGTTGATGGGTTTGATGGCGGCAGCCGGTGCAAAAGGGCGATTGCTCGTTTCTGCGATTGAACATCCCAGTATTATTGGAGCTGGAGAACAACTTCAACGGATGGGTTATACGGTCGAGAAAATCCCTGTTGATCGTCATGGTGTTTGCCGGATGGAAGAACTGAAAAGACTGCTTGAGCAACCGACGACTTTGGTCAGTCTGATGCTGGCCAACAATGAAACTGGCGTGATTCAGCCGGTTAAAGAGGCCGCTGAACTTTGCCGTCAAAACAACGTCTTGCTTCACGTGGATGCGGTTCAAGCCGTTGGTAAACTACCGCTGAATTTTCGTGAACTTGGTATGGATGCGATCTCTTTAACGGCTCATAAATTTCATGGCCCTCGTGGAATTGGAGGATTGCTACTGAAACATGGAGTTTCGCTACAGCCGATTCTATTTGGCGGATTTCAGCAGATGGCACTTCGTCCTGGTACCGAAGACGTGGGGTTGGCGGCGGGTATGCTTCAGGCGCTAGAGGTCTTTCATTCGGATCCTGACCAGCGTTACCAGCACTTGGTCTACCTTCGTGATTTATTGCAATCGGAACTAACGTCGCGATTTGATCAGATTGTCGTTAACGGAGGAGCTGTAGAGCGGACACCGCACACGTTGAATTTTTCGTTTCCTGGAATTGATCGCCAGTCGTTTTTGCTGGCTGCTGACATGAATGGTTTGGCAATTTCTACCGGTTCTGCTTGTGCGAGTGGATCCAGTGAACCGTCACCAGTTTTAATGGCAATGGGGCTCGAAAAAGACATCATAGAAGGGTCCATTCGGGTGAGTCTGGGTGCCACCAACACCGAAGCTGAAATCCATGAAACAATCGCTCGAATTAGTCGAATTTTAGTGGGTCTAAAAGCTTCAAAATGACGTTGAATTCGACCCTTTCGCGGTCGTGTTTTAGTTGAAAAAATGTTAAGATATCGGGGCTCAAAAGGCGTGGTAATTTCCATCGTTTTTTGAGTGTTATTCCCGTGCTCTTAAAGCGTTTTTCTGCATGCCATCGGCGACCCCTCAACAAGTTTTTTCGCTGCCTTTTCGGCATCTATGGAGCACCCATTTTTGTGATGAAAATGGCTCGATCGGTTTGCGTCCCAATGGACTAACACGGTTTATCGGCGATGAACCAAATTTGATTTTGAAATACCTGATCAAGCTCAATGATCAAACCGCACAAACCAACGTCGAGAATGAAAACGCAGCGATTGCCTGGCCGCTAGTTTTATTTGGGCCATCTGGAACTGGAAAAACGTCGCTCGCAATGTCGGTTGCTTCCGAATTGGCTGATAATCAAGAATCCGAATCGCCTGCCAAACCAATCTTGCTGACCGCAGCTGATTTTGATCGTCGTTACCGTTCTAGTTTAGAGACGGATTCTATTGAGGACTTCCGCAGTCGACTGGTTTCGGCCAGTGGTATTATTCTTGATGACTTGCAAAAACTCGCTGGAAAGAACGCGGCTCAGTTGGAGCTGGTTCATATTCTTGACCTTTTAGTCGAGAAAAACCGACCTTTAATTGTCACTTTGAATACAGCCCCACTCAACACAAAAGGGCTGTCCCAGCAACTGGTTTCTCGGTTATCGGGCGGCTTGAGCCTTCCAGTAAACCCACCCGGCCCTATGGCCAGACGTGAAATACTCTCTGATCTGGCGACGATTTATCACGTTGAATTTGATTCTGACGCACTTCAATTGCTTGTCGATCGACTGAATGTGACGGTGCCTAATCTTGTTCACTTTTTCGCTCAACTAAAAACAACACTTCGGCTCGAAGATACTGATTCGGTTACCAATGTTGATGCAAAGTACTTGTTGAAGTGGTTCAAGAAATCAAACCAAGACACTGAAGAACTCTCGCAGTTGATCATCAAAGAGGTCGCTACCGAGTTTCATTTGAAAGCGGCCGACATCAAAGGGAACTCTCGCAAACAATCGATTGTTCTCGCTCGTGGAATCGCAATCCATTTAAATCGAACACTGCTCGGGAATAGCTTTTCAAAGATCGGTACTTATTTTGGCAATCGTGATCATTCAACCGTGATGCATTCTTATCGAAAAATTGAGAAGTTACTCGCTGATGAATCAAACAAAGAATCCGCTGGAGTTTTAAGTTCCATCGAAAAATTAAAACAGAAATTGTCCGAACATTTCGCCAGTCAAAACAACTTTGTTTGAGCTGGAAAACCTGTCGATAGCTTGTTTAGTAAATCGAACCATAAATAACGTTAGTAACATCAAACTTAGAGTCGTCACTTTTGCACAACGCTGAACACTACTTGCCTACCAGATACGAACTACCAACAAACAGGTTATCCACTCTGGTTTTAGATTCGTTAGTCGTTTGGTGTTAAAGGTTTGCATCCTATGCGAGTTCACTTAGTGACAATTTTGAGCTCGGTTTATTACTAATAATAAAAAATAAAATAACAATATTAAAAGACTGTCTCGCACAGGAACCAGAGGTTATCACGTGAAGATAAAAATCAATCGAGAATCGTTTCAACGAGTCTTTCAAATTGCAGCGGCTGTTGCACCTAGTCGTAGCCCAAAACCGATTCTTCAAAATGTAAAACTGGAGATCGCCAAAGACAGTGGTGTGCTCTCGGCCACCGACACCGAAGTCGGTGTTCGATTGAGTGTTCCCGATCTCAAAGTTGATTCGCCAGGTAGTGCCGTCGTGCCAGTATCACGCTTGAATATGATTCTGCGAGAATCCAGCGACGAAACGTTGGAGATCAATGCTGACACAGATAAAACGCTTGTGACGGGTGCGAACAGTCGGTTTGAGCTACAGGCACAGAATCCGGATGAGTTCCCAGAGGTCATCTCGTTTACCGAGAAAGACTATTTTGAAATATCAGGAAAGGTCCTCAAAGAGCTCATCAAGAGAACGCTGTTTGCTACCGATTCCGAAAGCAGTCGTTACGCCCTAGGCGGCGTCCTGTTGGAGATGGACGAAAAAGCAATCACAGCTGTCGGAACGGATGGTCGACGATTGGCCAAAATGGCAGGCGTTATCAAAATGGTTGGATCGCCAAAACCAGGTTCGACCACCATCGTCCCATCTCGATCCATGCAGCTGATGGAACGAATCCTGCCAGATGGCGAAGAAGACATGGTGCAGCTGACTGCACGATCCAACGATCTGTTGCTGAAAGACAAAAACGTAGAGTTTTACACGCGATTAGTCGAAGGTCGTTTTCCGAAATGGCGAGACGTGTTGCCTAAACGGGATGAGTCAAACCGAATCGATATTCCGGTAGGGCCGCTACACTCGGCACTCAGACAGGCGGCGATTGTTTCCAGTGAAGAGAGTCGGGGAATCGACTTTACTTTTAAAGATGGCTCGTTGGTGCTGAGCAATAGCACTGCAGAAATTGGGCAATCGCGGATCGAGATGCCAGTCCCGTTTGATAATGAAGAGCTAACGATCACGCTGGATCACCGATACGTAGCAGATTTTCTGAAAGTGCTTCAGCCGGATAAGACGTTCACATTGGATGTCGAAAATGGCGAAGCGGCTGCCTACTGCGAAACGGATGACAATTACGGATATGTGATCATGCCGCTTTCGAAAGATCGCCGTTAGGAAATTTCGCCGTAAAAAATATTCGACGTGAGACGACGTTAGGAATAGTTCGACGTTTTAAAACTCGACGTGCAAAACAAATACGTTAGAGAAAAATTGAAATCACCAACACGGATGGAGACGATTTTGTCAGGCCCTACCGACGAATTTTCCTATGACGAACTTGATTTTGAGCAAGCCAATGACTTGGTCAAAGGTCGTCAAAGGTATTTTCGACGACCCAAACAATCGGCGGAATTGCTTTCCAGATTGATGGCTCGAAAAGGGTACGCCCAAAATGAAACAAAATCAGAACTAGAAACTGTTTGGAATGAAATTGTCGGACCTAAATGGCAAGACAAAACAAAGCCTGGAATTATTCGCGGCGGAGTATTGGAAATCATGGTCGTTAGTTCAGCGGTGAACCAACATCTCGGTTTTCAGAAAAAGAAGCTACTCACAGAGTTACAAACTCGCCTACCAAAAAACAACTTTAAAGACCTGCGGTTCAAAGTCGGCAAAATTCGTTAGACGACTGGAACCACAACCTCAAACTGGCTTATTCAATGGCAAAAAAAGTAAAAGAAACTTACGAAGGCGACGATCTTCAACGGCTCTCTGACCTGGAGCACGTGCGGGAACGGCCAAGTATGTACATCGGTGATACGACCAGTCGAGGGCTTCACCACTTGGTCTACGAAGTCGTCGATAACTCGATCGATGAAGCGATGGCGAATTACGCGACGCTGATCCATGTCACGATCAATACCGATGGTTCGGTGACTTGTCAGGATGATGGCCGAGGTATTCCAACTGATATTCACCAACAGTTGACCGAGCAAGAAGGTCGAGAGATCACAACGCTCGAAGGCGTTATGACTTTTTTGAAGTTTGGCGGAAAATTTGAAAAGGGAGCCTATCAAACATCGGGTGGTCTTCACGGCGTCGGTGTGACTGTAGTGAATTTTCTATCGGAATGGTGCGAAGTAGAAGTCTGCCGAGAAGGACAGATTTTCCAACAAGAGTATCAGCGAGGAGTCCCAACAGGGCCGGTCAACAAAGTTGGAAAAACCGATCAGGTTGGAACCAAGACAACGTTCAAACCCGATGCACAGATTTTTCAAACGACCAAGTACGAATACAACATCTTGCACAAACGTCTGCAGGAACTTGCGTTTCTAAACAGTGGCGTGCGAATCCATTTCAAAGACGCGCGAACCGGAGAAAAAGACGAGTTCTACTACGAGCGAGGAATCATCGAATACGTTGATCATATCAACCGCTCAAGTGATCCGATTCACAAAGAAGTCATCTACATGACGGGTGAAACGGATAACGTTGTTTATGAAATTGCACTCCAGTACACGACCGATATTTCAGAGAGCGTGTTTTCGTATGTGAACAACATCAACACCCATGAGGGTGGTACTCACGTATCGGGTTTTCGATCGGCTTTGACTCGAACACTGAACAACTACGCCAAAAAGAACAATCTGTTTCCTAAAAATATCAATGTGTCGGGCGAGGATTTCCGCGAAGGTCTTTCAGCGATCATCTCGATGAAAGTTCCCGAGCCACAGTTCGAAGGACAGACCAAAACTAAACTTGGTAATAGCGAAGTCGAAGGAATCGTAACGTCGGCGTTCGGTGAATTTTTCAAGACTTACTTGGAAGAAAATCCCAAAGAGGGAAAGATCATCGTTCGCAAAGGCATCCAAGCCGCCGAAGCCCGAGAAGCAGCCCGGGCAGCCCGAGACAAAGTCCGGCGAAAGTCAGTGCTTGGCGGTGGTGGTCTTCCGGGAAAGCTCAGGGATTGCCTTTCAAAAGATGTTGAAAAATGCGAAATCTACTTGGTGGAAGGTGACTCGGCGGGCGGATCAGCCGAAGGTGGTCGCCTAAAAGAGTTTCAAGCGATCCTTCCGCTTCGAGGTAAAATCATCAACGCCTACAAGGCACGCCAGGACAAAGTGCTTGCCAACGAAGAAGTCCAGAGCATGATCAACGCTCTGCGAGTTGGGATCGGCGAAGACCAGGATCTTTCTAAACGTCGATACGACAAAGTCATCATCATGACGGATGCTGATGTCGACGGTTCACACATTCGAACTTTGTTGCTCTGTTTCTTCTATCGGCAAATGTATCACTTGATCGAAGCCGGCCATGTGTATGTTGCTTGCCCGCCATTGTTCCGAGTGAAACACAAAAAGAAGACGTACTACGTTCAAACAGAAGAAGAAATGCGTCGCCAATTGATGGATCGCGGACTTGAGGATACATCATTCGAAGGCGATGGAAATGTCGTTGATGGTGATAACATGCGAAAACTGTGCACCGCATTGGCCAGTATGGAAGACGCGATTTTGGCGCTAGAGCGACGTGGAATTAATCTGAGAACGCACGCGGAACGAATCAATTTTGAAACAAGTCAGTTGCCAGTCTTTCATGTTTTTGTTGGCAACAATGAACATTGGTTTGTGACCCGAAAAGAGATGGATGATTTCATTAAGGCGCATGAAAAAGAAACGGGCGTCGAGATGAAAGTCGAAACTGATAGCTCAGAGGAAGACGCATCAGAAGATCAAAACAGAATGCGGATTAATGAGTTCCATGAAGTCAAAACGATTAATGCAGGACTTAAAGAGTTGGCTGGATTCGGGTTCGACATCAATTCATTGCTTCCTCAAGAGCGAACGGGAATTGAAGAAGCTCGTTACATTCTCCGACGGTCGGAAGTAGAAACTGGAGTCGACGATCTTCGAGGCTTGGTCGGAGCCGTTCGGGCCGCAGGTGAAAAAGGGATGCACGTGACTCGCTTTAAGGGTTTGGGCGAAATGAACGCAGAAGAACTGCGAGAAACAACGCTTGATCCGGATAACCGAACGTTGATCCAAGTCAAAATGGACAATGCAGCCGAAGCCGACAATATGTTCCGAATTTTGATGGGCGACAAAGTCGAACCGCGTCGCGAGTTCATTGAAAAGCACGCGTTGGATGTCAGCGAGCTAGA
>CAZQQR010000060.1:15510-21848 GCA_964595515.1 uncultured Pirellulaceae bacterium
TCCAAAACAGAGTCACGGAGTGACGGCAGTAGACCAGATTCAAATCAATAGAGCGAACTCTAATCCAAGAACGGATTCTTCACCCGCCCGGGTTGGTTTTCAAAAATGCGAGCCTTCTCTTGTTGCTTACGCGATGAATAATTCGAACGCTGAGGATTCGAAGATTTGAACTTGCTGGGTGTTTTGACAACGGGATTGACTGTTGCACTACTAAGATCATCTGCGATCGATTGAAACTCTGACGACTGAGATGACTGTCCTCGAGACCGAGGACTCGTTTTTCCAGATGATGCATTTTCAGCGTTCAGTTCACGGGAAATCTCCTCGAATTTCTCATTGGATAAACGACCGACTTCAGAAATCGCATCAATAGAAGCCGAGATGATTTCAATATCGAGCTGCAATTTCCCGCTATACCCGTTCACTATTGGTGCATGCGAAATTGAAATGGTGTCACCCTTTCTAAGTGATTCAAACAGTCGAATCATATGCATTGTTTCAGCGACCGATGGGATTTCAGCGTAGTTAACACCGGAATTAGTCATCCACTGTTTAGCGATGGGTAGGAAATTGAATTCGACAAAACTCTCAGACGTTTCATCAGGCGAGCCATCCAATTGTCGGTCAATGCATTCTTTTGCTTTCGAAAGACTACTTGGTCCGGCCAATAGGTAGACTGTTTGAGGGCCAATTCCGTAGAAGAAGTTGTCAGTGAGGTTGGACGAGGCGATCGAACTATCAAGACCGAACAGATCAACAGGATTTTTCACACGATGAAAAATTACTTCACGATGTCGATCAAAATCCCATTCCCAAACATCATTTTCTGAGGCTCCAGTATCTAGCTTTTCAGACTCAATCAGTTCAGACAAAGCTGTCGTGTCCTCAACGAAGGCGGCGATCATGACGTTCTCGCTGTCATCTTCGAAAAATGAGTTTGCTGCGACCTCAAAATGACCGGAGTTCAATGTTTGATCAAACATTTGCCGAAGCTTTGTTTCATTTTCATCCACAGTGTTTTCTTTTTGTTGTTGCGAGAAGAAAACTGGTACCGAGTTGCGACTCGCAAGAATATCCTTTTTCAGCTCTTTGAACATTTCGCAGGCCGAACTTGATCGCCAATTTAGTCTTGCGCCCGAGTTAAAATCTCGCGCAAATGATGAGAGCATTTTCTTGGAGGCACCGAGGTCCATCGCTGCCATGTTAGCGATCATTGAACCTTCTTTTGCGATCAAATCGGTTTGCAAAGTAAAGTCGTTTTGTGACTGATCAATATCAAGGAACAAGGAAAAATACTCGGTGTCGTAAGTGAGAGATTTTGTCCAATCACGGGACCAGTGATTAAAATTTTCGATCGCTGGAAGATCCATGGATGGTTGATCGACGCCTTTCCAAAACTCATCTTTGATTTTGGTTGAGACGATTTTTCCGTTGTATTCGAACGCGATTTTGTGATTGGCGAGTTTGGATTTCATCAAAGCCGCTGGATCTTCGGGACGTTGTTTGAGGATCTCTTTTCGTTTGGCAAGAAAAGCGTATCCATCGTGATGAGAAATCAAAAACTTTTCACCAGGTCGAGATTTCGGTTTGAACACGAGCCCCAACATACATTCTGTGACCGAGCCACGCTTTTTTAGGTCAGCACCGAAAATGGCGAAATCAGAGACGGGTAAACAAACGATGAAGTTCTCTTTCATCGCACGAGATTCTTGAGCATCGTCCGAGGGCAACAGAAAAACGCCAACTGGTTTTTCAAGGTCTAAACCTGGATTCAGGTAGCCGATAACAGTCGACTCAAAAAGCTGTTCGCCGCTTTCAAAGCCGAAACCTTTGCTGATACCAATATTGTCGACGACGTAAATCAAATCAGATTTGATCGAGTCGATCGATTCAGCCACAACGGAGATACAAGCTTCGTATTGAGGTTGGGTTGTTTCTGGAACAGATTCTTCAATTGTGTCATTGTCTTCGGCAACAACGAGCTGCCGATTAACTAGTTGCGAAACTCGGCTGAGATCCCCGCCACCAGTTAGAACTGCAAGACCGGCAGCGCCAACGGCAAGTGTTACAACCAACGCGGTGATTAGAACTTTCACAAACGAGCTCCCAATGATTCGAAACAACAATCGTTAAAACCGGAAATTTTGGTGTTTCAGGTTTGAAAAACGCAACGTCGATGAACCGTAGGTCACAAAAACGACACAAATGAAAGATTCACTTTCGAACCAAGAGTTTTTGGAATGAAAGTGGCGGGGATACAACGAAGTTGATTGTTGCCGTCAACTAAAAGGTTGGGTTAAAATCTTGTTATGAATTTTCGATTTACAATCTGGTTTGTATTGATCGCCGTATTGCTGACTGCGTCAAAGCCAACGGTATTGTCGTCTGCTCCCAACCTCAAATTCGAGAAGCAAGATGATTCGCGGTACCACAAACAAAGAGTGTGGGTTGACTCTACTGGCAAGCATGAGGTTGAAGCCAAGTTGATCGAACTAAAGGCAGATCAGGTTCGACTTAAGAAGAAAGATGGTAAAGAAACTGTGCTGCCAGTGGACCGTCTTTCGGAGGACGACAAAAAATTCATTGATCGCTATCGCAAAGAGGTATTTTCGAATCTGAAAACGAAGATCAAGGCATCGGTTTACGCACACGAAATCGTCAAACGTTGTCAGGACTATCTTGGGAAGGGTTTTGCTGACAAGGAGCAAACTGCTTTTGCGAATGAAAAGATCGAAGAGTTTAAGCCGCATGGTTATGCAATTCGGCTACCCAAGGAGATCGTGACGGAACGTGATCTTGCTGTCCGCCGGAAAGAAGCAGATCAAATGGTATCCGAGTGGGTAAGTGCCAAAAATGGATCAGACCAAAAACTGCTTAAGTCATCGATTAACTTGGACCCGACCGGTGTCGAATCAGCAATATTGCTTGCGCTTTATGAGGAAGTTCACGAGGCGGACTTCAAATCCTCACAGCGATATCTAGCGGATGGAATCAAGCGTGGGTTGCGGTATCAGGAACTTGGGACGGATTCAGATAAGACCAATTTGTTGTTTGCGATGAATAACTTGGCGGTGTCTTACGTCAGGTCAGATCAGATGTCCAAAGCCATTCGGGTTTGGAAGGAAGCGCAATATTTGACGAAATACGACCTACCAAACGAGATGAAACAGAACATCGACAAAGTCGTAAGGATGATGAAAAATAACCTTTCGGGAATCGCTCCAGACAGAAATACTCGTAAGGAAATGGAAGAACTGGCTGAGGTTTCCGGGGCTGGGACACACCATATTGGCGGATGGAAATTGCTGTGCCCCGTTGATCTGGAAGGCAAACCAAGAGCTGGTTTGGGGTTTGTGATTGCTAATCGTGAGGCGCAGGAGGTCGTCGGTGACTTAATCGAAGACACGCGTTGTGTCAGTTGCACCGGCGTGGCTTGGCTGAATTGCGTGAATCGAAAGTGCCAAAATGGACAAATCGAAGTTCCAGTCTACGGCATGAGAAAAGTGACTTTTCCCGATGGAACCGTGCAAAATACGGGTCGTGGGATCATCCGAATCGATCACGTTCGTTGTGGAACTTGCAATGGGAACGGACGAATCGACTGTCCAAGTTGTCACTTGGGAATCCAGAAAAATTGACCGGCACGGCCAGGTCATCTGCGTTGGATTCTCGATTCAAGTTTTCACTGAACTTTTCATCTATCGGTTTTGTCAATGTTGAGTTAGGCTGACCCCTCAAAGTTGACGCTAACTACGTCAACTCACCTTGCGACAGGTCTTCAAACTTAACGCACCAAACAACGTGCGTATCCCTTGTTGAAATACAACGGCCAGTGAATGAAGCGGTGTCGCGAATTCGTGTTTGGGTAACACGTAGCGACAATCAGCAATTCCGCACCGGCGATGTTTCACATCTTCAGGCATTCGGTCTGCTTTTTGCGCCAATTTACGCGCAGGTTCACCTGCCAAACAACTATCGAGCGCAAGAACTGCGCCAACCTACGGAAATTAGAATGCTGAACAACGAAGAAAAAACTGAAAACGAATCAATCAAAGTTGAAATTATTGATGTCGCGCCCGAGTCGAATTCCAACTCCGAAAAACCAGAGATGGAAATCCAAACTACCGCAGTAGAAATTGAGATTGCAGAAGAACCAGTCGTCGAATCGCAAGAATCAAAAGAAGATTCGACGCTGACAGAAGAATCCGTGGTCGACGCTCCATCACCGGAACCAGTGGAGACTGTCGTTGCAGAAGAAACAACAACGAAAGAACCGGTTTCATCGGAATCGAAAGAAGGCTCAGACGAAGTCATTTTAGAAGCTTCAGAAGTCAGCGAGAACAAGTTCGCAGAATTGAATTTGAGCGACGACGTACTCGAGTCAGTTTTAAGTTCGGGCTATGACACTCCAACACCGATTCAAGCTCAAATCATTCCTCATGTCCTTTCGGGACGCGACGTCTTGGCCCAATCACAGACGGGATCAGGAAAGACGGCGGCATTTGCATTGCCGATTCTTTCGAACCTGGAATCCAAGCGACCAAAGAAACCGAAAGTGCTTGTGTTGGCACCGACACGCGAGCTTGCCATTCAAGTTGCCCGTTCGTTTTCGACCTATGGAAAGAACTTGCCAGATTTTTCGGTGGCTGCGATTTACGGTGGACAATCCTACGAGCCGCAATTGAAACAACTTCGCCGTGGCGTACATGTTGTTGTTGGAACTCCCGGTCGCGTGATCGATCATATCAATCGAGGCACGCTCGATTTGAGCGGAATCGAGTGTCTGGTTCTCGACGAAGCGGATGAGATGCTCAACATGGGATTTTTGGACGACGTTGAATTTGTGCTAAAGCATGCACCGAAAAAACGACAGATCGCCTTGTTCTCGGCGACACTTCCTAAACCGATCCGCAACATTTCGGAACGTTATCTCGATAATCCGGCCAAAGTCACGATCAAACAAAAATCAATGACGGCCGATTCTATTCGTCAACGAGCTGTCTTGGTTCACCAGCGTGACAAAGTCGATCTGTTGATTAAGTTTCTCGAAGCCGAACAGGCCGACGGCGTTATCGTATTTACTCGAACACGTGACACGACAACTCAAGTCGCCGAAAAACTTTTCAAGCATGGGCTGTCAGCCGTTGCACTTAATGGTGACATGCCGCAAAACACTCGAGAGCGGACGATTCAACGATTGAAATCAGGTCAGCTTGATATTCTCGTCGCGACAGATGTGGCGGCCCGAGGGTTGGATGTCTCTCGAATCAGCCATGTGTTCAATTTTGATTTGCCAGAAAATCCAGAGATTTACACTCACCGCGTTGGTCGAACCGGCCGAGCGGGGCGAAAGGGTGAAGCGATTATCTTTTTGTCGCCGTCGCAAAAAGGGCGGTTGCGGTTTATCGAGAAAGTAACCAAGCAAAAAATCGAAATCGTCGATGCTCCAAGCGCGAACGAAATTAACTCGATGCGGATCCAGCGTTTCAAAGAGCAGATCGGCAAAACAATTGAGGAGCAAGACCTCGGTTTCTACCAAAAGATGATCGGCGAGTACGCAGAGACCTCAGACCATTCTTACGAAATGATCGCGGCTGCAATCGCAATGATGGGTCAGAAAGGTCGCGATTTCTTGATGAAAGATCGGCCAGCTAGGAAAACTCGAGATCGCAACGACCGAAGCGAGCGGGGTGATCGAAATGATCGAGGTCGAAGAGGCAGCCGAGATCGTTTTGGGGGTTCTCCAGATAAATCAATGACTCGATACCGAATCGCCGTTGGTAAACGTGACGGTGTGAAACCGGGAAATATTGTGGGTGCGGTCGCAAACGAAGCCGGAATCGATGGAGGCGATATTGGTCCAATTCGAATCCAGGAATCGTATTCAACGATTGACCTTCCCAAGAATCTTTCGCGAGAGATCATCGAGATTTTAGAGGATGCTTGGGTTTCAGGTCGTCAGTTAAAGATTCGCCCAGCACGTGATGATGATAGTCGTTCGTCTTCACGGTCCGGTTCGCGTCGCAAAGGGCGTCCGAACGATCAACCGTCGTCGGGCCCCCGCGGTGGACGAAAAAAGTCGAGTGATTTTCGCGGAAAGCGTAAATCGAAACCGGGTTCAACGGTGAATCGAAAAGTACGCAGCAAGAAGAAGTAGTTGGAGCCCAGTTTGTGGCGAGGCGAGAAACCCGAGTCTTCGTTAGAAAAGGCGGGTGAGTAGTTTTTAGTCCAAAGGTCTTGGTGGTTAACTGCCGGACCTTTGGTCCTACGAATTTTTGTTGACTTGTTACCCAGCCCTTCAGGCTGGGCTAGGAAAACGGATGGGCCTTTGGCCCGGA
>CAZQQR010000061.1:0-15862 GCA_964595515.1 uncultured Pirellulaceae bacterium
TCCACGTTGGGATATTGACTTGCCCGTTTTCGAATCGGTTCAGTTGCGTCTTTTGCTTTAGGCACAATGTCCTTTCTAAAACGAATTGGTTGATGATTCGCTTGACGATTTGCTTAACCCATTTGGTCGCCAATCTGAGGCGGTTTTCCACGTAAGAAATCGGCGATCGGCATCGCTCGTTTGCCTGCTGGTTGAATTTCGTTGATCTGCAATTGTCCAGTACCCGTTTGGATGACCAGGCCATTATCCGCCGAGACAACTTGACCGGGTTGAAGTTTGGACTCGCCATCAGCTTCGATAACACTTGCTCGAATTACGATCAGACGCATTGGCTGTTTGAGTTTTTCAGAATGCCAATGCGTGAACGAACCCGGCCAAGGCTGAAAGGCGCGGATCTGATTGTGAATTTGAGTGGCGGTTCGGTTCCAGTCGATCGCACCATCGGATTTGTTCAGACGCGGAGCTTTGGTGGCAAGTTTGCGATCTTGAACTTTGCCGATGACAGATTTCCCGTCCCAGTCCTTGAGCATTTTGATGGCTTGGTGAACTGGTTCGACGCCGAGTTGGGCCAACCGAGGTTCAATTTCTTCGGCTGTTTCTTCCGGTCCGATTTCGGTTTCTGCGCTGGCCAGACAAGGCCCACCATCCAGTTTGGGAGTCATGTGAATGATAGTGATGCCGGTAGTTTTATCGCCGTTGTAGATACACCAGTTGATGGGTGCAGCGCCGCGATATTTCGGAAGCAAAGATCCGTGCAAGTTGATTCCACCAAGCTTGGCGGAGCCCAGGCATGCGCGAGACAAAATTTGTCCGTAATCGCAAACCACAAACAGGTCCGCGTTGAGCGATTTCAGTTGATCAACGAACTCGTCATCGTTGGCGCTTTGAGGATCAAGAATCTTAATCCCAGCAGTTTCGCCGGCGTCCCGCGTTGGATTCTCAGATGTTTTTCTACGCTTACCTGAGTCGGCAATTGGCCGAGTCACAAGTGCCAGAACTTCGTGATCTGATTCCAGCAAAGACTGGAAAGTAGGCACGGCAAAAGGGCCGGTGCCAAACATGATTAATCGCATCTATCTCTTTCGTCTAAAACGCTGGGCCGGGGCGCTGGTGTGGGTGTCTGTTGTTGCGTTTAGCCGCAGTACTTCGCTTCGATTTCGGCCAAACGTGACAGGATTGTCTCATCCGAAGGCATCTCGCCTGTGGATCGTTTGTTTTGAAAGTTGATTTCAAAGTCTTCGAGTTCGCCGTCGATTTGTTTTTTGGTTGAATCGCTGATTCGATCGATAAACAAGACTCCGTCAAGGTGATCTTTCTCGTGTTGAATGGCTTTGGCGAGCAAGCCGTTTACGACACGGTCGATTTTGTTTCCTGCGAGGTCATAGGCTTCGACGCGGATCTGTTCGGGCCGCGCGACGAGCGCGTTGACGCCAACGATACTCAAACAGCCTTCTTCGGCTTCGTCTGTTCCTTTGGGCTGAGAGATGACGGGATTCAGAAACACCAATTCCTCGCCTTCGTTGGGGTCGGCTTTTGTGTTGATGATGAACAGCTGGATCGGCAAGTCGACCTGATTGGCTGCCAGTCCGATGCCGCGTGCCTCATACATCAGTTCGAACATCTGTTTGACAATGTCTTTGAGTTCGCGGTCGACGCGAGTAATCGGTTTTGATTTATGCCGCAAGGTAGGGTGCGGATATTGAACAATTTCCAAGTCAGTCAAGCTCCCAAAGGGGAAAAAAATCGTGCTTATAAAATTGCCTTATCCAAAAGTAAGAAGAAGGCAGGTTGTTGGTTTTGAATAGTCAGTGCTACTACTAATCTTGTTTAACGAATTGCACCGAGCGTCTCCTCGAAACAGTAAGTTTAACAGCGCGTTTTTTCGAGTCGAATCCAACTCGTCATTTGTTGAAAAATTGTCGGATAGAATTTGCTTTGTCGGTCAACAGTTGTGACAAAAAAATGCTGTCGTGTCATAAAAAATTTATCTTGAAAAAAATCAGTTCTCATTGCTTGACAACATTCGTTACTTCAACAGAATAACGTCCGAGTTGAAACAAGCTTATCAACAAGCGAGTTGGTTGATTGGATCCTCCCAATTAATGTCTCGTGTTTTCTATATCCGGTTCATTTGTAGAGTCTTCGTTTTTTGTTAGTGTTCGCCAACGATGTTGGTCCAACACCATCAAAAAACATTGCGCATTCAATTGTATTGGGTTCGGATTCGTTGCTGCTGTTCGATTTATGCGTGCTCATTCATCTTGATCTTGAAACTGTGTTCCGCACGCACCTTTTGAAAACCTAAACAGGGTTAGAAATATCAAGTGCACGACGTGCTTGTTAATATTTGGGTGGCGGCGACCGAGGGATGCGACAGTCGGCGGTGTGAACTGTGGATACGGATTCCCGCCCATTAATTTTTCGCCTGAAATGAGTGGATAGGGAGATTTTGCAACGGCTACGAGCGAATCGTTCGTAGGATAGGATTACCGGACGGATTTTGTTGCACATTCGTTGTCCAGATAGCATGGTGGCTTTGACGGCAGGCAATTTGTAATACCTTCGAATCATTGGCTTTCATTCCAAGATTCGAAATCGCGACGTTTGGCAGGAAGCCGTTCGTCGTTTTTTTATTGCCATCCTGATTGTCGAGAATTGATGTCTTTTTACCTGCGATTTCCCAGATTCTGCTGGTGTTTGCTATTCACCATTTCGCTTACTGTTGCGTCGGGAACCGCCCAGGAAACCCGCTACAAGTATCAGCCGTCTCCGCCCGACAATCCGCTCAAAGGACTCGTGCCGTATGCCGGCCAAGGCGATCCGTTTCCGCACAGTATGGAGTTTTGGTACTTCTCCATGCGTGAAATCATGACCGGTCCGACAAAGTTTGATTGGAAAGGTATCGAAAAGAAGCTGGATGAGATCGCATCAAGAAATTGCCAGGCAATCATTCGGGTTTATATGGAGTATCCCGGGGAGCCGATTGCGACCCCGAAATTTCTGGTCGACCGGGGCGTCAAGATCGAGAAATATAAACATGGCGACGATTTAACACACACGCCCGACTACGACGATCCGAAGACTCAAAAGGCGATGGTCGATTTTGTCACCGCGTATGGCAAGAAATACGATGGAGATCCAAGGATCGGCTTCATTACGATGGGGATTCTTGGCCAGTGGGGAGAATGGCACACTTACCCACGCGATGAACTGTTTGCATCCAAGCAAACTCAAGCGAAAGTCATGGATGCGTTCCAGAAATCATTCGTCAAAACTAAAGTACTGATGCGGTACCCCGCTGGCAACGACACCTGGCAAAAGGCTCCCAATCATCTTCGGCCGTTCGGCTATCATGATGATTCGTTCGCCTGGGCGACTTTGGAGACAGGCAAGGAAGAAGACGATTGGTTCTATGTTCCAGCGCTAAAAAAAGCCGGAGAGCAAGCACTGAAAAAATGGGAAACCCAACCGATCGGTGGCGAAATCAGACCAGAAATATGGGGATGTGTTTTTGACAATCCCAGTTGCGCTCCCAAAGGTCAAGAGTTCGACAAATGCGTTCAGGCTACCCACGCTAGTTGGTTGATGGACAGCGGAATGTTCTCTTTGGCTAACCCAAAACCGACCAAGCAGCGAAAAAAAGAAGCAATCCGCCAGATCAGAAAAATGGGCTACGAGCTCTTTGTTGAAAAATCGGTGATCGCGCTCGATGGAGATCGTCTTTCAGTAGAAATCACCGTTGAGAACCGGGGCGTGGCTCCGTTCTACTACGATTGGCCGATCGAGATCATCGTTGCTGGTGAGAATAATCGGCCAAGCAAAACTTTGGTCGCCAAATGGGATTTGTCTGATGCGATGCCGGGCAAAAAGACGGTTTGGAAAACGGAAATCGAGCTGCAATCAGCAGGAGAAAAACCCAAAGTCTCTCTGCGTGTCGTGAATCCATTGAAAAATGGAAAGCCGTTTTTGTTCGCAAACGAAACCCAATCTGCCAACGGTATCCTGGCTTTGAACTGAGCCAAAGTTCCTCAAAATGGCTTGTCTTTCGGTCAGGTTTGCTACGATTGCATTGAACCACCGAGCATCTTCCAGCAACGACTCTTCATGCACGACGTATTAATCGCCTTTGGATCCAATCAAGGAAATTCAGAGGAAGTTTTTGATCAAGCCAAGCAACAGCTTGGTTCGCAGGATGACATTACTGTCATTTCTGCGAGTCAAGCAAAAATCACACGGGCAGTCGGTGGCCCAAGCAATCAGCCAGCTTATTTGAACGCTGCGATTCGTTTGAATACTAATTTGGATGCTAACTCGCTTCACCAAGTGCTGATTCAAATAGAAACGGATCTTGGAAGAATTCGAAAACAAAGATGGGGTGCGAGAAAAATAGACCTCGATTTGTTGTTGTTCGATGATCTTGTTCTTCAGTCTGACAACTTAACGATTCCACACCCGCGCATGTCGTTTCGTCGTTTCGTACTCGGTCCTGCAATTGAAATCGCGGGCGACATGATTCATCCCCGCTCAAAATTAACGATCGATTCGTTGGTTCGCCAATTGAACGAACGAGAAAAATTAGTTCTTGTCGTCGGTGGACCGGTTGATTTGGACTGGATCGAATCTATTCAAAATTCGGATTGGGAAATTAAGCCGATTGGCGAGCTTGGTGATTTCCAGAGTGAGCAGTCCAGCGCGAGTTTGGTTGCGTACTTTGGAATTGATCTTGATTCAGGTCCCGCAATTTCGGTTCAAGAAGACTCGATTAACGCAGACTTAATTCAGGCAGCCAGAAATTTTTCCGGTTCAACATTGGAGCTTCCAGCCGATCTAAATCGAGCGAGCATAGAGATTCAGGCGGCGATCGAGTCGATGACTTTTTAAAGAAGCATGCCAGACTTCGTTGTCGAGCTTCAAAGGCGTTTCAGTTCCCCTTTGTTTTCTGGCTGGCCGCGAACATCCGAAACCGTATTCGGTTTCTATCCGCGATCAAATAGTATGTTAAGACGTTTTTAAGCAATCTTTTGAAAATCGACGAACTATGAATATTCTTTTGGCGAGCAGTGAAGTCGTCCCGTTCGCCAAGACGGGTGGCTTGGCCGATGTTGCGGGTGCACTCCCTCAAGAACTGGAAAAATTGGGCCACAACGTCACTGTGTTCATGCCAAGCTACGCTTGCGTCCACAAAGTCGGAATGATGATCGAGCCAACGGGTGTTGAACTCAAGATTCCGGTGAATCAAGACATCGTGATTGGGCGATTGCTAAAAAGTAAAATTCCCGACACGAAAGTAGATGTCTATTTCGTTGAACACGCAGAGTACTTTGATCGTCCGCAGCTCTATGGCGAGCAAGGCAGTGACTATCCGGACAACTGCGAGAGATTCACATTCTTTTGTCGAAGCGTTCTTGAATCCATCAGATTGTTAGGTCTCGACGTGGACGTGATTCACGCGAACGATTGGCAAACGGGTTTGCTGCCGGCACTTCTTAAATGTGAGTACGCCGAAAACCCGATTTACTCAGACATTGCATCCTTAATCACAATTCATAACTTGGCTTATCAAGGAGTGTTTGGTCCGGAAAAAATGGCCACCACTGGATTGGATCAAAAGTTTTTCAACTGGCAGCAGATGGAGTTTTATGGAAAGCTCAACCTGCTCAAGACGGGTCTCGTGTTTTCCGACTCGATCAATACAGTCAGTCCAACCTACTCGATTGAAATTCAAGGCCCCGAGCAGGGCTGCGGTCTTGAAGGAATACTTCAACAACGGGCAAAGTGTTTGACAGGGATCATCAACGGAATCGACGTCACCGATTGGAATCCAGAAACTGATCATCATATACCGGCAAATTTTGATGCAAATTTTGATCCGAAAACTGGACCTGAAGGAAAAGCGATTTGCAAATCGGAGCTTCAAAAAGAATCCAAGCTCGAGGTAAACCCCGAGATACCATTGATCGGAATTGTTGGGCGTCTGGCAGTCCAAAAAGGCTGGTCGTTGATTCTGCCTGTATTGCGAGAATGGCTGGCAACAGAAAATGTTCAGTGGGTGATTCTTGGCACCGGTGATCCGGACTACCACCACGTGCTGACGTCCCTGCATCGATCGCATCCGAGTAAATTGGGTTTGACGCTAGGGTTTTCGAATGAGTTTGCCCATCGAATCGAAGCCGGCTCCGACATTTTTGTAATGCCCAGCGAGTATGAACCATGCGGACTCAATCAGATGTACAGCATGGCTTATGGAACGGTCCCGGTGGTTCGTCGAACCGGTGGACTCGCAGATACGGTGATCAATGCTTCGCCTGAGTCGATTGAGAACGGAACGGCCACAGGTTTCAGCTTTGACGAATTCAAAAAGACTTCGCTCGAAAACGCGCTCGCAAAAGCAGTTCGGATGTACCGAGACGATCCGGTTCGTTGGCGTCAATTAATGCTTAACGGGATGAAGCGTGATTGGTCTTGGAGCGCGAGTGCGAAAAAGTATGAATCGCTTTATCGTCAAACAAAATTGCGGCACGCTCATTTAAGGGCGCAGCAATAGATACTGTCTGACGTTAGTGTGGATAGTAGGTGTCATTGCAACAAAGAGTCGACCTACTGTGCACATCCAGCAAACTTTCAGCTGGATCAGTTAACCTTTTGCAACGCGTTATTGCGTTGGTAGAATGAGCGAACAAAGTCATTCTTTGTCGTTGAGACTTTGTCACGATTCCCAGCAGAACTCACCATGTCAGACCTTCGTCACGATCCGATCAACGACCAGTGGATCACCGTAGCCGGGAATCGACGTGATCGTCCAATGGAGTTCATTCCCCTTGAGCAAACACGTCAGCAATTGATTTGCCCGTTCTGCAAAGGCAATGAAGACGAAACGCCGGTCGCAATTTCGGCTTATCGAGGAGACGGCACGTTGACCGGTGCCGATGATGATCCGTCGGACTGGTTAGTGCGTGTCATCAACAACAAATACCCGGCGTTTTCACTCAATGGTTCAATAACGAATGTTGATACTCAGGCAAACGGTCCGTTCCAGTCAATGTCCGCATCGGGTTCGCAAGAGTTAATCATCCCCAGCCCCCGTCATGTCACCTCGATTAGCGAACTAACATCACACGAACTGTTGCTTTCGTTTTGGGTAAACCAACAACGAATCAAACACGTTCAGTCAAAACCGCAGATCAAACACGCGATGCTATTTTTGAACTGTCGTTCTGCGGCGGGAGCCTCGCTCAGTCATATCCATCATCAACTCATCGGATCGCCTGTTCTCGGCGGACATCTTCGTGGTCGGGTTGATCGCAATGCGGCCCACGCCAGACAAAACGGATGTTCCATTTTGCGATCAATGATGGACTGGGAAATCAAACAAGGCAAACGGATCCTTGAGCTGTCGGATAATTTTTGCGTTGTCTGTCCTTACGCCAGCCGCTTTCCATTTCAAATTTGGATTGTGCCAAGGAAACACGAAAGTGACTTTTGCGAATGCCCCGATGAGATTCGCGATGAAGCAGCAACGTTGTGTCAGTCATGGATCAGCCGATTGGAGTCGGTTATGGAAAATCCAAGCTACAACATGCTTTTGCATATCGAACCATTTGCCGTCAAACAAAACAGGCATTGGTATTTTGAGATCTTTCCACGTTTGACCAATGCGGCTGGATTTGAATGGGGAACGGATATTTGGGTGAACCCTATTTCACCCGAGTCGTCTGTTCGGCGATTACGAGTTGTTTGAGTTCGTTCTCGTATCAGAGCCGCGAAAGCGCCAGTCTATTTTTTCTTCTTTAAAACGATCCGCTGGGTCACGTATTTTTCAGAGTCGTCAAAACCGTGAAGGTCGATGTGGTACACGGTTGGGATGAACCCAGATGAATGTTCGACCCAGACATGAAAAAGTCTAGCTGGTTTGTTGTTGATCGTTGTTTTGGCAACCACACGTTTAAGATCTTTGTCGTACTGAAGCACCAATGGCCGTTTGATCTTTTTGCTGGAAAGAGCAACCAAGGTTAGATTTTTCGTCGCGTTGGTGGCTCCATTTTTCAACGTGTGCCCGTAACCCATGCTATCGAAGGGCCCGAAATTTTCTCGTTGGCCTCTTTCATTGAGCATCAACCAAGACGATTTGACGTCGCCTGGTTTCTGGTTCGCCGAGGCCGATTCGTACATCACAATGTTCTTGTTTTTGGTGCGGCTGATGTAGAAAACAAGATTAGGATTAGCTTTGAAGATCTTTTTCTGAGCATCTGATTTGCCCATTTGTTTTTCGATGGGACGTTTGTCCGTCTCGGTGGATTTTGAAGATTGTTGAATTCCGCCGGCGAGTGAAACATTTGTCCACATCGGATGAGTTAGTCCGTAATCGCCAGGCATGCCAGAGTCATTTTTCAAGCCCCACGGCATTGAGTCCTGAATGGAAACTTTGGGCGGTTCTACCGACCATTGAGCGCCAACTACGAAAATGATTCCAACAACTGTGAGAGCAATAGCGTGTCTCATATCGACCCCTTCACCGACTCGAACCTATGTAAAGGTAAAGACACGTTCTGGATTAATGGTTGGGTTTTTTTTCATTGAATTCAGGCAAGTGGGGAATTGAACCCAATGTGGATCAGCGGCTCATCGCGTATGCGTCCAAGAAGATATAGCAGTCGGATAAGGTTTTTGGATCGCGACGATCACTTTGCTCGCAATAAACGTGACAATTTTTCGAGCGGGAGTTTTTGGACCTATTGGACGAGGGCAAATACGGTAAAACAATAACGCTTCCCCTGACGATCACATAAAAACAACTGTTGATATCGCATTCATCCACGGCGGCAACTGCGAAAGCCGAAGGCCAAATGAAAAAGCCCCTCGTCCATCTTTGTCTTGTACTTCATAACCACCAGCCAGTCGGAAACTTTGACGGCGTATTTGAACAGGCTTATCAGGATAGCTATCTGCCTTTCCTCGATGTTTTCGAGCCGTACAAAGACCTGCGGATCTCGCTGCACACCAGTGGCCCGTTGATGCAGTGGTTGCAAACGAATCATCCTGATTATCTCAATCGTTTGGCTCAGCTAGTCGAAGCCGGTCGGATCGAAATTATTGGTGGTGCGTTTTACGAAGCAATCCTTCCGATGATTCCATCGCGGGATCGTGTTGGTCAGATTTCATCGTTCTCGAAATGGCTTGAAGAACGGCTTTGCCCAAAAGTCGAAGGCATGTGGATGCCTGAACGAGTCTGGGAATCCAATCTGACTCAGTCTGTCGCAAAAGCCGGAATCAGCTACACCGTTTTGGATGACTACCATTTTCGTAAAGCCGGCCTAAAGAACGAAGAACTAACTGGGTATTACGTCACAGAAGATGAAGGCCATATTCTCAATGTGTTCCCAGGTAGTGAGCATCTTCGATATTTGATTCCGTTTTCTGAGCCGCAAGAAACGGTCGACTACTGCCGCACAGTGGGCGAACGAACTCCTGGTTCTGTTTTGGTATTCGGTGATGACGGTGAAAAGTTTGGGACTTGGCCCAACACCAAAAAACATGTTTACCAAGATGGTTGGTTGGAAAGATTTTTCCAAGCCTTAACCGACAACCAAGATTGGCTTTCGACTTCTCGGCTGGCCGATGCGATCGAAGCAACTCCGCCCCGAGGAAAGATCTATCTACCTGACGCCAGTTATCGGGAAATGACCGAGTGGGCGATGCCCGTTAATCGACAGGTCGAACACGATGAGCTTGTGCATCAACTAGAGCACGATTCAAAATGGGAACAGATTCAGTCGTTCATGGGCGGTGGGTTTTGGCGTAATTTTAAAGTCAAGTATCCCGAAACCAACGACATGTACTCGCGGATGATGTACGTCAGCCGGTTGCTCGAACAGGCCGAAGCCCAAGGCTGTAACCAGCAGGCCATCGATGTTGCACGTGATCATCTGTACCAAGGTCAGTGTAACTGTCCGTACTGGCATGGTGCGTTTGGCGGGATTTACTTGCCACATCTTCGCAATGCGATTTACACCCATTTGATCATGGCCGAATCGTTGCTTGAAAAAGCGATGGGGCGTCCGAATCACTGGGTCGAAGCAACCAGCGAAGACTACAACTTTGACGGACGAACTGAGATTCGGCTTGCCAACGATCAACTGGTCGCTTGGATTTCAGCCCAAACAGGTGGCCAGATTTACGAGTTGGACTTGCGAGAGATTGGCCACAATTTAGGCGCGACGGTTCAGCGTCGACCAGAGTTGTATCACGCTAAAGTTCTTCAAGGCGAAAATGAAAACGGCGCCGAAGCAGCAAGCATCCACGATCGTGTGGTCTTCAAACAGGCCGACCTCGATGAACGGCTGCAATACGATTCACGACTTAGAAATACACTGATCGATCATTTCTGGGACGAAGACACCGATTCGACCGCTATCCAAGAGAGCCGCGCTCTGGAGCGTGGCGATTTTGCCGATGGAGCATACTCGGCGACGGTTCGTAGAAAACCGGATCGAATTCAAGTGATGATGACCCGCGAAGGTAACGCGTGGGGCGTTCCGCTCACAATCACAAAGGGCGTCACGCTCAATGAAGGGTCAGACACACTGGAGATTGGATACTTGATCGAAGGTCTGCCGCAGGATCGCGACATGCACTTTGGCGTTGAATTTAATTTCGCTGGTCTGCCCGATGGCCAAGACGATCGTTTCTTTTCCGATCAGAACGGCGAACGATTGGGAGATCTCGGTTCAACCTTGAACCTGGAAAACACCAATCAAATCAAGCTAACAGACGGTTGGTTGGGTGTAGAGGTTGGATTAGAACTGGATCAAACCGGTGGCATTTTTACTTATCCACTGCAAACCGTTAGTCAATCCGAAGCCGGTTTTGAACTCGTCCATCAATGCGTCAGCGTCCAGCCTCACTGGCTGATTCGTGGCGACGCGAATGGACGTTGGGCGTGCAAAATGAATTTGAATTTGCGCTGCGGCATCAACAACGTTGAAAACCCATCGGATGAAGCAATCGCCACCAATGGATAAGCGTTGATCGCGTTTTCTGGAATCGTCCGAACGAATCGCAGGTTGAATTCGACTGGTATTCCTGCCGGCGATGCTTAGCGGTTTGCCCCAGAAACATGATCTCGCCACCAAAGCCATCCAAACATGGGTATCAGAAATACGATTGCCCATTGATACGCACTCAGTCCGCCCCACCAGTCGATTTCTGGTCGAAGAAACTCAGTCAAAAATCGAAATGCGAAATAGCTGAGAAAGTACAGCTTGATCAACTGGCCTTGGAAACGACCGTTGACCAAAGCCCAATACAAAAACAACGCCATCGTCAGATGAAACACGCACTCATAGATTTGCGTTGGGTGCCGAGCGATCAAATCGACCGTTGGAAACACGGTGCCCCAAGGCAGTTCCGTTGGAATCCCGTAGCAACAGCCTCCGAAAAAGCAGCCCAGTCGTCCGACCCCAATCGCGGTCGCAACGGGTACGGCAAAACTGTCTCCCGTTTTCGTTTTGATTCCCAAATACAGCTTGCCAAGTTCGACGCCCAGGTATCCGCCGACCAAGCCCAACAAAATCGTCTTTCCGCTCAGTACGATCGTACCCGCGTTGTGCAGAACGTCTTCTGTCAGCAAAACAAATGGCAACTTCGCAAAGGTTACGGCGCCGACGAATCCAGCCAGGCCAATGAATGCTCGCTGTGAGGCAGAAATTGGAATACGCTGTGCGGTAATTTTTGAAGTGAATCTCGATACAACGATCGCCGAGATCACCGCCAACGTCATGAAGATGAAATAACTCATGTCGGACGGATCGAAACAAGTTTTTCCACCGGGCCAGACTCGGTAGTCGTTCGATTGCCAAGATCTGGCAGTTCAACATGTCCATTTCGGTAAAGCACGTTGTAAGCCGAAAATGGGATCAGGTGACCTGACGGCAGAATGTGATGCACGCACGATTTCATCAATTGGCGGACGTCAAAATTATACGCGTCCATGAACGAAGTCGTCGTGACACGCAGTAGATCTTCGGGGTCTAGTTTCTGAACCATCGCCCGAGTCAAAAATGCTTGGGCAAGCTCCGAAGTTTCTGCTGAAACCAAGCCGCGAAACAAGCCAGCAATTTCGTCAGGCTTGCAACCACTCGGCCCGCAACCTCCCAAACCGAGGCTTTCCAGATAAGAGCCGATCAATGACTTTGCTCGTTCTCGATCAAACGTAATGCGTCCAGCCAGCAATTCCAAATGATCTTCCAAGTTGATAAAACGTGCCAACGGCAAAAATTCGATGTCAGGATTCGTTCCGGTTTGACTCGAACCTCGGTCTCGAAAAGCGTAGGCCAACGTGTGCGCATTGGGATGAGCGCATGGAAGCGGAGAAAAATCAGTCGTCTTCCAACGGCCACAGGTTTGTTCTTCGAGTTGTTTAAGAATATCCGGAAACGTGATCCGCTGTTCGAGATCTTGCGGTAAAAAATAGCGCCCGGTGTACGTGGTTGGTTGAAAACTAAGCCCAGTAATCCACGGTCGTTGAATCGCAAAATCAGCCAATCGCCCGATCTGATGTTCGTTGAGACCCGCCTGAACTGTGCAAACCAATGTGGTTCGAATTCCGTGTTGCCCAAGTTTCTCGATTGCTTTGAGTTTGGTTTCAACCAGCGACGCCCCTCGAAGTTCTTCTGTTGGAATGTCTTCGAACGAGTCAAATTGCAGATAGATTTCGCAGCGATGACGAAGTTTCGCGATCGCTTCGACAAACGCCGGGTCACGTGCGATCCTGATTCCGTTGGTGTTGATCATCACGATGTCGATCGGTTGATCACACGCATAATCAAGCACGTCGAGGAATTCTGGGTGGATGGTTGGCTCACCGCCGGATAGCTGAAGCACCTCAGGCTGGGTTTCGACCGTCACAAATCGATCAATGGCTGTTTTGCATTGTTGAAGCGTCAAATGGTCTCCGCCCGGGCCACTACCAGCAAAACAGATTGGACATTCCAGATTACAGTGCGAAGTAATTTCCAGCAGCCCAATGCAGCTATGCTGTTCGTGTTCGGTACAAAGCCCGCAATCATACGGGCAACCACGGCTTGGCTGAATTCCGTAGCTGGTAGGCAATTTTCCGGGCAGGCTGTATTCGTTTCGATCAAACCAAGCCACATCACTGCAAACGAAATCTTCGCGGACACCGTGTTTGCTGCATCGTTTACGAAAATAAACCCGGTTGTTGCGAGAGACAATTTTCGCATCGACTAGCGCAAGACACTCGGGGCATAGACTCTTCGTTACGCCAAGAAAATTGTGATCGCGATATTGTGTTTCAATCATCTAACGCCTTTTCAGAATTAGTCGAAAGACAATGGTAACTGCGATGATGCCGCCAATTAGTCCGGCGAGGAGGACGACGACCAAGTTGTCCACCAGGCCGCCAATTGAGTCTGCGATCATTCCGGATCCAAGACAGGTGAAGAAAAAGCCAAAAATAAACGCTGGAATCGCCAATACGATTGCACCGAACCATGCCAACGTACTTATTTCCTCGCCAGAGGAATGTTGTTCGGCATCCGGTGAGTACTCTTCCGGCGTCTGATAAGGGTTCGGCTCTTCAGTCATCTAAGGCTGTTTCAAAAATATTCGAAAGACGAGGATGGCCAAAGTTAGACCACCAATGAACGAAACAAAAATGGTCGCTCCAAAACTCCAATCGTGAATGTTGAAGCCGATCGGTCTTATCCAATCAATTGCAATGGCAGAGCCAATGCAGGTTAAACAAAATCCAAAGATGAAAGTCGGGATTACCAAAACCAACGCAGCGATCCAGGCCAAAACGCCGGGTTGACGACCTTCCTTCGCTAGATTCTCGTCAGGCGTGTATTTTTTTGGTGCCTGATAAGGATTCGGATTTTGTTTTTCTGTCATCGGTTATCGTGGCATTGGCATTATCTTAAGTTCAATGAAACTTTCACTGCCAGGTTGATGATACACCTTGTGAGTTGCTTTTACGAAATCAGCTTCTGTCGCCTTAAAAATGTTCTCAACATACTTTTGCGGGTTCCGATCGATCAGTGGAAACCAGGTGCTTTGAACCTGAATCATGATTCGGTGGCCGGCTTTGAAAGTATGACAGACATCTTGAAGCGGTAGGTTGATCTCAGTCATGACTCCCGGCTCGAACGGTTCTGGTTTTTCATAGCTGTTGCGGAACCGTCCGCGAATAATTTCACTTCGAATCATCATTTGTGCGCCAGCGAAATTGACGGAAGCATCAGAGCCTTGAACAAACGGATGGTTGTCAGGATGCACGTCGATCAATTTGACAACCCAATCAGCAGCCGTGGAATCGGTTGAGACTTTGAGTCGTGCCATGATGTCGCCAGTGACCAAAACCGGCTCCGCCAATGGCTCGGTTTGAAAGGCCAGAACATCAGGCCGAGCCGAAGCAAACCGCTGGTCGTCCGACATATAAGGCCGGGGAGTGAACCGCATCTCCAGATCCTGTCGGGCTCGATGCGGAACTGGGTTGGCAGGATCACTGATGAACACAGACTCTGATTGTTCTTGGTCGGTTGGCGGCTGAGTGGAGATGGTCCGGTCGCCATGCAGATAGTGTTTGATGGTTTCGGCTTGGGTCGGTGGCCATTTCGAGAATTTGCGCCAAGCCTTAAATCCGGTGTCGTACATCAGCGCTTCGTAACTGGGTTTCTCGCCGATACCCTTTAAGAAGTGACGAAAGAAAGGAGCTTCGATTTCTCGTTGATAAAACGCGGACACGTTTTGGCCGAACGCGACTTTGCCGACTTTTGCATACTGGGTTTCGTGTGACCAATCGCCGTGACTCCATGGCCCCATCACAATCGCGTTGAAAGTTTCAGGGTTGTTGTTTTCAATCGCACGATAAATGTTGTTGGGTCCGTAAAGATCCTCTGCATCAAAGAACCCGCCGACGGTCAGAACATTTGTTTTGATTCCCTTGAGATGCGGCAGGATGCTTCGTTTCTGCCAAAACTCGTCGTAGTTGGGGTGCTCAACAAGTTGCTTCCAGAAAAAATTGTCTTCGTCGAACAGCCGGCCCGCTTTGCTCATCGGTCCGAGTTTCATGTGAAAATCCCAAGGATCAAGACCTTCTGTGTTGAGAGACTGATACCATTTCTCAGATGTTGGGCCGTTGTGTTGATATCCGAATGTTGACGTAGCGGTAAAGTAGCTCTGCAAATACGCGCCATGATGATGGAAATCGTCAAAGAAGAAATCTGAGATCGGAGCCTGCGGAGTTACCGCGACAAGAGCCGGATGATGGTCGGGAAGCGCCGCCGCGCAGTAGAAGCCCGGATAGGAAATTCCCCACATGCCGACTTTGCCATTGTTGTTGGCAACATTTTTTAACAACCATTCGATCGTGTCATAAGTGTCACTGCTTTCGTCGATTTCCGGGCCATCACCCGGGACGTTGGGCCGCATGTTGTCGTAGTCGCCCTCTGACATCCAGCGACCACGCACGTCTTGGTGAACGATAATAAAGCCTTCGTTTTGAAGGATCGTAGACGGGGCAATGCGACCCGGATATTGGTCGTCACCATAAGGCTTGATCGAGTAAGGCGTCCGTTTCATTAGAATCGGGTATTTCTTTGACTGGTCTCGCGGCTGGTAGATCGACGTGAACAACGTCTTTCCATCACGCATCGGGATTCGAACGGATCGCTTTTGATATTGAAGTTGAACCGAGTTTTGTTGAGCCGAGATGTCGGACACCAAAACCAATGGAAAGATGAGTGCAAACAGAAACGCGATGCGTAGAAACTTGATCATGGTAACTCTTCAAGAAAAATTCGATGGTGACACAATTTTAGTGTTACCGTTGCGGTGAGTGCACCCC
>CAZQQR010000061.1:15962-21621 GCA_964595515.1 uncultured Pirellulaceae bacterium
TATCCCGAAGGGATTTCAGAAATTAGCCGGTGGTCGCGCAGCGCACCACCGGACATCGACGCGCTTATTTACCTTATCCCGAAGGGATTGAAGCAAGGCGAATGGGTAAAAGGAACTCTCAGGATGTAAGGCCCTTGGGCAATTCCAAAACAAAACAAGCCCCTGGTTCGCAAGTCTGATGAAACAAACGGCCGCCAAGCGAATCCGCCATTCGCCGGCAAAGAGCAAGCCCAAGTCCGACCCCTGGAGCACTGTTGGCTGCATCCAGATCCGATTTATGGAACGGCTGGAACATCAATTTTTTTGTCTTCTTGGCGATGCCCGGTCCGTGGTCGCGAATCAAGAACTGGACAGTGGAACCCTGGGAGCGGACGCTGAACTCAATCAAGTTATTGGTCGACGGTTTGGCGTACTTACAAGCGTTATCGACCAAATTAAACAAGACTTGTTCGACATTGGACGGCTGAGTTTCGATTTTCAGGTCTGCGACTTCAGGGCTAACCTTTAAATTAAGTTGCATTTCGGCTTCGGCAACACGTTCCTTCAATCGAGAAGTAAACCGATCCACTAACTCGCCAACGATAACTGTTTCCTGGCTGATTTTGGTTGAGCTTCGTTCCAGACGAGCATATTGAAGCACATTTTCAACCAGATGCGAAAGCCGATCCGCCTGGACTCTCAACGTATTTGTATATTCCTGCTCGCGTTCAGGCGGGACCATTTTTTCAGCCAACATCTCAGCGTACATTCGAAACGTGGTTAAAGGCGTTCTCAATTCGTGGGTGACGGCGGAAACAAACGAGGCTCGTCGTTCGCTCAATTTCATCACGCCATGAAGCAAGCCCATCGACGCAATCGCGGCGAGTCCGAGCCCACACCATGCGATCAACAGCGCCATCTTCAATCCTGATTGTTCTTGAACATTCGCGGAAGCGATCGACAATGTGGGGAGCAATTTCGCGCTATCGACAACCAACTGAACGGGAATGGTGGTCAACGCGTTGCCGAAATTCAAATCCGTATCGATCTTAATCGGTTCGAAATCAACACTCGGCAGAAGGTCAGCGACTTCCTTTCGAAGCACGGTCTTGATTTCTTCCCAATCCAGCCAACAGCATTGGAAATACGGCTCACCATTTCCTTCGATTCGGCGCGAGAGGATCAGGTGATCATCAAACCAGTTGGGCTGCATCACACCCTGGCGGATCATGCTGTTATCAATTTCTGACTGATTGAAACTTTGAATTCCTTGACCCAATCCACCGCCACCTCTTGCGCCTTGCTGAAGCGAGTAGCTGGGCGCTTGATTCATAGAATTTGACATCGCCTGTTGCGAAGCAAAATTTCTAGTGGTATCTCGTCGACGGTTGAAATCTTCATTGACTCGATCTTGTCCTTGGTTTTTTTGGATGGCGAGTTTACTGCCCAGTGGCTTGGTGGGAAGCGATCCTTTTCCTCCCGTAAAACTCTGGCTTTTGCCTTCTTTAAGTTGTTTAATTTTGGCCAAAATATTGTCAATGGCCGGGACTTCGTAAGCATTGGTTGTGAAGCTGTCGCCAATGTCAGGCGACGAATTCTGATTTGTTTTTTGGCCTTCGGCGAATCGGTCGCATACATCGACGTAGGAGCAGAACGTTTGAGCTTGATTGAGTTTTACGGCACTTTGCTCAACGGAAGACTTGGGCAAATTATAAATTTGTGTGGCTAGTTCAAGCTCTTGTTCTTTGGGGTACTGTGGAGAGCTAAACTGGTCGTCGGGTCGGATTTGAAAATGAAGTTTTACGAATTGCGGTTTCTCAAACATTAATGGTGACGGAGTGCTATTCAAAAGAGCGTCATCAAACGGCTTCTGTTGCGGAGGACGACCAAGAACTTGCGAAGCCTTCGCTTCGTAAAATGAATCATAAAGATAATGAGGACGTGCTGCCTCCTGAGAGACAAGTGGAAGCAAGCGAAGATCCATTCGGTACAATGCCGAACTGATCCGTTCTTGAAGTACCGCTTCTTGCCGTGCGACCTCGGTTTCAGTTCGATCCTTTTCGCGAAGTGCATCCAGTTGAATCGTTTTGAAGCTCAACCATGACATGGCTGCGATCAAAGCAATTAAGCACAATGAAAAAATGGTCCAAATTTGCCAGGGCTTGCGAATCATGACGCCCCGCCTTGTTTTTCGGCGCTGTTGTTCGCCCGGTTGTCTCCGCGGTTCTCCGCCCACATATAGCCCTTGCCACGAACCGTTAACAACGTTTGAGGTTTGTCTTTGTTGTCTTTCAGTTTTTCGCGTAGTCGGGCAATGTGCATGTCGATCGTTCGCGTTGAGATTCCTTTGGGGCTTAATCGCCAGACGCTTGAAAGCAATTCGTCTCTTGAAATTGCACGACCTCGATTGCCAACGAGATATGTTAGTAACTCAGCTTCTTTTTCCGAAAGTTCAATCCGCGAATTGTCGTGGTATCGTAATTCTCTTCGCTCAAAGTCAATGGTCCCTTGATCGAAGTCAACCGACTCGACATTACTTGGTCGTTCAGGGCTACGTCTCAAAACGGCTTCGACGCGAGCCATTAGTTCTTTGATGCTGAATGGTTTAACCACATAATCATCCGCCCCGTCCCTGAGACCCTGGACGCGATCTGTTTCGTCGCCCTTGGCGGTAAGAATGATGATCGGCTGAGTGGGACGGACTTGCCGAATTTGTTTCAGGATCTCAGGCCCGGGGATTCCGGGAAGTGCGAGATCCAACAGCAGCAAATCGTATTCGTGAGTGGTTGCTTTGGCTAATCCTTCATTCCCATCACCCGACTCGATCACCTCGTATCCATTGAACTGAAGCGCATCAACGATCCCGCGGCGAATCGCCGGATCGTCTTCGATGGTTAAAATCGTGGTCATATTCGAATGGGCTGAGATGGATTGAGACGGGTGGATTTTGTTATCGCGAGTTCGGGTGTTCCTTTGTCGTGATTAGTGCCGCATCAGGAACTCATAATCGACCATCGGCTTAAAGCACTCACCTGGTTCAATCTTGCCGGTCCATTCAACAAGACTGCTGTTATTGATTTGATCACCACGGTTATTATGCCAGTCTTCTTGTCGGAATGCAGATAATGTGATCTTTCCGTCTTCGGAAGTCTTGGTTGCTTTTCCGCCGAATCGTACTCGGACTTCGACCGGTACCGCGACTTCTTTATTGTTTGCTAGTTCGATCTCAATTTTACCTTCGACGCGGGCGTAATCGTAGCCGCGCCATCGGAGAGCTTTCAGGTCGCGTTTAACTTCAGCGTCCTGCGTTTTGCCTCGCATGTCGACTGAAACGGTAATCGGAACCCGGCAAATGCCACCGGGTGACGTGTAAGTCAGCAATTCTTGGGCGAGTGGCTGGTAGCCATCAACAAACATAGCTGCGCCAGTCGTCCATGGAATTTTCGTGTCATTAACCAATTCAATTTGACGCCAAACTTTGTTTTCAGTCAGCACCAACGGCGAAGGAGAATCGGCAGATGATGCAGCGTAAGTCTCGGAATGTGTGATCTCAACATCCCAAGTATAAATGTCCCGATAGCCAACCTCGGTCGTCAAGATTGGGACCGAAGCCCGTTCGCCTTTTTTGAGCGTCATCTTTTCAAGCTGGTAAACGTACAGGTCGTTTCCGCTTTGACTCGTCATCGATTCTGGCAGCTCAACATCCGCTTGATTGTTGCTTCCGTTGGCGCGGTGGCTTCGAAATTCTCCCGACCGTTGGGTGTAAAGGGCGTTGGACATTTGATTCATGTCAAAGTTCTGACCGCCATTGCCCATGATGTTGGGAGCCGCTTGCACGAGTGCGCTTCGAACGGCAGTTTCAAGAATCATTGGGCTAGGAACTGACTTGAACCTAAAATTAGGAACGCCGACGACGACATGAAACGGAACATCGATAAAGTCTTCGGCCTCGTTGAGAATTTCGCCCTGCATTGAAATCTTGGCAGTCTTGCGTTTCTCTTTGCCGCTTTTGTTGGCGAAGTCGTCTTCGGTGAGATCGATTCGATAAGTTGGAATCCACCTGACGTCCGGTCGGAAGTACATCAATTTGATTTTGACCGGCTGATTCTTTTTCTGGAACCTTAACGTCAGTCGTTTTTCAATGGTCTTGGTATGCGTGGTTTGCTCTCGTGTGCTTGCGATATCTGCAATGGTCAGGTTTTTGACTGAGGACGTAGAGATAACGACGTCACCATCATCCGTGCCAAGAATAAAAAACTGTCCGGTGACGTTTTCAACTCGATGAGATGAAAGCAATGACATTCGTTGGTCACGTGAAAGTTGCGAAAGGGCGCGCGGACTGGTTGGAGTGACAATTTCTTGCAGTTGATCGTCGTTGGAAAGCAGTTTGATAATTTTGCCTTCGAATTGTTCGTCCCCAATTTCAAACGAACACTCTCGTCCGACATTTGCTTTCACGATCTCAACGATCGTCAGACAATTGATCGTCTTGCTGGCGGTGGATTTGGTTTCGTCCCAACCAGCTACCATCGATCGAATGGTTCCCTTTTCCGGGATCGCCCAAAATGACCCAAGAATCGCTGAGTCGGGAACGTCATGAGTAAAGACGTTGCCTTCTTTGTCCGTTGTGGCGGTGCCTTCTTTGACGACCAAGCAGTAGCCGTCTTTGAATACGATGACTCGCTCGGTTTTGAATTTTAGTTCGTCGGCAGTTTCGGCAGAACGATCGATCGCATTCAAGTTCGCAGCCGCGATGACAAGAATGGACAAAGACAGCCAGATTGGTGAAAGCGACGTCATGAGATGCCTCAGCTTAAGATTGAGTGACGGGTCAACGACACTTCAATCTTAGAGGCAAATGATGTCTTTAACGGTAACGAGTTGGTAACAACGAACCATTAGACCCACAAAAAGGTTACTGAATTGTGACAGTGGAGCCTTTTCCGAGAATCGCAAACACGTCTTTGGCGTCGGCTTCACGAAGTCCAATACAACCAAAGTGCCCATCAGCGGTCGATTGTGAAACGGCGTGAATGCAAAGGCTGCCAGTCATTCCGATCCAATGAGGACCGTACTGGTTTTCCGGCGCGGTCGCTGGATACTCTTTTCCGGCTGAGTTGCGCCAACTATGACCGGCTGCTGATTTGACCATGACTTCAAAAGAGCCTGGGCGAGGCGTTCCAGAGATTCCGATTCTGACCGGGAATCGCGTGGCATACATTCCGTTCAAGTAGACGGTTAGCATTTTGGTCTGAAGATCAATTTCAGCATCGAACGGACCTTGGATCTGTTTCAGAGCCACACCGGTCGCTAGTTGATTAGTATTGGGAATCAAATCCTTGTTGATGTTATAGATTAGCTGAGCTGGGACATTCCAACGGGCTCCCAGGCTGGCAAGACTTTCGTTGGCACCGACATAGTGCGGTGCTGCAGAAAGGTGATGCTCAGTCGAAAAGATGACTTTTCCTGCTAGTCCATCAAGCCATGTCATCAGCTGTTTTCGCTGTGATGCATTGAGCGAAGGATCCTTGTAGTACTTGGTCAATAATTCGAGCGCACCGCGATACTCTTGTTGGCGAACCATTGAATCTGCTTGAGACCAAGCGGCTTCAAAACCCATCGTTGGATTTGCCATCCCAGTTGACCTAGGGGAATCGGCTCGCGAGCTGGTGTCTACCTG
>CAZQQR010000062.1:0-5947 GCA_964595515.1 uncultured Pirellulaceae bacterium
ATTGAACCGGGAATGTGTAGGTCATGCTGTGCATGACACCAAACGTCAGGCACAGCCTGACCTACGAATCAGACCACCTTTTTATTCGCAAGCAAGCCAATCATGGCAAAAATCCTAATCACATCCGGACCAACCCGGCAATATATCGACCCGGTTCGCTACATCAGCAATGCGTCCAGCGGAATGATGGGACGATGTCTTGCGAGCGCCGCCATCGACGCAGGTCACGACGTCACCATCGTTAGCGGCCCGGTAAACGTCGACTATCCGAAATCGGCAAAACTCATCAACGTTATTTCTACCGAAGACATGCTCAAGGCAGCCGAAGAAACATTTCGTGCCTGCGACGGAATGATTGGTGCCGCGGCTCCCTGTGATTATCGCCCCGTCAATGTCGCCGATCACAAAATCAAAAAATCAGGTGACTCATTGAATATCAAGTTGGTCGAGACTCCCGATATCGTTGCGACACTCGGTAAAAGCAAACGAGATGATCAATGGTCCGTTGGATTCGCACTTGAAACCGAAGATGCAAGATTTCGAGCGATCACGAAACTTCAAAAAAAATGTTGCGACTTAGTCGTTCTCAATGGAGCTTCTGCCATTGAATCAGCGGACAATTCCGTCGAGATCATCGCACCAACCGGCGAGGTAATCGATTCCATTGAAGGATCGAAAAAGAACGTAGCCGAGGCGATCTTAAACATCATCGGTGAACGACTAGTGTTGCGTCAAAGGTAAAGTTTAGTGTAGTGGACGAGGCTACGAGTCTTTTCGGCTGACAAGCGCAGGGATTCGCAACGAATTGAAGCAGGGTCGCCAAACGAAACAGAGGTAGTGCGCAGTACGACGAGACGTTTAGCTGCCCGCTGCAGTAGTGTCCGATTTTTCTTTGAGCACTCTCTGCAACTTACTCAGCGTCTCGTCAATTTCTTCGGAAGACTTCGAATCAAGTTCTTGTCGGCCGAACCGAATACGATTGAACCACTGAGTTAGCCGATCAACATTTAATTGAATTTCGGATGCTTGGGGATGGTCGTCAAAATGAACCGCGACTTCGGTGGCGAACTCTCGATGTGTTTGACCAGGATCCCGAACCAGTTCATGAGGTTCCAACATTCGAAGCATTCGCTGGTAGAACACCGTTGGTGTTTTTGCGGATGCACCCTCGATCACCCATTGGCCAAGTTTGGGCGCGATCAATGAAAGTGTTTTGCCAAACAGCCTTCGCAATCGGCCTGCACTCGGTAAACCAACATTTCCATCTGAAAAGAATCTGGCTTTGATCCATGTACCGAAAAACAAGAAAAAGATTGCGCCCGCAACAAGAAAACGAAATGCACCACTGTTGGTGTATTCCTGAAATTCTTGAGCCCTTCGTTCCCATAACTGAAAATCGCCGCTGCTGAGGAAATTCAAAATCGAATAGTTCGAATCATCTGCCGAAATTTGGGATCCGTCCTCGCCTAGAACCAAGTCATCCCAGACTTCGCGCACCAAATCAATCGCGCCTTCTCCAACATTTGAATCACCACCGGTTGGAGGTGTTGAGTCAAGCGTCATCCAAGCACCGCCCGGTCCTGCCAAGCCATACTGAAACATCTCTGAATCGCAATCCTCGGGCCGGAGGTAAGCCTCGACCCACGCGTGCGCATTTTTTGCTTTGACCAAATATTTATCTGAGATGGGCGTCAAATCTGAGCCAACAAACCCAACGACGTAACGAGCCGGAATGCCTTGACTGCGAAGCATCAACGTCAATGCAGAAGCATACAACTCGCAATGACCTTGTTGATGGTTTGCAAAAAAGTCCTCCACAGGATCTAACCCTTCAACCCTCGGGACTTTCCGAAAATCCAAGGTATATTTGAACCTCGATCGATCCAAGAAATACCGCTCCATCTTTTTCAGTAGCTCAATCCGACTGCCTTTTTCTGTCCGCCACTCCTTGGCCAGTCGTTTGGCAACCCGAACGATTTCGGGATAGCGATCATGATCCATCTGGGTCAGCCATTCTTTTTGCAGCGGATCATCTGACATCGGTCGATCAGGCCGATTGCCAGCGCGATTGGACAAATATGGCCAGAATTTACTGAACCGATTGTTCTTATCCAACAACGTGGTGGCCTCATAAGCATACGAAACCAGATCAATCGGCTCACCTGCTCGGCACCGTGTATGCGCCGAGACTTCATGACAGAATACGATCGAATCATTACTGCCTTCTGATTTTAAAAACGGCATCACTCCATAGAGCAGAGGATTCGCCGTTTCTTCCATCTTGATCTTTTGGGTCGCGATATTGGTTCGTCGATCAGCGTAACCCATTTGCTGATAATGATCTCGATATACCCGATCATAGGGTGCAACCCAAGTCGTCACATTGTCGACGACTTTGATACTGGACAGCGCCATGCCGCGAAAATACGGAGGATCACTGGCAAGATCCATCAACTCCCCGTCGCGGTCTTCTACCTGCACGCGAAACATCAGCGTCGCGGGCTGATCGATAATGCCACGTTCATCAAGGTTGATTTCCCGTGAAAGCCCCGAAGAATCGACTTGGATATTCGTTGGACCAAACCAAGGCCGAGCGTTGCGAGGCACGTTAAAAAAGAGAATCGCGGTAAACAACAGCGATGCGATCATCCAAAACGCAACATGCCACCTCATCGTTTTCAGGGAGGACACGCCTCCGTCAACATCAGAAAACGTCAACGGAGCTGGCTGGCGATAGGCAGTGTTGCGAATCGAATCACTCAATGAAGATTTGAATAATTTTGCAGAAGCCCGATTTCCAAACGAAACGTCTTCCCGAGTCGCAAAAAATGATTGTGTCAAAAGCGCAACAGCGACAACGAAGAAGTACAGCAAAAACAGCAGGCCTTCCTCAAAGTGCACACTGAAGATCGCAGCGACAACGATTTGGAGCAAACTTAAAATCAAGATCTGCCAGTTTAACCTTGGCGTCTTTTCCTGGAACATCAGCACCGTTTGCAGGTAGACCAAAAGATTCGCGACGGACTCCAGCTTTCCCGCACTATCCCGAGGCAAAAAGTCTCTCATTGCCAACACAAGAATCACGACCGAGGCGACATTCGCCAACACGCCCCGAATTCGAAATAGCTTCAAAAGATCCGTAACAAAAAAGCCAATAGTCGCCCCTACGAATGCGATCGCTATCAACCGATTACTGTCGAGGCTTAGCCCCAACACCAAGCTACTAACCAGCACCAGCAAGAAGAGAACGAACGGTAAGATCTTTTTGGAATTCAAGGTTCGTTTCTCGAAAGTTCGACGTCAGACGCTACTGGAGAAACAGTGTTTGAATCTGCAGCTGGAGTATCGTTTTCGGAATTGCGTTCGAAATCCTCTCTTGACCACCTATCAGAAAGTGCTCTCAAATCCGCCTTGCTGTCAGGGTCCTGTTCTAGCTTGAACATGGCATTGAACTCACTGGAATCGACTTCTAGCCAACGAACAAGAGACAAATAAGACTTGAGCATTCGAAGCTGTTTTGTCTCACCTTTTGACTCCGTATCGAGCTCTGCCAGAACATCTGGTTGGGGCCGCGTACTAATGATGTAAACCGGAGTTCCATTGGAAACAAGTTTTGCCACCTGATGAATGGCTTCGAAAGTTTCCGGGTCGGAACACGGCTGCGCGACCGCGAGTCGTCGATTCGAGTTGGCGAGAATCCCCTGTTGCGTTCGGCTGGCACAAATTTCAGTTGCCACGCCGCAAACCCCCAACGCGACTTGTCCCTGCACATCATTTTTGATTTGCGTAAGTGCGGTGGCTGCAAAACTGATTGCTCGTTCACTACGACGTACTCCAGACTCATCGCCGTCTTCGCAGTAAAGATCCAACAGGAGCGCAAAATCGCGATTGTTTTGTTGATCGTATTGCTTCACGAAAGGCTCACCGAGCTTGGCCGTCGTTCGCCAATGAATATTTTTCTGCGAATCACCGGAGCGCCACGGACGCAGCGCATAAAACTCGTCTTCTTCAATCGCCCTTCGTCGCTTTACCGTTTCAGACCCGGCGGCAGTTGACTGGATTCGTTTCTCCCATGTCGGCTCAAGCTCGCCCAGCTCAGGGCCAACAAAAAACGTCTCAACATCTGGGTATAGAATCTTGCTTACGATTAATCCAAACGGAAAAGTCGTGGAAAGCAGTGCTGGTCCGACCGTGTACTTGCCTCGTTGTCCAAAAAACACACGATAGGATCTGACTTCTGATTGGCCAGCCGCAACGCTTGGGAAAACAAGCCCAACGTCTGACAGCCGTTCGTTGGATTGTGATTTGCCCAGTCGTTGAAGGATCTCACCGAACAATCTTAAATACCAACGATCCGTTTCAAACTTTTGCCTGACAGGATCAATATCACTGTTTTGCAAATCATCAGGAGCACGTTCAATGGCATCTGAAAGCATTAGGTTCCAGGCCGCGATCCGATCAGAGCGATTTTCACAGGTCCACTGAAAACTAATTAACTCTCCCGCGTTTAACTGTTTTGGCAATCGCCGTTTCGCAGAAAGCGTACGCAGGCGGTGAACGGCCAGTCGCCAGTTCAACAGTAGCGACACAACCATCATTCCCGCCATCAGAACGAGCAGATTGACGTTTCGCATGATGGAGCCGAGCGTGATAAACATCAACACAACAAGAAACACCCAGCCTTCGGGCGTTAGCTTGTTGAGATAGCGTTGAATTTTCTGTCGGCCAGCAAGTTTCATAGAATTCGGTTACTACGTTGGCAAAGTGACCTTGCTCGTAATTTCAGCAACGATGGCTTCGACCTCGTCACGTTGGCTGCCTTGAACTCCCCCGCGAGTCAAAACTCGATGACTCAAAACAGGAATGGCAAGAATTTTTGCGTCGTCTGGAATGGCGAAGCTTCGTTGATCAATGAAGGCTCGTGCTTGAACTGCCCGGTACCACGAAAGTGCCGCTCGGGTACTAACACCGACACTCAATTCTGACGACTCACGCGTGGCGTGAACGATGTCGAGCATGTATTGCGAGATGGAATCTTCGACCTGAACTTCACGAACGGCCGCTTGCATTTCCAAAACACGTCGCCAATCACAAGTCGGCTGAAGCGTCTCTACGGGTTCACCATTGCGGTGATTTCGAAAAATATCCCCCTCCAGTTCAGGGCTAGGGTACCCCATCGATGTTCGAATCAGGAATCGGTCCAACTGGCTTTCAGGGAGAACATAAGTCCCCTCGAACTCGAATGGGTTTTGCGTCGCAATCACCATGAACGGTCGACTAAGCTGATGGCTGGTGCCGTCAACACTCACCTGAGCATCACTCATCGCCTCCAACAAAGCGCTTTGTGTTCTTGGAGGCGCTCGGTTAATCTCGTCCGCCAAAACGAAATTGCTGAAGATCGGTCCTTCGTTAAAAACAAACTCGGTAGTTTTCGAGTTGTAAATCGAATTGCCAATAATGTCACTTGGCAAAAGGTCCGGCGTAAACTGAATCCTGCGAAAAGAACCTTCAACGCTTCGGGAGAGCGCTTTGCCCATCAGCGTCTTGCCGACCCCCGGAACATCCTCCAACAAAACGTGCTCGTCAGAGAGAAGTGCAATCAAGCAAAGCTCTGCAATGTCTCGTTTGCCCAGAACGACGGTCGCGATGTTGTCCAGAAGTTGCTGAGATGAATTTTGAAGTTCACTTACCGAAACACTCTTTGAAGAAATTCCATCAAAGATAGTCGTGTCTTTTTTATCCAACGAATCCCTCACCCGCCCAAAGTGTTCAGTGATGGAACAGATGGTTCTTTCAACTGTTCGCAGCGAAAATAGTCTGACCAGACGCCGCAACAACATTTTCGCCTGATAAACTTCGCAGTCTTATTCTAACGATTCATGCGACTTCTGTCTTGCCGCTAAGCCGCCATAACTTGGACGATGAACGAGGGTGTTTTCCAATTCGT
>CAZQQR010000062.1:6047-7536 GCA_964595515.1 uncultured Pirellulaceae bacterium
GTCAGGCACAGCCTGACCTACGCATTAATACTTTCCTGCATCCATGAAAAATAGAATCGTGGCGATCAACATAAAAACAAAGGAGAGAATCAGCATCATGGTATACATGCTGAAACCCTGTTTTCGGTAAAGCGGAGCTGCAGCGGTTGGAGCGGCCATCTGTGCCGGCTCTTCTTCCATCATGCCAGGGTCATCTGGCATCTGAATGAGTTCTCCACCTGCATCACCGAACAAGTCTTCAGAATTTGGTGGTGACATAATCGCCCTCCTGAACCGTGCCTCGCATGTAGTCTTTGTTACTCTTGAGAGCAGAGATATCCGGGAGGACATTGACGACTGTCGCTTTGCCGATGTATTTGTCGTTGCGATAGATATCCATCTCGTGACCGACTTTGATTCCGTCATCGGACCCGATACTGACTGCAAACAGTCCGTCGTTACCGATTCGCGTGACCACGCCTTCAAGCTTTGGCACAATGTGATCGGTGTTCGAGTTCGCGGTCAAACCATTAGCACTAAGGACCTTTTCCATTTTGACCAACTGGTTCGTCATGTCGGCTTCTTTTTCTGACAGCAATCCGATCTGATTTCGCTGTTCGAAAGTTTCGTTGGTCAAGTCGCGAGTCAGAGCAAACTGGTTTGAGATGTCGTCAACTAGGGTGTTGTTCTTGTCGGTCAACTCCACAATCTCTTTGTCTTGTTGGGCAAGTCGAGCTTCCGCTTTCTCAAGTTGAGCAAGCTGTTCCTGGCTGATCTCGATCACTTTTCGAAGCTCAGCTTCTTTGCTGATGAAGTTCGCATTGGCTGTCTTCAATTGTGATTCCAATTGAGCCAACTGGAAGGCACGACTAACTCGCTCAGCCGAAAGCAATTTCTGCTGTTCAGTCGTGCTGTTTTTCGCATCCTGCAATCGCTTGACTGCAATCGAAGCCTCGTCATTTTTCTTGGAAGCAATTTCTTTCCAGTTGCGATGCGATGCACCAACCATGACGGAGATCACGAGAAAACAAATGCTCATGAAGAAAATCAAAAGTGTAAAAATCTTGCCGATTAAGTTCATCAAGACACCTCAAGGAAGTCAAAATGTTGGGCTGGTACGATCATCCAGAGAATGGTCTCAAATCCGCATTGAGAACCCACGGACAACGTCACCCCAGCTTCGCCATCTTCGTTAACAGTAAGTCTTGAATTATACTTGCCAAGCTTTTTCGTTGCCAATGTTTTGAAAAAATCGCTTGGATTTTGCTTGGCATAGCGAGTCAAAACCTACCCAATTAATATCGACCACAAGCCGTCGTCCGGCTGAAACATACACGCGATTGGGGAAAAATTGATCACGTTGCGAGGTTCTGGGCCGATTCCCAAGCACGATTGCGTTAACGCTAAAATCCGGCATTACCTGCAACAATGGATCGACTGACTCAATTTCAACGTGAGGACACTGAAATTAGCGATGTTGAGCGTTTTGCCGCAGGATGAACGTTCATTC
>CAZQQR010000062.1:7636-10192 GCA_964595515.1 uncultured Pirellulaceae bacterium
CGAAAATCAAGTGAGATGGGCCGATGGTCTGACCCGACCGCTGAATGAATACGATGGTCGATAACTGTCACGTTTGGGCTTGCCAACACATGATCCAAACTCAAACCGCCCAGCCAGGTCGGAAAAATGTACCAGGTTGGCTCGACCCCGCTGTCGCTCCCGGCATCCTTTAAATCACCCCGTTTAAGGACTTCTTTGAAAATCGGTGACCAAGGCGTCAAATTAAAATCCCCGGCAATCAAATTGGCAGACCGATCGTCCAGTCTGTCCGCAACGTTGAAAAGCTGTTCATTTCTCGCTTTCCAATGCGCCTCTCCCATCGGGGGAATCGGATGGGTGGCAATGATTCGAAGGTTCCGGCCCCCAGGCCCGCCAAGTCCATCAAATTTTGCATCCAGCGACGGAAGCTGCAAACTGGCTGACGAAAACGATTCAATCGACGACCACGGGATCTTGGATAGAAACGCGATTCCGAAATTGTCGGAACGTACTTCGTAGCGAGCGTGCGGATATTCGGCTTCCAATTGAACCAAGACTTGATGCCAGGTGGAATCAATCTCCATTAGGACAACGAAATCAGCGTCATTACTACGAATAAGGTCGATGACGTTTTGCCAATCTCGATTCTTCGTCAACACGTTCAAGGAAAGTAGCCGGTACGTTCCGTCTGGACGGGCAACGGTTTGAGTCTCCCCTCGCTCCTGAACAAATGTCGGAACCAAATAGGGCCCGAGCATCCATCCATTGAGTACACAACCAATCAAACACGCCGTCACGAATCGCCACGAACGAAACAAAGCCAGTAGTAAACAGACGACGATTGCTCCCACCGTCAATTGCACTCTGAACTGCGCGACTAGATCCGCCAACCAATGAACGTCCGCCCAGAATGTAATTGCGGTCAACGCCAGTCCAATAATTGTTGCGCCACGGAGTATCCCTCGAAAAAACGAAAACCGAGGCGCCATTTGGTGCTCTCGGGATCGCGAAGTCGATGCATTAGCGGGGGACTGACTCAACGTTGGGTTCCCATCACATCCGAGTAAGCGAAATACAATGTGTCGGCGGCATCAAACAGATGAACCAATAACGCTGCGCGCGCCCACATCCCGTTTCTTGCCTGACGAAAATACATCGCTCTGGGGTCTTTGTCGATTTCGGTTGGCAATTCATCAATCACGCTATCCCGAGGAAAAGGATGCAAGATGGGCGAATACTCCGGCAAGTGGCTTGCTCGATCGGGTGTTAAACGAAACGGCTCAAGATCAACCGCCGCAATTTGCTTTTCGACTTCTTCCGAATTGTGTTCTCTCTGAATCCTCGTCATATACAAACAATCCGTTTGGCTCAGCACGGATTCACCATCCAGTTTCGCATCGAGACTCTGGAACTCGTGCACTTCCACGCCTCGACCAGCCAAGTCTTCTCGAAGCGTGTCGTCCAACACGAGAGCTTCATGGTCAGGCGAAACGAAGAACATTCGCACATTGGAGTATTGAGAAAGCACCGTCGCCAGCGAACGAACGGTCCGCCCCCGCCCGATGTCACCGCAAAATGTATAAGTCTTCTCAGCCGGACCACGGCTTAGATCTGGATACTTCCTCTGCAGCGTTTTCAGCCGAGAGGGCTTGGAAGTGGATGTTTCATCGAAATCAAACGTTCGAACGATCGTATACATATCCAACAAAGCTTGTGTTGGATGCTCGTCGCTCCCCGCACCCGCATTGACGATCGGAACCGAACGTCGCTCTTGCCGCTCAAGGTCGTTCATCAAATAAGCACAACATTCAGCAAAGTTACTGATCTGAGATCGCATGATGATCAAGTCAAAGTAACTGCTGAACATGCGAATCGAATCCATTCTCGATTCACGTTTCACTTCAGAAGAAGTTTTAGGGTCACGGACTTCGTTGCAAGTCAAACCAAGGATCTGGCAGGCAGCCATGAACGAAAGAAACGTTCGCGTGGATGGCTGCGTGAAATACAGCATCGCCCGTTTGTGAGCGAGCAGATCTCTCAACCTGCGGTTGCCCTCAGGGTCCCGGTTCATTTTTCGAATGATATCCGCCGAGCGGCAAAGCTTTTCCAATATCTTTGGTGTCAACTGCGAGCCGGCAATCAGATGCGTCAGACGTCCATGACGCTGAAACTCGATGTTCTTTTCATCTGCCGGTCGCTCCAGAAGATTCGAAAACTCAGCGAATTCCGTCATGGTCAATTATCAGTTTGCGTTTGGAAGTTGATCGTTGCTGGCTAAGTTATACGATCTCTCGGCGATCGACTAAAGGACCATCATCTGCCGGTAGATTTACGCGAGAGTACTTCCGGGCGAAACGTGTCATCTTTCCGACTTTCTCGACCCTGATACACACGAATGATTGCTTTGCGTCGCAATCCCTATTTTCGCAGAGCCAGCCGATTGTCGACCCGGTAGAAACGCCACAATGGCACAACTCAAGAAGATCTTACTCGTTGATGATGATGACGACCTGCGGCGAGGCGCTGGATCAAAGATTCGCCATACTTCCGCCAGCCATAGTTCCGGAGGAACGGCAG
>CAZQQR010000062.1:10292-15691 GCA_964595515.1 uncultured Pirellulaceae bacterium
CGACCAACGACTTTATCGACCGGCGACTTTATCTGTCTGGTCAGCCCGAGAAGTCTGCGAACGAATCGCGGCTTGTTTTTGTTCAAGGTTCCTGAGGGCGACTTGGATACCAACTCGCAAGCCCGCGTCTTCTTCGAGAGGCGTTGGCTCAATTCCAACTTTTGCCGTCTGGTTGATCATCACGTCTGCTTTGACACCCACCTGACTAATCGGCTGACCGGTTGGAGAATAAAACTTAGACGTCGTCAATCGCACCCCGCCTCCAGAAACATTCAATTGAAAAATGCCTTGAACACTGCCTTTGCCGTAACTGTCTTCGCCAACAATGATCCCTCGATGGTGGTCACGAATCGCAGCCGCAAAAATCTCACTGGCACTTGCTGAATTTTCATCAACAAGAACGACCAGTGGAACTCGCCAAGTACTCGCGAGATTAGCCCGGTAGGTAAAATCTTCCATCGGATTGCGGCCTTTGGTTGAGACGATAACGCCGCTTCCAACAAAACGATCGGCGACTTCGACTGAGGCTGCTAACAACCCGCCAGGATTGCCGCGGACATCTACGATCAAGGAACGCATCCCGTCGCGGTGAAGTTTCCAAAGTGCGGCGTCGAAATCACGCGAGGTCGTCTTCTGAAAATTGGTCAAACGAATGTAGCCAACCCCGTTGGTTTCATCCACGATTCCAACTTGGTCAACGCTAGGAATCTCGACGCGGCGTCGTTCAAGCTGAAGTGTTTGCTGCTGAGAATCTCGATCAAGACCAATGGAAACAAAGCTGCCCTCTAGCCCACGCATTAAGTCTGCTGCACGTTCACTTCCGACGTCGGTGACTGCCTTCCCATCAACAGCGATGATGTGATCACCTTTGACAATGCCGCCTTGGCCAGCCGAACCGCCAGGAATCACGCTTACGATTTCCAAGAACGACTCGTGCGTTCTCAGCTCAACGCCAAGTCCAACAAAGTTGCCTTCGATTTGGGACATCGTTTCGCTGTACTGATTGCTCGACATAAAAGCCGAATATGGATCCAAAGCAGAAATCGCTCCACAAACAAATTCGTACATCGTGGCTTGGCTGCGAAGCCCGATGGTTTTCTCCAGATGCCGTGCTGTGTTTGAAGCAACAACGTAAGCATCGTGCCGTGTGTTGACGACTGCATTCTCAAGTCGTTTTCGAGTGGCCAAGATCGTTGAGCGAACTTGCTCATCAGAAATGTTTTCTAAATTGACTTTGCGAAACTCAGGCGACATCAAAGCGACTTCGAGACTCGTCAGGCCGTAGCTTGCGAGGTCAGCCCAATTCGGCTCGTCAACGTAGTACGATTGAACTTTCAACAACACTTCCGCATAAACATTCATTGCGGTGTTGATGTCGGCAGTGTTAATCGTTTTGATAAAACTGGTATCGGAATACCGACGCTCAAGATCGTAATGGATTCTCGCGACGGCTCGGCGTGTTAGCAGGGCAGCGTCTTTTGGATGTGATTTGAGTGCTTTTTGGTAGAGGCTAAGTGCTTCCGCCCATCGTCCCCCTGATTCGAGTTCAGACCCTTGCTCAAGGATCGCTTTGGGCATCGCCTCTGTGCCCTCGATCGAAATTGATACCGGGGCTTTGGCGACTGCAGGCTGAGAACTCGTTTGGCCAAGCGACGTCGCTGGCTGCATGATCATCAGGCCAGCGACAATCAGAGTCGCCACTGGGATCATCATGAGTTGATGAAGCTTGCCGGTGCTCATCTTGGGGGTAATATCCATACTACGTTGCATCCTACGAAGGTGACCCGTCGACCATCTGCTCGCCACAAATTTTTGGGAGCGAAGCCAGCAGAAGTTTAAGGTCAGTCAGGAACCGGCTTGAAGCGCCGACCGACGGCGCACTATAAGCCGATGAAAAATAGATCACGTTTTTTCCGCGGTCAAAAAAATTGAAACAACTTTCGTCCGCGTGATCCGCACAACCGCTGAATGCTAAGAGAGCGGTTACGATGACAACGGTCTGTCAAAGTTAACCACTTGCTGGGTTGCTGGTTCGTCCCTGGAAATTGATTTACGAAACGTCCTCAAAATTGGTTCAGATGAATATCAACAAGTACAACCGGCAGTGTTTAACACGCTAATTTGTGGGGCTCGCCAGCTCTTCGAGTTCATATCGATACAGAGAACGGTTGGCGGCGTTTGGGAACCACAGCGAGGCAAGGGTTCGTTTCCGAGAATCGTAGACCGAGTGGTTGACGCTTCTGCGGCATCACGGGCTTTCTACCGACCCACGGTTTTTCTGTTGACCCACGGTTTCTCTGTTTAAGCCACGGTTTTACTGTTAGGCCACGGTTTTTCTGTTGACCTCGACCGACAAAAACAAACCCTCTCGCTTGCGGGAAGGTCGTGCCCCAGGCACGGGGAGGGCTCTACCTGCCAAGATTCTCAACATTAAAACGATCGCCCTCTCCGCCGCTGAGACGGCGACTCTCCCATAGGGGGCTCTTCGGGGGATTTAGTGGCTGGCCGGGAATGTAGTGGATTTCGCCAAGAAATCCTGTTGTCGAATGATTGAAGCTCTAAAAGGAATTCTGGCGAATCCCACTACCATGAGCTGATTCTCAGCCACTAAATTCTCGGAGGAACCCCCATAGGGAGAGTGATTTCAACGGTCTGCGTCTTGATCGTGATGCCCGTGTGAACAACGCCTCATTGAATAACCTTCGTTTAACGGCAAGCCGAAGGCGACTGCGTGGCTGTCGTTGCCAACTACGTTTGGTTCTACGACGAACAATGACTATTACCGGCTTTGGAAAAGACTCGATTTCAAAAACGCCGACTTTCTAAAACGCAAATCTGACGACGCCAACCCTCCACCCAAATCAGCGCATAAAAAAACGCCCCGTCGAAAGAGGCGCTACCGGGTTGACCGGTTTGGTTATTTTTTTGCGACGCCGCGATGGGCGCCGGTTTGATCTCTAGGTTGTGGGGCTGGAAATCATCGATCCCGGCTTGAGAGCGATATTGGGAGCTGGCACAGCGGCACTGGATTGCACTTCGCCCGTTTCCGTTTTACGCCGCCTACGTCGACGTTTGGTTTTCGCCTGCGCCCATTCCTTTGTCTTGGCTTCGAAAACATCTGCCGACTCGTATCGCACGATGGTTTTACACTCAGAAAGCGGACCTACCAGCCCTCGAAAAAGCGGTAATCCTCTAAGCGTAAGATCCGTACTGCAATCGTCGATCCCGATTTGATCGTGGATCTTCGCGATGTCGTCAAAGGTTTCGAACTCTTTCAGTTTGAATGAGCCGTCAGAGGCTCGAGAAACTACGTGAATTGTTTTACTACTCGCCATGAATCGCCTCGGAATGAAAGCACGTTAGACAACCGACTATGCCGGTGACAGCGCCCAACGTCCGTTCTGGGTTTCCGAGTCCTTCGATTCACTGTGTACTTTCTACATCGGGACAAAGGGTGCTATGAAAGCAAAAGTTTTGCCTGCACAAGAATTTCGATTGCAATCCCACTAACCCGTATTCCAGGCGTCCTCACTCTATTTCGAAAAAGTCGAAATTGAATTCTCAATATTCAGGCACGACGGGTTAGACAGGCCAACTTGCTTCGGTTAAACCGGTTCGATTTTTACCTAACCAGTTCGAACCAAACGAAACCTTCAGGTGTCAACATTGCGAGATCCAACAAAAACCGATTGCCGTCATACAGCAACGACGGCCCGATTGAGTTCTAATTACCCAATTCGCTCCAGCAACTTATTAGTGTCTTACCAAACTCCAAACGATGAATGACTACCTACCTTGCTTTCAGAACGTTGGCGATGATTGGCGGCAGCGCTGGACGATACTGCGTCAGTTCATTCGCAACTGGTTCTGGAAATACGAAAACGAAAAATTCATTCCCCGAGAGCTACACGGCGTCGAACAGTGGGACCAACGGATTGATGTCGTTGAGCAACGTTTAAATGTCAAATTGCCCCCGTCGTTGAAGGAGTGGGTTTCGCTGTTTGAACAGACGGATTCGGAGTACTTCAACTTGCTTCGAGATGACTATGCAATGCTTTGGAGCGACAGCGATCAGACGCTTGTCATTTGTGTTTTGTGTGAGGGCAACATTGCCTGGGGTGTCAAAAAAGAACACCTCAATCTCCCTGATCCACCCGTCCAAGAAATGGATATCGTTTCTTACGGCGAAGACAATTCGTGGCGAGGTTCAGAGTGGAAATGCCGGAAAGAGATCCGACCGACGGTGACCGAGTTTCTGGTAAAACAAATCTTGCATTACGCGCCATCTGAAACATACGTCAATATTTCCCTGCCTAAAGAAGTAGAGCCTAGGCGCGCGATGTATTCCGAAATGGATGAGTATTTCGATCGTTGTTCAACGTTTGGCATGTACAAAATTTACGAGTCGAAAAACATGTTCGCCGGAGTGACCCAAGACACCGGCCATTTCACAGTCAAGTTCCGAAAAGAAGTGGACTACGATCGACTCCCCAATTGGCTCCGGAAGAACACACGAGATTATCGGTTTCGATAGGTGCGGGAAAACGAACGCACAAGAAGATCAAAAGCGAAGATCGTCAACACAGAGATCGTCAAAAAACGGGGTCGGTCAAACGGCGTGAGCGAGTGCCGTCCCTCTGGGACTCTGGGATTTGGGTAGGCCCTTTACCCCGGAATAAATTCCGGGGCTAGAAAATGTCGTTCCTCCGGAACTAAAAAATTGCCGGATAATCGGTAGTGAGCCAGAGCTGAATTGGGCGTAAAAAATGCGTGAGCGTTCGGGAGCCGCACAGACCGGTTTCCAATACAAGCGAAAGACGAACAGAGGCAAGTTTCAAAACGTAGGCCGGATCAGGAGCCTGCGACGCCAATCCGGCAATGAGCGCAACACGGCATCTCGGAAATGGCACATCGCAAATGCCAAAACCGCCAAATGAACAAACCAATGACGACGAGCTCTCGCGTTTTGCCAAGAACCGTTCAGTGACCGGGCAGCATTCAAAACCAATGCCGTCCCTCTGGGACTTAGGATTTGATGGAGATCCTTTAACCGGCACTGAAGTGCCGGGCTAGACAATGCCGTTCCTCCGGAACTCGCCCGTCCGTGATCAGAGATGAACTTCTCTGTCAGAGATGAACTTCTCTGTAGCGCCAAAAAGTGGCCCGGCAATGCTACTTTCCAACGCCGATCGTGGTCACGCTCTCTTTCACACCAACGGTTTTCATTTGAACCGTACGACGAATTAGCCGCTCGTCTTCGGTTCCAAAATCGCGGTAGATTAACAAGTGGACTTTGTTGCGAAGCTCCGTTCGGCTTTGACCGTTGTTGTAGTACTTGACCTTTACATCGAACTTCCCGCGAGGGGCTTTCGCATTGAAATACATCTCAGGGCCGAAAC
>CAZQQR010000062.1:15791-19337 GCA_964595515.1 uncultured Pirellulaceae bacterium
ACATCGAACTTCCCGCGAGGGGCTTTCGCATTGAAATACATCTCAGGGCCGAAACCTGTCGTAATATCCGAAGTGATCTGGCCACCGGAACGTGTTTTCTTATTCTCGTAGCTGCACTCTTCTCCCGACGGTTCGACGACATGCAAATCAACATCTGTTTGATCCGTGTTCCAAAGCATCGTAATCACAACATCCGCTTCTTTGAAACGCATCTCTTTGGCGAGCGTCTCCAGCCGGGCAGCTGCAAAATCTTTGATCGACGATTTCATTTTTCCAGCCGCTACCTGACGAAGCAAATGAGTGTATTCTGTGGCAACGATCTCTTTAAAGTTCTCACCTCGCCGCTGAAAGGTACCGCCCAAAGCAATCTCGTAGTACACGATCGCCTGATCGGCTTGACCAAGCTGAGTCAAACACTGGCCCAGAGCAGGGTAGATACTTCCTTCAAACGGTCGGGCAGTCGCGACCCGGCGAAGCAAATGAAACGCTTGAGCCGGTCGATCCAGCTCCATCGCAGTAAAAGCAACATCACGGGCAATCTCGAGGTTGCCTGGATTTCGTTCAACCAGTGAACTGAACACTTTGATCGATTCGTCGATCGTCAAATCGCTGTCGTTTGCTTGTTTGGCAATCGTTTCGTAGTCCAACCGCTCGCTCAGCAAATGCTGAAGGTAATGTTTTGATCGCTGATTCTGTTTGGTGAGCTCACAGTCTAGTGGTTGGGAGATCGCTGTGATTTCGATCTCATCCATTGCCAGTTTTAGGGCGGTTGGCATTTTAAACTGCATCCCAGGCATCGTTTCCAACCGACCAAGCCAAGCCACCAATTGTGCTTTTGGGTCAGCCAACTCTTCAGCCGATTTCTTCAAAACATTAGCGACCAGTTTTTTGGCAGCCTTGGTTTTGATCACGAACAAATCTTCCTCGGGCTTGATGTTGAAACGCTGATAGTCGGCTTCTGTTTCAAGCATCAACAGCGAACAAGTCTCACCTGTGACACGAAAGTGCCGAGCGTAAGAGGCCGCTACGTCGAACACTTCCGAGCCCAGGCTTTCCAATTGGCCGACCGCAATTTGGCCGTACAATCGAGGTGCAAGGTCAGAATTCAGCTTCTTGGGTGCGAACGAAACTGTTTTCTCATTCCCTGCCTGCTTCAGTACCATTTCAATTTTTTCGTCAACGTTGCCCCGGCCGACAACCGAGATCGACTGACCCGGGTAAACCCATTTCACACGGCCAGCGGTCATCAGATCCGTCGTCCCTTTGGCCGACATTGATTTCAGTTTCCAAGGTCGTTTGCGATGTGCCGTCGAAGCCAATTTGATTTCAGACTCAGTTGCGATCGAGAACACAGCTCCACCGGACTCTGTTGCCAGAAATCGCAGGTTCGCAATTGCGGTTCCGGTCAGCCCTGACTGGTAAGCGAACAAGTTTCCAAAGTTCCCGTCCTCCAATCTACGTCCGATTAGTCGAAGATTGGTTTCACCCCAGTTCGCCGCCCCATCGCTGAGCAAGAACAAATCGGGACCGGATGCCTTCTTTCCAGTTGAGTCATCAGAACCAAAAACCCATTCTTGGTTGGCAACATGTTCGAGGGCACCATACAAATCAGTGGCTCCTTCCAGCGACAACTCCCCGCAAGTTTCCAAAACCGATGCGACGTTTTCGGAAGTGTTCTCTAACCACTGGTCAGCGAACATGTGCGTATCAACATTGAAGAAAGCAACATTGAATTGCTTCAATGAATCGCGATTGTTATCCAGCGTCGATTTCAGCATCTTCAACCAAACATTGAATTTGTCTGGGTTACTACTGAGTGACGTGTCGAGCATGAAGATCGCCCGCGGATTGCCTTTAATTTTTTCGGTCGGCAATTCAGGAGTAAGCTGGACCCCGAAGAAGTCCCCTTCCTTTTCATCGCTGGATTGAAGAAGAATCTCGGATGTTTTCGAAGCACCTTTTGTTGTCAGCCGGATCCCATTCTTTTGCTGTCCATTGAATTCATTAAACCGATATCGCTTGATCGTCCGCTTGCCAGAAACAGCCTGGAATGGATCACAGGTTGGCTGAACTTCAAACTCAACACCTTCGATCGGTTGCACGTTCAGGTCCACTTGACACTGGCCGACATTTTCAGGGAGATCAAGTTCGTAAACCCACTCGCCATTCTCTTTTTTCAAGTTCGTGTCGTAGCCGATCACGATCCGATGCAGTTTTTTGGGGGCCAGTGGAAAGACACGAGCATTGAAGACCCCTGCACCCGACCATTCCACAAGAGCTGGATCGACTTTGCGGCGCACCGTTTCACTGTAGGCGTGAGCCGCTTTTTCACGGGGCACCATCCGTGACTCTTTTACATTGGCCCAAACATCCTGACGTGCTGTTTTGATGTCGGGTGCATTGAAAGAAACAAATTGAGTCTCATCGTTCAGGAATTCCTCTTTGACGATCCCACCTTCTTCAGTGAGGTCATAGGCACTTTCGCCAAACGCGAAATAGTATAGAGACGCATCGTCGGGGAGACGAAGCTTGAAATTTCCTTCCAATTGTCGATCACGATCGTTGTAATAAAAACAGTCGAGCAATACTCGAGCCCGAAAACCGTCGACCTTAACATTGACTTGCATGCCTGTCATATCAAGCTCGTCTTTGTCGCCCACCATCAGCCGAGTCGTGTTTGGGATTGCTTTGACTCGTTTCCAGCTACGATTTTTCAACACATCAACGTTTCGTTTTTCCAGGCTTTTCCCAAGTCGTTTTACCAACGGCTGGACGAATTTATTCCCGGACGATTTGGCTTCTTCGAGTGTGACCAAAAGCCTTCTGGCTAAACGCCCGTCTGATTCGGCCTGTGTTAATTCAGCGTCAGCAGTCTTGTTACCATCGGACTTGCTGGCTTCTTCGAGATCCCGGTTTTCATCGAGTTGTTGCCCATCGAGTTGTTTTGCAGCAATGGATAGCAACTGTTCAACTTCGAAAGTCTGCTTGTTTTCCGGATCGACTTTGGCGGCAAGCCGTTTGAAGAACTTTTCTGTTTTCGCATCATCCACCTGAACGACTTGAACAGGCACCTCAACGGTGTAGTTCTGCGTTACATTTTCGGTGTAGGGCACGGCAACCTCATAATTTTGAGTTTGCATCTTGCCGTCTTCGCCTGGCACTTCTCTCGTTCTCGATTCCATACGACTTCTTTGGACGGGAACAGCTCGAGTTTTCGTTTCTCGTCGCATACGCGTTTCAACGGCCACTCCCAATTCCTGGAATGAGCTTAGCTGCTGGTCAAACCCTTCATTTTTATCTTTGCCTTTGACGAGTTGCGGCAATTGTTTTGTCGCATCCCCAACCTGTGCAGGTTTCGCTGGCATAGCCGAAGGGGCACTTGGGGCCGTATCATCGGGCGAGGCTTCCGTGGAGTTGCTCGGTTGGTTACCAGTGTTCGCCCCACCGCCGGCGATCATACTCCCGCCCATTTGACCGGATTGAGATTCTCCAGAAATTCCTTGCTCAAGTTCAATCTCATCAATTTCGATGTAGTCGGGTTCGCCT
>CAZQQR010000062.1:19437-21438 GCA_964595515.1 uncultured Pirellulaceae bacterium
GAGATGGAAGAAAAACACCTGGAGCTCGTGCCAAACCTTCTTGCCGAAACTGCAGATCCATTTCACTTCGCGGTGCAAATTGATTTTCTTCAACACCGACAATTTTCTCGACCGTGGACTCCATCATTTCTGCCAAAGAAGATTCAACGTCATCGTTTTTTTGACGCAACTCAGCAGTCGATCGAGATGGAGCGTGTTCAATCTCAAGCTTGTCATTCATCGCTTCAGCTGAAAGCTCTACTTGGCCTCTTTTTAGATCTGAAGCCTCTTCCGGGTGATCCATTTCAGCGTCAGCCGTGACGCCTAAGTTTTCACCACCAAACCCAGCTCCAAAATCCGCTTTCTCTTTCTTAAAGTCTTGCCAATCACCAGTTCTCATTTCCTCTTCATTGCTTGCAGACATCTCAGCCGCTGGAGGAGCCGAGTCTTTTGTCATGGAAGTGGAACTGACCGCAGCCATCGGAGAATCAAAAAACTCAGTCATGTACCAACCGCCAACCATCAATCCGGCCAGCCCAGCGGCAACTGCGATCGCAATCCAACGACCAGATGACTTTGCTCCACTAGCTGATATGGCTTTGTCTTTTTGAGCCAGCTCATTCACGGCTAAACCTTCTTCAGCAACCACCTCACCATTCAGGATTGCCGCGTCAGGGTCGTCAGCACTCGCTGCCGCCAATTCAGCCTTTTGTTCATCAAGCAATTGAACCGGTTCTTCGGACAGATATGCCGCACTTAGCATCGAGGTCGTTTTGCGAATCTCATCCACCGCGGCAGCCAATTCCGCCGAGCCTGAGATGGCCGCTTGGATTTCAGCAGATTCAGCCGGGCCAAGTTCGCCAAGCACAAAATCCGTTAACCGTGGATCGTCGATGTTGATTGATTTGTTTTGATTATTGTCTGTCATGGTATTTTCAATTTGAAGGTTCAGGTTTTTTGCCAACAGCTAATACGACTGTTAACTTTCAACACTCAACTTCGTCCTCAACTTTCCAATGGCGGTGTGCAAAATGAATCCCACATTGGTACTGGTCAGCCCGGTTACTTTTGCGATTTCTTTGTAGCTCAGACCGGCATTGAACTTCAGCCGCAAGACTTCCTGCTGTCGGTCGGGAAGCGTTGCGACTTGTTTCAGAAGTCCGGCGGCTGCCTCTGATTTTTCCATCGCCGCAACCGGATTCACGTTCGGGTCGGACGTTTCGGCCATCTTGTTGGCCAATTGGTTTTCTGGAGCTAACTTCATTCGTCGTTCCTTCCGGCAGATATCGATCGCTCGGTTTCGGCAAACGGTGAACAACCACTGGGCCAAACGAGGTCGAAGTTCCTCGTCCGGTTTTCGACAGAGTTGTAAAAAAGTGTCTTGAACCACGTCACGGGCCGTCTCCAAATCATGCACGAAGTGCTGCGCGTAGCGCAGCAACGAATTTTCGTGTTCTTCAATGGCATCCTGAATCCAGCCGGGAGTCGCAATCGCGGCTCTCGAACTATCGGGCGCGGCCAGCCTGATTTCGTCATTCATTCGATTTTCCGTTGTTTTTGCCCGCAAACTACCTGGAAGTGGTCGCGGTTCAAGGAGTAGACGAATTGGTCTGCTGGTTATTAGAACCGTTTTGGAGAAAAACGGAAAAGAGAAGGTTGTCCGAAAAGTTGATTGGAAGAATTTTGATTAATGCCCTCTGACTGCGAGGAAATTTAGGAACACGGGAAGTCAGGAGCACGGACGTTTAGGAACACTAATCGTCTCTAATCAATCACTAATGCCTGATGCGATGCTGGGTTTCATTGCATCGACCGGCAGCAACCAAATTGCACGGAGCGAGAACATTTCTATTAGTTCTGTCGCGGCTCATCAATTAAGGGCTCAGTCGCCCAAGTGAACTATTAGGTGGAGCTAACTCCAATTTAAGCGCCTTCGCCAATAAGCTTCCTCACTCTGCTTTGCGATCACTTCGATTAGTTCAGATTAGTGAAGATTAGTGTTCAAAAAATTAAGAGTGAACT